>JANPKQ010000431.1:0-3141 GCA_031426115.1 Gemmatimonadaceae bacterium | reverse complement strand
GGCGAAGCGCATGATTGCGAAGAAGCGTGGCCTCATCGTTGGCGTCACCGAATCGGACACTCTGTTCGGCGGCGGCAACGTGATGGCGGACCTCGTCAAGACGGGCATCAAGGGGCTCGCGGTGCGGCTCGCCGAGGAGCTTCGGCCGCATGCTGTCGCAGCGATCGCAATCACACCCGGATTTCTTCGGTCGGAATCGATGCTGGACCATTTCGGGGTGACGACCGACACGTGGCGCGAGGGTGGAAAAAAGGACGAGCATTTTCTCTTTTCCGAGTCGCCGCTCTTCCTCGGTCGCGCGGTCGCCGCGCTTGCCGGGGATCCCGATATCATGAGCCGCTCGGGAATGTTGACGAGCTCGTGGGAGGTCGCCCGGGAGTTCGGGATCAAGGACGCAGACGGCACGCGCCCCGACTGGGGTCGCCACTTCGCGGATGCGGTGATCCCGACGATGTCCTGGTTGCGCACGAGCATGGAGCGCTACGTCGTGTATCTCGATCGCCTCTCCGCGCGCGCGAAAGCCGACCTCGCCGCGGGCGCGAGCGCACCGCAGCGGAAGAGAAGGAAGACCACCACCGCCGCCCCGGTGGAATCACGCGAGGCGGCGCGTGAGGAACGCCCGGACGCGTGAGCGTCTACCGGTCCTTGTCGGTCGTGAACTGCCACTTGCCTTCCTTCAGCATTCGCATCGCTTCATCCACGGCCGCCTTCAGCTCGCGATCGAACTTCCGCAGTTCGTCTGCCGGTGTATTCTCGGCCCAGACATCCGGCGCCACGCCGAAGTTCTCGAGGTTAATGCCGTAGTTGTTGGGCTTTGACGGATCCCAGGTGATGACGAGCGAGCCCGGTGTCCGGATGCTGCCGCCGTTGATCAGGGCGTAGCTGCCGGTCGCGATGACGGCACCCGAGGTCGGCGTGCCGACGATGCGGCCGATGCCGAGGTCGCGGAACCCCTGCGGCGTGACCTCGCTGTCGGAGCCCGAACGCTGGTTGATCAGCATCACCTTCGGGCCCGCGATCGCCTGCCGCGGGCGGCGGCCCCACGTACGAGCGCCGGTGCGGCTGTTCCAGAACTGATACGGGCGCCGCTCGAGGATGTCGATGAGCTCCTGGTCGATGTTGCCGCCACCGTTGTACCGGATATCGACGACGATGCCCTTCGTATTCCAGTACTGGTCGATCTCGTTGCGGAAGCGCTCCAGCGACGGCTGATTCATCGACCGGATGTGCACGTACGCGATCTGCCCGCCCGATTCCTTCTCGACGAAGGCGCGTCGCTCCGCGACCCACTCCTCGTACTTGATGTCGGTGAGCGAGGTAACGGCGTTGATGCGAATCGTCTTCGCGCCTTCACCGCCCGCCGACTTCGCGACGCGCACCGGGATGTAGTCGTTCAGCGTGGCGCTGAGGAGCTTCCAGTAGTTGTCGCCCGCCTTGAGCTCGGTGCCATCGACCGCGAGCACGTAGTCGCCGACGCTGAGGTCGATCCACTCCTTGTCGGCCGGCCCTTCCCGGTAGATGTGACTGACGCGGTAGCGTCCCCCGGCCGGCTCCATCTCGAAGCCGAGATAGCGCGTGGCCGGACCACCGCTCATCGCGCGACTCGACGGGCCGCTGACACCGGTGTGCGACGCATTGAGCTCGCCGATCATCTCGTTGGCGAGGTCGTACACATCCTCGTTCGCACCGGCATGACGCAGCAACGGCTTGTACCTGGCCTTCGCCGCCGCCCAGTCCTTGCCGTGCATCTTCGGATCGTAGAAGCGGTACTTCATCACCCGCCAGCTCTCCTCGAAGAGCTGTTCCCACTCGCCCCGCTTGTCGACGCGCACCGGGAAGGAGAAGTTGATGCGCTCCTTCCGCTGGTTCGCGAGCGTCATGCGCCAGATTTCCATACCGGCCGCTGCGCCCGCGCCGCCGGCACCGCCGCCCCGGCCTCCCGTTGGGCCTGCCCCGCGGTAGAACACCGTTCGCTTGTCCACCGTCGGCGTGATGCCCGGGAAGGTGCCGGGGGCGACGCGCCGCCGGTCCTTCCCATCGATCGTGACGGAGAAGAGCCCGGCGCCTTCACCATCGGTGCTCGTGAAGTAGATCAGTCGCCCGTCACGCGAGAGGAAGACGCTTCCGACTGCACTGGTTCCGCGCGTGAGCTGCACTGCGCGACGTCCGATGCCCGCGGCATCGACCCGCACGGGCGACGCGACCGCTGTCGATCCGCCCGCGGGTCCGCCAGGACCGGCGCCCGCACCACCACCGCCGCGCGTTCCCGAGTCGGGCCGTTCGCGCCGGAGCCGCTCGCGCACGAGCGGGTCGTTCGGATCTTCCGTCATGCGCGCCAGCGGCACGACGAAGAGGTGATTGACGCCTCCGTCACGGTTCGAGACGAAGACCACCGACTTGCCATCGGGCGTCAGGAGGCCGCCGACGTCACGGAATGGGCTGCCCGTGATGTTGGTCTCCTTCTTCGCCCGCACATCATAGAGGTAGACCTCGGCGTTCTGGTCGTCGTCCGACCTGCTGTAGAGCAGCCAGTTGCCGTCCGGCGAGTACTCGCTGAGGGTGTAGCCGCCCGCCTCGTTGTGTGCGACCTCGGTCATCTTCGCGCTGACGATGTCCACTTCGAAGATGCGGTTGTCTGCATCGACCGCGATCTTCGCCGACCCCGGCGCCCAGAGCAGCTCGCTCTTGGTCGACTCGTGCGTCGTGAGCTTCTTCCGCGTGCCGGTCGCGATCTCGAACATCCAGAGCTCCTCCTCCTTCGACTCGTCGGAGATGTAGGCGATCTTCTTCCCGTCGGGCGAGTACTGCTGGAAGCGCTCGCGCCACGGGGAGCTCGTCACCTGGATCTTCTCGCCGATCGCGGAATCGGTGGGAACGACGACGACCTCGCCGTGGAAGTCCACTGCCATGTAGTCGCCGGTGGGGGAGATGGCGAAGCCATCCGCCCGGTCATCCGCGGTGATGTACTCGATGACGTTGTCCTTCGGGTCCAGCTCCATCGTGATGACGACCTTATGGGGCTTCCCGTTGGGAACGTCCACCGTCCAGAGGTCGAAGTCGTTCTCGTAGATGATCGTCTTCCCGTCGGGGCTGATCGCGGGGTTCGCGACGCCGTCGTCCTTGTGAGCGGTGACCTGAGCC
>JANPKQ010000430.1:0-30287 GCA_031426115.1 Gemmatimonadaceae bacterium | reverse complement strand
GCGTCGCAGCAGGGCGGCGTTCTCCTGCCGCGCCCCAAGGGTCGAGAAGCTCGCGGGGATGTTGTTCATCGCTCCGGTGAGAACGGGAACACGCGCTGCTGCCAGGCGTTCCGCGACCTTCCACGCCTCTGCGCCACCGCCGATCATCACGCGCAGCTTGTACTCATCAGCGAGGCGGAGCACCGCGTCGATGTCGCTGGCCATGTCCACATTGACGATGAGCGGCATCTGTCCCGCGAGCACCGGTCGCATCGCCTCGAGGTCGCTGCGACTGATCTCGAACTCGGTGGGATTCGGTCGCTGACCGCCGCGGGCCGTCCGTGTGCCGTACGCCCGCGCTTCGTCGAGCAGCTCGCGCATCTTGAGCAGCAGCTCACCGCGCGCACCTGCATTGGCGGCCTGCGACGAGCCAAGCTGCGCGACCATCGCCGCCGGTCCCCGGCGCAGCATGTCGCTGAGCGTTCCATCCTGGAGATCGACGAACGCTGCCTGGCCCGCTACGAGCCCTCCGTTCGGGACGATCAGCGTCGACGTGATACCCTCGTTGCGCGCCGGCGCGAACAGCATCGACGCCGGGTTGAGTCCCTCCCACACCCGGAACGCGGAAGCGATACGGTCCGCACCGGCGGCGTTGCTCTCGACCGTTTCGGGAATCGCGCCGATCTCGGTGAGGCCGAGCTGTGTCGCCGAGTTGATGAGCCCCGGCGTCACCCACTTGCCCGACCCGTCGATGCGCTGCGCGTCCTCAGGAACCGCGACGCTCGCGCCAATCGCGGCGATCTTGCCGTCGCGAATGACGATCGTGGCGTTCTCCATCATCGGGCCGCTGACCGGATACACCCGCGCGCCGACGATCGCGACCACCGGTGCCGCCCCAGCGGCGCGCGGCGCGGGCGCCTGCGCTGCGATGCTGTCCTGCAGGCCTACCGTCGCGAGCGTCGCAACGCCGACGGCGACGATCCGGCGGCGGGAAGTAAGGCCCGTCATCGTCCGCCCTCCGTCACGAGTGGAATGAAACCAAGCTCGAAGTCCGTGCGCCAGCGCTGGGTCGGGTCGAGTCGATCGTACCGGAGACTTCCATCGATCCACACCTTTTCAGGTCGCGCATAGACGCTGAACGGGTTCACGTTCCAGAGCACGACATCCGCGTTCTTGCCGGCGACGAGCGAACCGATCCGGTCGTCGAGGCCGAGCGCCCATGCGGCGTTGATCGTGATCCACTTGATGGCATCGTCATCGGTGATCGGGATCCCGTGCTCGTTACCGGACGCCATCGCCTTCGACGCCTCCTGATTCAGGCGCTGCGATCCCGAAGGGTCGTCGGAGTGGACGATCGCGCGCGCGCCCGCCTTGTGCACGAGCGCGAGGTTGGCCTTCACGCCATCCATCGCCTCCATCTTGAACGCTCCCCAGTCGGCCCACAACGAGCCGGAGATGCCACGCGCCGCGAGAACATCCGCGAGCTTGTACGCTTCGACGCCGTGATGGAACGAGCGGATCGAGTATCCGAACTCGTCGGCGATGTCGATCATCTGCGCCATCTCATCAGCGCGGTAGCAATGGTTGTGCACGTAGATGTTGCCCCGCAGGACTTCCGCGAGCGTCTCGAGGCCGAGGTCCCGCGACGGCGGATCGCCCTTGGAGCTGTCGCGCCACTTGTCCCAGCGCTGGCGATACGCGCCGGCTTCGATCCACGCAGCGCGATAGCCCGCAACGTTCCCCATGCGGGTTGACGGTCCACGGCTGGCGTACACGCGCTTCGGATTCTCGCCGCACGCCATCTTCAGCCCGTACTTGGCGTCGGGGAACTTCATCGACTGGACGGTGCGTCCCGGAACGACCTTGAGCACGACGCTCCGGCCGCCGATCAGGTTTGCCGATCCGGGCAGCACCTGCAGCGTCGTGATTCCCCCGGCGAGGACGCGCGGAAACTGCGGATCCTGCGGCCACACCGAGTGCTCGGCCCACACATGCGCCGTGACCGGATTGGTGGCCTCGTTGCCATCGCTGAGCGCGGCGACACCCGGCGCCGCGTAGACGCCGAGGTGGGAATGCGTGTCGATGAGTCCGGGAGTGACGTACTTCCCGGTGCCATCGATGACGATGGCGTCGCCAGGGGCATTGACCGTCGCACCGACTTCGACGATGCGGCCGTCGCGCAGCAGGATCGATGCGCCGCGCATCGTTGGGCCGGCGGCGCTAATGATCGTTGCGTTCCGGATCACCGTCGGCCGTGAGGGCGCCGCGCGGTAGGTGCTCGGAAATGGATTGTCGTTGGGGACCGACAACGAGCCCTTGCGCGCCCCGGGCGCTCCGGCCATCGCGCCGGTGCGGGAAGAATCAGACGAAGCCGGCGCCGGAGGGGGCGTCGTCGTGACGGGCTGTTGCGCCGGCGTACACCCGAGGGTGGCGACGGTGAGGAGCGCCAGGGAGCGACGCATCATGTAGTGAAACCTCCGAGAAGGGAGAACGACGCGGGCGATCAGGTACTATGGCGAAGGAAGGAGCCGCTCCGGATTGTCCTGGAGCGTCGCGCGCTTGACGGCATCGGGAAGGGGCAGGGCAAGAAACTGGTCGACGTTCTTGCGCATGCTGCTGACCCCCGGGCTTGGCCAGTCGGTGCCCCAGAGCAGCTGCGCGCTGAGCTCCTCGATCCGCGGAAAATATTCGAGCAGGTTCTTCGGCGGAATCCCGGAGAGGTCGAGCAGCACGTGCTTGTGGCGCCGCAGGATGAAGAACGCTTCATCCATATACAGCGGACGACCGCCGTGCGCCATGATGATGCGGAGATCCGGATAGTCGATCGCGACGTCGTCGATCTCCATCGGATTGCCGTATTTGCTGCGGGCTCCCGGGAAGATGCTCGTGCCCGTGTGGATCATCACCGGCATCCCGACGCGCTCGCACGTAGCGTAGATCTCGCCGAGCGCCGTCAGTCCATCGGTATACGCATTCGCGGCCATGACCTGATGGGGCGGATGGAGCTTCAGCACTCTCGTCCCGAGCTCGACGAGATGCTCGACATCGCGGCGCGCGTTCTTCGTGAAGCGGGGATGCACGCCGCCGTACGGCAGGAGCCGGCTCGGTGCCGCTTCCGCGTACCGCGCCGCGAACTCGTTCGTGGAGTCATCGAACCCCATGAGGTCGGGGCTCGGGTAGTTCACCATGCCCACCCGCGCGATACCCTGCTCATCCATCATCTGAAGCAGCAGCTTCGGGTCATCCATCAGCGCGATGAGGAAGTCGAAGTGATCTTCCTTTGCCATCGCCATCGTCTTGCGCGGTCCCGGCTTGAGCTGTCGCCAGGGCTGGATGTGGATGTGGACGTCAGTGATGCGGATATCGTTCACCGGCCGGGAAAGTTCGGCGTACGCTTCTCGAGGAAGGCCTTGACGCCTTCGGCCTTGTCCTCGCTCGAGAAGCACAGCTGGAAGAGTGCTGTCTCGAGCTTGAGGCCTTCGTCCAGGGGAAGGCTCAGGGCGGCGCGCGTCGCTTCCCGCGCGGCGCTCACGGCGACCGGGCTCTTCGCCGCGATGCTCTCCGCGATCGCCACCGCGCGCCCCATTAGCGCATCCGGCGCGACGACCTCCTCGACGAGACGCAGGCGCAGCGCTTCCGCGGCGTCGATGAGGTCGCCCGTGAGGATCATGCGCGACGCCGCTCCGAGGCCCACGATGCGTGGAAGCCGCTGGGTGCCGCCGCCGCCGGGGATGATCCCGAGGTTCACTTCCGGCTGCCCGAACCGCGCGGCCGTGGAGGCAATTCGAATGTCGCACGCCAGCGCGAGCTCCATCCCGCCGCCGAGGCAAAAGCCATTGATCGCCGCGATCACCGGCTTGCCGAGGCGTTCGAGCGCGTCGAACACCGTCGGCTGCTTCATCACGCGGAACTGGTCCACGGGCGAGCGCCCCTCGAACTCCGCGATGTCGGCGCCTGCGACGAACGCCTTGTCACCCGCCCCCGTGAGCACGATCGCTCGAACGGTGGCATCGCGCGCTACGGCATCGAGCGCCCCAAGCAGCGAGCACCGCAGCGCGCCATTCAGCGCGTTGCGCTTGTCGGGGCGGTTGATGGTCAGGATGCTGACGGCACCGCGCCGTTCCTGCAGGACGAGCTGTTCCTCGGTCATTTCTCGCTCTCCCAGCGGTAGAAGCCTTCACCCGTTTTCTTTCCAAGCTTGCCGGACGCGACCATGTCGCGCAGCAGCGCAGGCGGTGCGTACGTGTCGGCGCCGAATGTCCGGTGCAGGTGCTCTGCGATCGCGAGACGAACATCGAGCCCGACGAGGTCCGTCAGCCTCAGCGGCCCCATCGGATGATTGTATCCGAGCTCCATCGCGCGGTCGATGTCCTCCGCGGTCGCCACTCCCTGCTCGAGCATGCGGATCGCCTCGAGCCCGAGCACAACGCCGAGACGGCTCGTCGCGAACCCCGGCGTATCGCCCACGACGATCGCCGTCTTTCCCAGGCTCGCGACGAACGCACGTGCCTCGTCGATTGCGCCCGCATCGGTGACCCCGGAGCGGATGAGCTCCACGAGCTTCATGACTGGAACGGGATTGAAAAAATGCATGCCGAGCACACGCCCCGGCCGCCGCAACCCGTTCGCGATAGCCCCGATCGAAAGGGACGACGTATTCGACGCGAGCAACGCCCCGTCGCCAACGACTTCCTCGACGGCGTGGAAGAGCGATTGCTTGATCTCCAGCCGCTCCGGAACGGCTTCGATGACGAGATCAGCACCGTTCGCGGCGTCAGCGATCGAGCGCGGAGTGGACAGGCGGGCGAGGGCTGCATCGCGATCGGTCGGCGAGGACTTTCCGCGCTCGATCGCCTTCTCGAACGACGCCGCCACGCGCAACGCGCCGTGCGACAGCGCCTCGGCGTTCGCATCGTGAAGCCGAACAGTGTACCCGGCAGCGCAGGCGACGTACGCGATGCCATGCCCCATGGTGCCAGCCCCGATGACGGCCACCACTCGGATGCCGCTCATGCGATTCGACCGATGCCACGGCCGACTTCCCGGAGGTCGTCGGTGCAGATGCCATCCACGCCCATGGCGGCCAGCGCTGCGGCCTGCTCGGGCCGGTTCACGGTCCAGACGATGACCCTCCCTCCGGCCGCGTGGACACGATCCACGAGCGCTTCATCGACCAGGTCCTCACTCTGCCAGTAGTCGATCGCATCCGCCGCTGCAAGCACACGCTCAGGCTCGAGCAGATACGAGCACGTCAGCACGCCGGCGCGGATATCGCCGGGTAGCGCGCGCACGCGCTTCACCGCCGCATGGTCGAAGGAGTGAAGCGCATACCGCACCGGCCGCGCGCGCATGCGCTGCTGCACCTCGCGCTCGATATGCCGACCCTTGAGCTCGACGTAGAGGATCGCCCGGTCGCCGACGAGGTCGAGGGTTTCGTCCAGCGTCGGGATGCCTGAGCCGTCGGGGAAGCGAAAGGTGCGGACCTCATCTGCCGTGAGCGCGCTGAACCCGCGGCCGGCAAGGTGTCGAGACGGCGTGTCTCCCCGTGGTACTGCGTCGTGATGGACCACGACGACGCCATCGCTGGTGATGTGCGTATCGAGCTCGATGCCATCGGCACCGAGCTCGATCGCGCGCGCGAACGCCGGGAGGGTGTTCTCCCGGCACTCGCGTGACGCGCCGCGGTGCGCGATGAGCTCCATGGTCACCGCGGTGCCGGACGAATCAGTTGGCGCCGTCCGACTTCTTCGCCTGAATCCAGTTGTTCTCCTTGAAGATGCCACGAAGAACCTCGCGATCCTCCGCCGTCGGCAACTGCTTCGCAAGGTACTCCTTGTAGTGCTCGCGCTCCATCGGCTGCCCATCGATCGTGAACGTCTTCCCCTTGTGCTCGCCGATCCGCCGGTTGAAGCGGAGGTCGGGGATGATGAGCTTGGGCTGGTCCTCCGGGACATACTGGTTCAGTCGATCGATGAGCCCCTGAACTTCCTGGCGATAGAGCTCGCGAGCTGCCTCATTCAGCTTCTGCTGGTCGGCTGGCTGCGGGTTCGTCCGCTCGTCGAAGCGGCCCTTGAGGCCCCACACATACGCCCACTGCGCCGATGACGACCGGTCGGTCCCGAACAGGTCGAAGGCCGTCGAGACCCACTTGTTGAAGTAGCGCTGCATGATGGGAACGGGAATGACCCCAGCCTTCAGGATGCGCATCAGCCCGTTGTTGCCGGTGCCGAGGTGATACGACTCCTCCTTGAGCATCGGCTTCATCGAGCGCGCGAGAGGACCGAACGCCGACGTCGACATCATCTGGAGCTGGTACTTTCCGTCCCGGTCGATGAACTCGGTATACGAGAAGAAGTCGAGCCAGTTCTCGACCGCCTCGTTGAAGGAGCCGAGCAGCCGCTCGTGCTCCTCGGCGCGCCGCGAGAGCAGCTTCTCCGCCTCGCGCTTGCCTTCGTCGCCGAAGTGCGTCACGAGGAGGTAGGACATCTGCCAGCCGTGACGCATCTCCTCCGCCATCACGCGGTAGATCGACATCAGGTCGTAGTCGCTGGGCGCGTTCTGGAGCAGGGCGCGCTGCTGCTCGACCGAGGCGAACTCCGTGTCGCCCTGGAACACGATGAGCGTCTGGAGCGCGTCGCGGATACGCTGATCCGGGATGTGCATCACGGTCGGCCACTTCCGCTGGCCGGCGTAGTGCCCGAACTCGATCTCAGGGACGTCCACGTCGCCGAGCTTGACGTCGAACTTGTAGTCCTTCAGCTCTTTCGCGTCGACGCCGATATCGTCCTGCCAGACCTTGAAGAGGTCGATCCAGTCATCGAAGTTGCCGATCTTTGCGAGTGGCATGTGACTCTCCAGCTACGGGAAACGGGAACGGGTACGGTGGTCGTTCGAAACTGCGCTACGCGCCGAACACGGGTGCGCGCTTGCCGACAAAGGCGCGAATACCTTCGGCCGCATCTCGGGTCCGGAAACACTGCAGCTGTGCATCGAGCTCGTAGTCGAGCATCTCGGGCAGGGAATGGTCGAGCGAGTCATAGATCGCGCGCTTGGTCAGCGCCAGCGAGAGCGCAGGCTTCGCCGCGAGCCCGGCGGCGTAGGCCGCGACGGTCTCGGACAGCAGCTCATGCGGCACCACGCGATTCACGAGGCCAAGCCTGAGGCACTCATCTGCCTCGATCGGTAGCGCATCCCACATCAGCTCGAGCGCCTTCGCCGGCCCGACGAGCCGCGGCAGGAAATAAGTCCCGCCCCAGTCCGGATGCAGCCCGATGCGATTGAACGACTGCACGAGCACGGCGCGATCGCTCGCGATGCGGACATCGCAGGCGAGCGCGAGATTGGCGCCGCCGCCGGCAGCGACGCCATTGATGGCACCGATCACGGGCTTCGACGACCGACGAATGGTCATCACCACCCGCCTACCGGCCTCGACGAGCGCCGACATCGCGGCGGTGTCCTGTGCCTCCACGAGCTGCGCCATGTAAGCGACGTCGGCGCCCGCGCAGAAGCCGCGGCCGGCGCCGGTAATGACGACCACCCGGATTCCCGCGTCGGCCTCGAGGTCGTCCAGTGCATCCGCGATCTCGCGGCGCATCTCGCCGGCGAAGGCGTTCAGCTTCTCGGGACGATTCAGCGTCAGCGTGCCGACACCGCCGTGCCGCGACAGCAGGACGTTGGCGTAACTCACGGCACTCGCTCGACGATGGTCGCGATGCCCTGGCCGACGCCGATGCACATCGCCGCGAGGCCGTAGCGCGCCTTCCGCCGCGTCATCTCGTGCACGAGCGTCGTCATGATCCGCGCCCCCGATGCGCCCAGCGGATGACCGAGCGCAATCGCTCCCCCATTCACGTTCACGCGCGCAGGGTCGATGCCGAGCTCGCGCACGCATGCAACCGCCTGCGCGGCGAAGGCCTCATTCAGCTCGACGAGATCGATGTCCTCGATCGACAGCCCTGCGCGCTCCAGCGCCTTCCGAATGGCGGGTACCGGTCCGAGCCCCATGACGTCGGGTGCGACGCCAGCGACCGCGCTCGCGACGATGCGCGCGAGCGGGCGCAGACCGCGCTGCGTCGCGGCGTCCGCTTCCATGATGAGGACCGCGCTGGCGCCGTCGTTGATGCCGCTCGACGATCCGGCGGTGACGGTTCCGCCTTCCGACCGAAACGCCGGCTTCATGGCACGGAGCTTATCCAGCGTCACATCGGGGCGCGGATGCTCGTCCCGATCCACCACCGCTCGCGCGCCGCGGCGGTCGCGCACCTCGACGGGAACGATCTCTCGCGAAAAGTGTCCCTCGGCAAGGGCGTGCGCGGTGCGCTGCTGGCTCTCGAATGCGAACCCATCCTGGTCCGCTCGCGAGACATGACGCTGCTCGGCAACCCGCTCGGCCGTCTCGCCGAGCGACACGGTCCACTCCGCGGGCATCGCCGGATTCGTGAATCGCCAGCCGAGCGTCGTGTCCGCCATCTCGGGCGCAGATCTCGGGAACGCGTCCTGTGGCTTCAGCATGACCCACGGCGCGCGCGACATGGCTTCGACTCCGCCGGCGATGAAGCACTCGCCCTCCCCCGCACGGATCGCCTGGCTGGCGCTGATGATCGCCTGGAGCCCCGACCCGCACAGTCGGTTGACCGTCTGACCGGGTATCTCCACCGGGAGTCCCGCGAGCAGGGCGCTCATCCGCGCAACGTTTCGGTTGTCCTCGCCCGACTGGTTCGCGCACCCGAGGATCACATCGTCGATCGAAACCGGATCGACGCCACTGCGCTCGACGAGCGCGCGGATGACCGTGGCCGCGAGGTCATCCGGCCGCACACCGCTCAGTGCGCCACCGTGCTTGCCGATGGGCGTCCGCACCGCATCCACGATCACCGCCTCGCGCACGCGCCGCTCACGACAGGTCGACCCAGACCGACTTCACCTGCGTGTATCCCTCGAGCGCATGCACGCCGAGATCGCGCCCGAAGCCAGACTGCTTGAAGCCGCCGAAGGGCGACGCCGCGTCGTACATGTTGTACGTGTTGATCCATACGGTGCCCGCCTGGACGGCCTTCGCCGCTCGCAGCGCCTTCTTGATGTCGCGGGTCCAGATGCCGGCGGCGAGCCCGTAGATGGTGGAGTTGGCAAGCGCAGCCGCTCCATCGACGCCATCGGTGAACGTCATCACGGCGAGCACGGGACCGAAAATCTCCTCGCGCGCGATCGTCATGTCGGAGGTGACATCGTCGAAAATGGTCGGGGCGACGAAGTAGCCCTTGCCGTCGACCGGCGTGCGCATGCCGCCCGTACGCAGCGTTGCACCCTGCGACTTCGCACCCTCGATGTAGCCGAGCACCCGGTCCATCTGCTTCTTCGTGACGAGCGCGCCGAGCCGCGTCTTCGGCAGCAGGGGATCCGCCGCGACCATCTTGTTCGCGCGGTCGAGCACGCGGCTCATGAGGTCCTCGCGCACCGACTCCTCGACGAGCAGGCGGGAGCCCGCCGCACACACCTCGCCCTTCCCATAAAAGATCCCGGACAACGCGCCGCGGGATGCGGCGTCGAGGTCCGCGTCGGCGAAGACGATGTTCGGCGACTTTCCACCGAGCTCGAGCGACACCTTCTTGAGCGTCGCTGCCGCCTCGCGCATCACTTCCTGGCCCACGGCAGTCGAGCCGGTGAACGCGATCTTGTCCACGCCGGGATGCCGGACGAGCGCCGCGCCCGCAGTGGGGCCGAACCCTGGAACGCAGTTCAACGCACCGGCCGGGAACCCGGCTTCCAGCGCGAGCTCGGCCATGCGCAGCGCCGTGTACGGCGTCTGCTCCGCGGGCTTGAGCACGATGGTGTTCCCGCAGGCGAGCGCAGGCCCGACCTTCCAGGCAGCGAGCGACATCGGGAAATTCCACGGCACGATCGCGCCAACGACACCGAGCGGCTCGCGCAGCGTGAAGTTGAGGAACGGGCCCTCCACGGGGATCGTCTCGCCGTGGATCTTGTCGGCCCACCCCCCATAGTACTTGAGAGTGTCGGCGGTGAGCCGGACGTCGATCATCGACTCGAACAGCGGCTTGCCGTTGTTCAGCGTCTCGAGGCGCGCGAGCTCGTCGATGTTGGCGAGACACATCTCGCCGAGCCGATAGAGCAGGGCACCGCGCTTCCGGGCGCTCATCGAGCGCCACGTTCCGGACTCGAACGTCGCGCGGGCACTCTGCACGGCGCGGTCGATATCCGCCGCGTCCCCCTCGGCGACCGGGGCGAGCTCCTCCTCAGTCGCCGGATTCACGACCGCGAAGCGCTTCCCGGACGCCGCCTCGACCCGCTCTCCACCGATGACCAGCAGGTCGGGGAAGCGCGCGACGCCGACAGCGCCCGGGGCGACGGTCACGCTACTTCCCCTTGAACACGGGCTGCCGCTTCTCGACGTAGGCCGCGATGCCCTCCTTCGCGTCCGCACTCTTGAAGAGCAGGTTCTGCAGCTCGCGTTCGAGCGTCAGGCTCGACTCGAACGACATCTCCATCCCGGAGACGACAGAGCGCTTGATCTGGCCGACCGCAAACGACGCCTTGTTCGGGAGGGTGAACTGGTTCGCGTACAGCATGACGCTCTCCCACCAGTCCGCCTTGGGAAGGACGGCGGTGACGAGGTTCATCTTCTCCGCTTCCTCGAAGGAGAACGAGCGCCCGGTGACCATCAGCTCGATCGCCTTTGCCTTGCCGACGATGCGTGCGAGGCGCTGGGTACCGCCGGTGCCCGGGAGCACGCCGAGGTTCACTTCGGGGAGCCCGATCTTTCCGGCTTCGGCGCGCGCGATGCGGATGTCAGCGGCCATCGCGATCTCGAGTCCGCCGCCGACGCAGTGGCCGTTGATCGCGGCAATGACGAGCTTCGGGGTCTGCTCCAGCCGGCTCAGCGTCTCGTTCGCGTGGAGGCAGAAGTAGTACTTGAAGACGGGATCCGCCTCGTTCAGCATCTTGATGTTGGCGCCGGCGCTGAAGAACTTCTCGCCCGCGCCGCGGATCACGATGACCTGCACATCGTTGTCGAATCGCGCGCGGAGGATGCACTCGTCGAGCTGCCGCATCATCTCGTGCGTGTACGTATTGGCCGGCGGGTCGGTGAGCAGGAAGACCGCGACGTTGCCCTCCTTGCGATACTCGACGAGCGTCTTCGTGCCCTTGTCCGTCTCGGCCATCGTTGCAGTTGCCATTGGAACGCCTCGCAGTAGGGTGAATCCGTCAGCCGGCAGTTCGGTGCGGCAATGCCGACGCGGCGACCGGGTGCCCGACGTATCCACCGAGGAACAGCCGGGTCATGTTCTGGCTGAGCAGCCGCACGTCGAGATCGCCGAGCGGGTCGTACCAGTTGTAGATCCAGTTCATCATGCCGAACAGGGCGTATGCTGCGACGCGGCGGTTGGCGTGCGCCGGCCCGTTCGTTTCCTCGAGGCGGGCGAGAATGTCCATCAGCATGCGGGTATATTCGTGCTTCCGCGTGTTGACGAGGGCGAGGAAGTCCCCGGTGAGCGCCAGGGCCTCGTGCGACAGGACCTTCATCTCCGGCATGTGCGACGCAAAGAACTCGAGGTGATTCTCGATGAACGTCTCGAGCTGCCGCACAGGATCGGTGACCCCCTCGAGGGCCTCGCGGAGGCTCGCGACGACGGCGGCGAAGTTCCGGTCCTGAATGAGGAAGAGGAGCTCTTCCTTGCTCTTCACGTAGTAGTACAGCCCCGAGAGTGACGTCCCGGTCTCGGTGGCCAGATCCCGCATGCTCGTCTCGTGGTAGCCTCGCGCGGCGAACACACGCGCGGCGCTCGCCAGGAGGGCGTCCAGCTTCTGGTCGTGTGGGAGCTGAGACACGAGCGCTCCAGCGCGAGGGACGGACGATGGATTTCGAACGGTCGTTCAGCCGAAACGTACCCGGCCTCGTCAGTCGCGTCAACCGGCGCAGGAACCCTCGGTCGCGCTTCGCCTTAACGTCGCGGCCTCAAGCCCGTCCAACGATCGGAATCGAATGAGCACCGCTCCGCGATCTCCCGACGAACCGACCGATGCCGGGTTGATCGCACGCTGGAAAGCTGGCGATGAGCGCGCTGCATCCGAGCTCGTTGCTCGCCACGCCGAGGCCCTGGCGCGGTTTGCATCGAGCCTCGGGGAGCGCGAGGAAATCGAGGAGCTGGTGCAGGACACGTTCGTGCGGGCGTTCGCCTCGCTCGACAGCTTCCGTGGGGAGAGCTCTCTTCGGACGTGGCTGTTCACGATCCAGCGGCGGCTGTTGCTGGATCGGCGGCGAGTGGCGAAGCGGCGCCGTGGTGACGTTGAGATCCAGGAGGACGACGTGGCCACCGAATACACGGCGCTGGATGCCGTCGTCGCGGACGAAACGGAGCGAGTGCTGGTGCAGGCCATGAGCCGGCTCTCGCGGATGCAGCGGGAAGTGTTCACCCTTCGCGTCAGCGAAGGGATGTCGTATCGGGACATCGCCGATGTCCTGGGGAGCACCGAGGGTGCGGCCCGTGTTCACTATCACAACGCCCTGCGCGCGGTGAAGGAGTTGCTCGATGAATGATTGTCCGAACGCCGACATCCGGGACCTGCTCTGCAACGCGGTGCACGACACGCTGTCCGCGGATGATCGCCGTCGCGTCGACGCGCACGTCGCGTCGTGCGCCGACTGCGCCGCCGAGCTGGCCCTGCTGCATCGCGCGCGCGTCATCCTGAGTCGGAGTGCCGCCCAGGTTGATGTGGGGCGGATCGCGGCAGCCATCCCGGCGCGGCGGACCCGTTCGCGGATGCCGAGCGTCGCGACGTGGCGGATCGCCGCAACGATCGCGGTCATGGCGATCGGTGCGGCATCGCTGAGCCGTGCGCGCGATGGCAACCTTCTCGATAGCGGTGTCATTTCGGTCGAGGGCGCCAGCGGGGGACCCGCTACCGACACGCAGGCGCTTTCCTTTTCCGGGCGACTGAGCAGTCTCGACGACGAGGAGCTGGCGCAATTGCTCGCGGAGATCGACGACTTTGACGGAGGCACTCCCGCCGAGCCGGCCGCCGTGCTGCCGGTCCCGGCGTGGGAGGGAGGCACACCATGATGCTCAGGATGATGGTGGTCGCGACCGTGGCGATCGGAGCGCTGGGCGGTCCGCTCGCGGCCCAGGGCACCGCGCGCGGTGGCGGTGTGACCGGTCAGCGTGCCGTGCGCACGCCGCAGGAGCGCGCCCAGCTCGAGCAGCGCTTCCGCGAAAACTTCGCCGCCGAAGTGAAGCAGCGCCTGCAGCTCACCGACGACCAGATGACAAAGCTGATGGCGGTGAACCAGCGCCTCGATGCGCAGCGCCGCCAACTCTTTCAGCAGGAGCGCGAAGCACGCATCGCCCTGCGCGCCGAGCTCGCGAACCCGGACGACCGCCTGAACCAGGCGCGGGTCGCCGAGCTGCTCGACACCGTGTTGCGCGTCCAGCGCGGCCGTCTGGACCTCGTGGATCGCGAGCAGCGCGAGCTGGCGGCCTTCCTCACGCCCGTGCAACGCGCGCGCTTCCAGGCGTTCGTGGACTTCGCGCAGCGCCGCATGGATGACATGGACGCCCGGCGCGATGGTCGCGGCCGGGGCGGGCCGCCGGGCCCGGACGGCCGGGGTGGCAAGCGACCGCCGGGGACGCCACCGCCGCGTTGAGGGGCCGCTGGCCGGCGGCTAGATTGTCTCAGCCTGCCCGGGTGGCGGAATCGGTAGACGCAGGGGACTCAAAATCCCCCGACCTTCGGGTCTTACGAGTTCGAGTCTCGTCCCGGGTATTGTTGCAGAGCACGACTGACACCGCTCGCGCCTTCTCGGCCCGAGCGGTGTTTTTGTCGTCTCGGTGTGGCCTCGGATCGGCCTACGGTTTCGCCTTCTTCGACCGTTTCGGCTTGGCCGAACCGTTGAGGGCGACCGCCTCGCGAACGAGCGCCTTGAAGGCGGCGGCATCGACGTCTTCTCCTTCGTGAATGTCGATCGCGCGGCGTGTGTTGCCGTCGAGACTGGAATTGAACAGTCCCGCCGGATCCGTCAGTGATGCGCCCTTGGCGAAGGTGAGCTTGACGGCCTGCTTGTACGATTCGCCCGTGCAGATGATGCCGCCGTGCGACCAGACCGGAGTGCCCATCCACTTCCACTCCTCGACGACGTCCGGATCTGCCTGCCGGATGAGGTTGCGCATCCTGCCGAGGGTTGCCCCGCGCCAGTCCCCGAGCTCGGCAATTCTCCTCGAGATGAGCTCCGATGCTGCAGGGCCTTCGCTCGCGCCAGATTTATTCATTTTCTTCACTCCTGAAGGTTCCAGATAGACGTTTCTACTCGTAAGCGCGACGTGCTTTCTCGTTGCGCCGCGGGGAATGCTGATGACGACATGCATGCGTCGCGGCATCGAACCAACTCCCCGGACCAGGGCGGTGGCTCGTCCCGTTTCGTCAGCCCGTTCAGTCGACGCGTCGCCGGCCGCGCCACTTCGTCACATAGGGCAATGCGAAGAGGAACAGCCCGCTGAACAGGAGCAGGGCAAGCGGCAGGAGCGGGGAATACGTCACCCAGGCGGGAGGCTCCCCCTGCGCCATGGCGACGAAGTTGGCGATGACGGTCACCGTGAAGGCTATGGAGAGCCAACGGTGCACCTGCCGAACCCACGCGTTCCAGTTCAATGGGACCTCCTCCTGGGACGAGCACGAGACCATTCCGGCGAAGCTGGCGGGACCGCGGGCGCACGATCCAGGACAAACGACGCGAGGTGCTCGCCGGTCAGCGTTGACCTCGACGCGACGAGGTCGGCCGGTGTGCCTTCGAAGACGATCCGCCCGCCATCGTGGCGTCCTTGAGGTTGTTCTCCCGCGCGCCCTGCACGCGGATCAGGTCGTGGCGATCTCCCGGCGAATGGCTGCGGGAGGGCAGGTCACCGATCATGTCAGCGACTCTCGACGGGGTGTGCGTCGCTCATGAAATCCTCGCGAGCAGGTCCACGAGCTTCCCGCCCATCATCTTCCAGCCATAACGTGCGCCGCCGGATTCCCGGTTCTGGTCACGCTTGAAGCCCGTCTGCACGAGGGACAGGCGCGTGCCCAACGCCGTAGGGGCGAGCGTGAAGGTCACGACAGTGTTCAGCTCCATGTCGCCGACGACCCACGAGTAGCTGAGCTTCCTCTGCGCCTCGATCTCGAGCATCCGGCAATTCACGGTACCGTCCCACCCGGGGTACGGCTGCGTCCTGAAGGTGAACGCGGCCCCCGGCTCGAGCTTCAAGCCGACGACCGGCAGCAGCCACTCGGTGAGCAACGCGGGGTCGGTGAGGGCGCGCCACACCTTCTCCGGCGAATGCTGCAAATCGAATTCGAGCGAAACAGTATCGGTTTGCGCTGACACGGTCTTGTCGAGGGGAGTCATTCGTCCATTGTCTCCAGCAGTCGTTCAAGGCGGTCGACACGTTCGGTCCAGAAGGCCCGGTAGTGCGCGATCCAGTCGATGAGCGGCTTCATCCCCCGCGGCTCCACCCGGTAGTAGACACAGCGGCCCTCGCGCCGGCCGTTCACGAGACCGGCGCCCTTCAAGGCGGCGAGATGCTGCGAAACCGCCGGTTGCGAGATGTCGAACCGCGCCGTGAGGTCCTTCACCGCCGCTTCGCCACGCGTGAGCGACTCGAGGATCGCCCGGCGGCTCGGGTCAGCCAGCACGTGAAAGATCCTGTTCTCGGAAAGGGCCGCTCTTTGCATGTCCCACATATAAGTTCTGACTTATGGGTTGTCAAGCGGAGGCTCCGATGCCTCGCATGGGCCGGATCGGACCACTGGGGCAGCCAGGCGCCCGCAGCGGTCGGAATTCGCGAGCCGGAATCGTGTCCCGGTATCTCTTTATCGTAGCCGCGACTTTATTCTCAACGACGCTGCCTCACCGCTGTCGTTTTGTGTTCTGTTCACGCATTGCACGACGCCACGCCTTGATTGGGGCGCGGAGCGTTTTGGCAGGAACGCGCGATGGCGGCGCGACTGCCAGTCCGGGCGCCCACCCCTCGAAACGGAGTCAACTCACATGGGTTTCGACCAGTACCACGAACCGCCGGAGGAACTGTCGCCCGAGGTTCGCACCTTCGCGCGCATGATCACCTCGCTCATCGAGGAAGCGGAGGCGATCGGATGGTATGAGCAGCGCATCTCGGTCGAGAAGGACCGCGTCGCGAAGGCGATCATGCGAAACGCCCAGAAGGAAGAAATGAAGCACTTTGGCATGGACCTCGAGTTCCTGCTCCGCAAGAAGCCACTCTGGCGCGATATTCTTCGCGGCATCCTGTTCAAGACCGGCGACATCGTGGAGCATGCGGACGAGGCGGAAGAATCGGCGGGCTAGCGGATCGCTGGCGGCGACGTGGAAGGCTGGCGCGAACACCTCGGGCTTTACGCGACGACGTACGTGATGTGCGTCATTGGCGGCTTTGTCCCGGTCATCAACGCCGAGGTATACCTCGCGGCGGCCGGCGCGATGTCCGAGCGCTCGATGGTCGTTCCACTCATTCTCGCCGGAACGCTCGGGCAGATGACGGCGAAGACCGCGATCTTCTTCGCGGGGCAGGGAATGCTGCGGCTTCCGATCGCCAGGGATTCCGAGCGCATGCAGCGGGTCCTCGCAAAGGCACGGGCTTGGCGCGGGCCGGTCGTGCTTTTCGTCTTCGTCAGCGCGGTGGTCGGCATTCCGCCGTTCTACATCGTCAGCCTGCTTGGCGGCGCGCTGGAGCTCCGCCCCTGGCAGTTCATCGTCGTGGGATTCGTCGGGCGGCTGATTCGATTCTCCGTGGTCGTGGCCGGCGCGAATGCCGCCGCCAGCGGGTGACGCGATCCGCGGGAGGCGCCACAACCGGGGCCGCAAACGAAAGAGGGAGAGCGAACTGCTCTCCCTCTTCGTTCATGTATGCGCCTGCGTTCAACACCCCACCCTAGAACAGCTCCGCCCACGCACGCTCACGCGCTTGGACGACCTGCGCCGAGCCACGAAGCGCGCGATCGAGCGCGCACTGGGAGTACGCGTACGTCGTATTACCCTGAATGAACGAGTGATCGACGACCGTCGCATCGCGCGCCATCACGGCACCATAAATGGTCGCGTTGCCATTACCCTTGTCGAAGTCATCGCGCACGACGATGAGGCCGCTCCACGTGAAGTTGCCGTTGATCTGGAGATCGCCGTTCACGAGCAGGATGCCCTGGCCGCGCCCGTCGTTGAGTTGGAGGTTTCCGGGCGAATAGATGATCGGGAAGTAGTTGTAGCACGCGGCCACCGATCCAAGGCCACGATTGGGCTCTCCCCAGTTCGTCGGCGTTCGCGCGCAGGAGCCGTTTACCGCCACCGGATCGACTCCGGCCGGATTTCCTGTCAGGACGATGTTGGCCTGTGCGAGGAGCGTCGTCCAGTTCTCGTCGCCGTAGCGAACGTAGGTCGAGGAGTCCGCCGCCAGGGAGTCGCGCAGCACCTGCGGGGTTCCGATGGCATTGCTTGGCTTCTGGATGGTCACCAGTGCGCCGGGAGGCGCGACGACAGCGGCCTTGTTCGCGGCGGTCGCATCGCACCCCGCCCAGCCGGGTGGGATGCTGTTGATCCCGGTGACCGACGCCGATCCCTTTATCTCGATGTCACCGTTGGTGGTGATCGCTCCGTTCGCGCGAATGGACGGGACGCGCAGACGCAGGATGCTGTTGACGCGCTTGACGGCCATCGACTTCGGGTCGGTGGCGCTGCCGATCCCGACCTTGCCTTCGGACACGATCCAGAAGGTCTCGTTGTTCAGGCGCGTATAGCGCACCCGGGACGTTCCCTGACCCGGAATGATGTACGTCGTGTCGAATGTCGCACCGTTGTTCATTTGCAGGTTGGGCGTCTTGTCCCAATCCGCCTGGATCTTGTTGAGCCCATACTCGGCGGCCGCGAAGGCACGGCCCTGAACAACCTGGTTCCGGCCGAGACGAGTCTCCTGCATGACGACGAAGGCCGAGCCGGCGACCAGGGTCCCGAGAATCACCATCGCGCCGAGAGCCATGACGAGGGCAAAACCCTCGCGGCGGCCGAGCTTGCGTTCATTTATGCGCATCATATGTCGTACTCCTGAGTTGAGCTCGTAGCGCAACCACATCCGGCGATGATCACCAAGGTTCATATTCTGTTGCGGATCCCGACCGTGAGCCGCAGCGAGTCACGGCCGGCATCTCGACCGCCGAGCTTGCGCATTGCCTCGCCCAGCGACTGCGGGCTCGTGCGGAGACCGATGCCGATGCGCGCGATCTGCGCGGCCTGGGCGGCGTTGTTGAGCAGCGTCCCATCCTGGCGGTAGTACAGGAAGTAGAGTCCGCTCGTTGTCGTGTCGGTCGTGGCAGCCTGCACCGGACCCGCCAGGATCTCGCGGTTCACGCAGGGTCCCGGAACGCCGACGGCGCCCGACGGAGTGCAGGTCTCGTAGCCGACATACCAGTTGTTGTCCGATGCCGAGAAGAGGCTGTAGCGCACTTCGCGCGCAAACCGGATCGGCGCGCCAACCCTGACGCGCGCCGTATCCGGCGCCGCGTTCAGGGTAATGCGGTACCGACGCTGAGCATTGTCCGCGGCCAGCGTGAATGGGGAAGTGCCGGCCGGGCACCACGTTGAATTCACCGCCGATGTGGTGTCCGTGATGGTGAACTGTGACCAGCTGTCATCGATGTTTCCCGCGGCCGCACCCTCATTGTAGATGAACGCGACATCCCCGGGCTTCGGCGGGTTGATCCACGCCGTCAGCACCTGTCCGGTGCTGAGGTTCGTCGGGGGAAGCTCGATCACTGTACCGGCCCCCGGCTGGCGACACAGCACGGAGCTGCCGATCGCCGAGCGGAACTGCATCGAGGTCAGCCCCATGGTGAGAATGTCGCGGCCAATCGAGGACGCGCCGCGCAGGTCTGTCGGGAGGATCGTCGCGATGTCGCGCATGCGTGCGCGTGAGTCGGCCGTCTCCGTCAACGCGCGGTTGAAGCGCTGCTGCTTGATGAGGACGTTCGCCAGCAGGCCGCCGACGATCGCAAGCATCGTCAGCGCGATCATCAGCTCGATGAGGCTGAGGCCGCGACGCGTGCGGACCAACGACGAATGGGCTGTGTTGGGCATGGGCATCAGGCTCCCGGTCTGCAAGGCATGATCGTGCGATACGTGACGAGCCGCGGACGTCCGCGTGCGCTCCACGACAGGCTGTCGAGGACGAGTCGCGTGTTGTTCCCGTTGTCGGTGACGCGGCTCCGGCGCGTGATGCCGCGGCTGACGGTCTGCGTCACGCCATTGAGCGGGATGCTGAGGCAGGCCGTGCCCGCCAGCTCCTCGATCCCCGACTGGGCCATGACGCCGGCGACGGTGTCGCTGTTCGCGCCGCCCAGTCCGCGGGTCAGGTATCCGGAGCTTGCGACAAAGCCGAGCAGCCCGATCGTGAGGATGGTCATCGCGACGATGAGCTCGACCAGCGTGATGCCTCGCCGCGCCCCAAGGCGCACGGGGCGGCCCGAGCGGCTGCTCATGGGCACACCGTCCGAATGCTGTTGCCGAGTTTGGAGACGCATAGGGAATCCTTGAGTCCACTGGGGTGCACGAAGCGATAGACGCTTCGCGAAGCCTGGGTCGAGACGCCGCGCGGGTCGAACTCGACCGTGCTGTTGCCGCTCGGCGTGATTGCGGACAGGCCGTATGCACTGTCCAGTCGGAACGCGGGGACGATGACGAGGGAGTCGGCCGATGTCGCGCCGGTATCGACTGTCACCCAGACCATGCCGTCCGTCATTCGGAAGTGCGAACGTTTTCCTCGAAGGATCGCCGCCTGACGCGCGACTGCCACGGTTCGGGAGAATCGGGCCGTGGCGCTCGAGAGGGCCGCGCGGGACTTGGCCCGGGACATGGCTGGCATCGCCATCGAGACCATGATTCCGATGACGACGAGGACGATCAGCAGTTCGACCAGCGAGAAGCCCGAGTTGCGCTTCGACATCAAACCTCCGGAAGTTCGGTGCGCGAGCCGTCGGTCGTGACTCACAGCCCGTTGGGGTGCCGCGATGAATTCGACCTCGACGGCGGGTCAACGAGTGGCAATGGTCCTGGCGACAACCCATTCTGGGCACGGTACCGGACATTGGCTTGACGCCTACAACCGGGCCGAGGTAACGCCAAACCGGCGGTTAGAACGTTCCATAAGTCCTTTTGTGACAAGCGGCTAGGCCACGCGCGACACCGAGCAGCCGCTGGTCACTTCCGCGAAACATCCGGCGAAAAGGTCGTCGCGACCGAGCTGTCTCGTCTCAGGGCCCTGGATTGCCCGGTCTCGAAGCAGTGTCCGGGAACGAGCCGGCACGGCGCGCCCGAGCCTGTGCGGACCTGTCATTTGGTCCGGATCGACGCGCCCCTACATTTCCCGCCGAGGGCGGGGCGAGGCACCATGAACCCCGCCGACCCGACACCCGGATCCGCCTTGACGAGGCACGACCCAGCCGATCCCGCCAGCACTGCGCTCCGCATCGTCGTGCTGACGATCGGCGGACGATACGGCGTGCGAATCCTTCACGCACTCCGCGAGCGCGCGCTCATCCCCGCAGCCGTCGTCATCGAGGCACACACCGCACTGCGCGACTGCTTTCACGCGCGTACGGTCATGGGGCGACTGCGAGAGCTTCCCCTCGTCCCGGCGCGTGCGGCATGGCGTCATCTGCGCCCGCGCATCCGGCGTGACCTCCGGATCGGTGCTCCCCTGGTCGTGACGGGGCCGTTGAACTCACCAGCGATGCGCCGCGATCTGACGCGATTACGACCGGATCTCCTCATCCTTGCCGGGACGAGAATCGTGTCTCAGGAAATCCTCGCTGTCCCGCGCCTTGCCACCATCAACGTGCATCTCGGGCTCCTGCCATGGGTCCGTGGGAACGACGTCATCGCGCACAGCATCCTCGAGGAGATCCCCGTGGGGGCGACGTGCCACCTCGTGGACCGCGGCATCGATACCGGTCCCATGCTCGTTCGCCGCCTGCTCGATGTCCGGCACGCTGAAACATCGCTCGCCGCGCTGGAGGAGCGCACGACCGACCTCGGGGTGACCCTGATGGCGGATGCCGTGGCGACCATCGTGAAGTCGCGAGGCCTTCCCCCGGCGACCGCGCAGACGGAGCGCTTTCCGCTGCACCGGTTTCTTCCTGCCGAGCGGCGATGGGAAGCCGACGCGCTCATTCGCGGGGGCGCCGCGAACATCCTGTTCGAGCAATGGCTGCCACGCGTCGTGCCGGGCTCGTTGGACCTGCCTCCAACCGTCGCATTGCCCGCGCGACGCCACGTACCTCCACCGACGGCCTAGTCCCCCTCGATCACGGCGAAGCCGTCGAGCTGCTGCGGGTACGTGGCAACGAGTGGCGCCGGGGCCGGTACGGGGCTGCCCGCGAGCTTCGCCTGCAGCATCACGGCGTTCGCGATCGCCTTCCCCTGGAAATGGTTGTTCGTGATGATGAACGTATCGATCGTCGCGGCGGCAACATCCTTCGATCGCTCCACCCACGGATCAAGCTCCTCGGAGGAATAGAGATAGTCGTATCGCGCTTCGACACCTGCGCCTTCACGAAACCAGTCTTCGTAGTTGCGTCCATGGAGCCTCACATAGCCGACCGCCGACGTGGCAGTCCCGCTTGGACCGATGCTCTTCCCGAAGAGAGGCTGATCGATGTTGACGAAGCCGATGCGCCGCTCGGCGAGCTCCGAGTAGAAGCCGGGGACATTCCATGACTCGTGACGCACCTCGAGCACGAGGGGATACCGGCGAAAGGCACGGGTGACGTCGTCGAGCCTCTGGCGATTCTCGTCGGTGCGTCGGAACGACCAGGGAAACTGGAGGAGAAGGGCGCCCAGCCGCCCCGCGTCGAGCAGCGGCGCCATCCCCTCGTGGACCGCGTCGATCTCCGCGATCGTGAATGCGCTATCCCGTACGTGAGTGAAGCGCGTCCAGAGCTTCGCGGTGAACCGGAACGTCGCGCGCTCGGCCACGCGGCGTATCCATTCATCGGCGCTGGCGCGCGGCGCCGGACCGTAAAAGGTCGAGTTGATCTCGATCGTATCGAAGTAGCTCGACAGGTACGCGAGTGGATCGAACCCGCGCGGTCTCGGGACTGGATAGACGGTACCCGCCCAGTCCTTGTAGCTCCACCCCGCGGGTCCGACGCGAATCATGGCGCGGTCCGCGGACCGCGCGCCCGCCCGGGGCACCGCAGCGGCGCGGCGGAGGGACGTGGCCTCTCGCTTGCCACCATCGGCAACGCTTCGCTCGGAGCACGCACCGTCGTCTTCACTCCTTCCAGGCTCATGAAAGCACTCGCCGTCTCGAAACAGCAGCGCTCTGTCCGCACGATCGACGTGCCTCCCCCCGAGCTCGCGTCGCCATCGATGGTGCGGGTGCGGATGCTCGAGGTTGGCGTCTGCGGCACCGATGCGGAGCTCTGCGCCTTCGAATATGGCGATCCGCCCTCCGGAGCGGACCACCTGATCGTCGGCCACGAAGCGCTCGGGATCGTGGAAGAGCGGGGCGCGGACGTCGATCACCTTCGACCGGGCGACCTCGTTGTGCCGTCCGTACGACGCCCATGCACCCGCGAGGAATGCGCGCCGTGCGTCTCCGGGCACCAGGATTTCTGTGTCACCGGCGAATACACCGAGCGCGGAATCAAGGGCGCTCACGGATTTCTCGCCGAGCAGATCGTCGAGGAGGAGCGCTACCTCCACATTGTGCCGGCAGAGCTGCGCGACGTCGGCGTGCTCACTGAACCGTTGACGATCGCCGAGAAGGGACTGCGGCAATACGCCGCGATCCAGCGTCGCCTTCCGTGGATGGCAACCGCCGATGACGAGGCGTTCATGCAGGGACATCGCGCCGTCGTGCTGGGAGCGGGACCAGTGGGCCTGCTCGGCGCCATGCTCTTCGTCGAGCGCGGGTTCGAGACCTGGGTTTTTTCGCGCGGAAACGCGACGACGCCGAATGCCCGGCTGGCCGAGTCGTTCGGGGCGACCTACGTGTCGTCGACAGGGACGGACTTTGCGCGGCTGGCCGCGGACATCGGGCGGGTGGACCTCGTCTACGAAGCGACGGGCGCGCCCGGTCTCGCCTTTGATGTGCTCCGCCACCTCGATGCCAACGCCGTGTGCGTCCTGACCGGCGTGCCGGGTGAGGAGGATGCGATCCGCGTCGAGGGGGACGAGATCATGAAGCGTCTCGTGCTGCGGAATCAGGTCATCGTCGGGACCGTCAATGCGAACCGTCGCGATTTCGGCGCGGCCATCAGGGATCTGGGCCGCTTCGACAGTGCCTGGCCGGCCGAGCTGCGGGGGATCGTGACGCAGCGCGCGTCGATGGAGCATTTCTGCGAGCATGCGACGACGAGCCCCGGGATCAAGAGCATCATCACGCTTCCCGGAGCGCACTGAGCGCTCCGATCGGTGCCGTCCCGCGCTGGCATCTGCCATGCGCGGCCAGTAGCTTTCGCGCGCTCTACGACACGCGTTTCCCCTCGAATCACGACTGGATTCCAGCATGGCGAGCTATCGTTTCGCGAAGGTGCCGTCTCACGGCGAGCGCATCACGTTCAGTGACGGCCGCCTCAACGTCCCCGGGACGCCGATCATCCCCTTCGTCGAAGGTGACGGGACGGGAGCCGACATCTGGCGGGCGTCGGTGCGGGTGTTCGACGCTGCCGTCGAGAAGGCGTACGGCGGGGAACGGAAGATCGCATGGATGGAAGTGTTCGCCGGCGAGAAGGCCCACACGAGCTACAAGGACTGGCTCCCGCAGGAGACC
This sequence comes from Gemmatimonadaceae bacterium, assembly GCA_031426115.1. GTDB lineage: Bacteria > Gemmatimonadota > Gemmatimonadetes > Gemmatimonadales > Gemmatimonadaceae > JANPKQ01. The sequence continues at coordinate 6,483 of JANPKQ010000430.1, read as the reverse complement.
ATCGATGCGATGCAGGAGTTCAGGGTCTCGATCAAGGGTCCGCTGACGACGCCGGTGGGCGGCGGCATCCGCTCGCTCAACGTCACGCTTCGCCAGGTGCTCGACCTGTACGCGTGCATTCGGCCGGTGCGCTGGTTCGAGGGAGTGGGCGCGCCGGTGAAGGAACCCGAGAAGGTGGACATCGTCATCTTCCGGGAGAACACCGAGGACGTGTACGCCGGGATCGAGTGGAAGGCCGGCAGTCCTGAAGCGAACAAGCTGCGGGAATACCTGCACCGTGAGTTCAAGAGCGAGATCCGGGCGGAGTCGGCAATCGGCATCAAGCCCATGTCCGCATTCGGCTCCAAGCGGCTCGTGGAGATGGCGATCCGTCACGCGGTGAAGAACAATCGCGAGTCGGTGACCCTCGTCCACAAGGGCAACATCATGAAGTTCACCGAGGGCGCGTTCCGCGACTGGGGATACGAGGTCGCGCGGGAGAAGTTCTCGGACTGCACATGTACCGAGGCGGATGTCGCGAAGGCCAAGGGCAGCCGCGCCGATGCGGTGATCATCAAGGACCGCATCGCCGACTCGATGTTCCAGCAGATGCTGCTGCGCCCCGCCGAGTACTCGGTGATCGCCACCCCGAACCTCAATGGCGACTATCTCTCGGACGCGGCGGCGGCCCAGGTCGGCGGGCTCGGGATCGCGCCGGGCGGCAACGTCGGCGATGGCGTTGCCGTGTTCGAGGCAACCCATGGTACGGCGCCGAAGTACGCGGGGCTCGACAAGATCAACCCGGGCAGCGTCATCCTGTCAGGCGTCATGATGCTCGACTACATGGGCTGGGGTGAGGCGGCAAAGCTCATCATCCGCGGTGTCGAGACCGCGATCAAGTCGAAGCGCGTCACGTACGACCTCGCGCGCCAGATGCCGGGCGCGACCGAAGTGTCTACCTCGGCCTTCGGCGACGGGGTCATCTCGGGCATGCGCAAGTCGTAACCCGCCCGCCGGTTCGTATCCTCGAAATATCTTCATGCCGATCACGCTGTCGCTCCGTCGCGCGGATCTCCACTCGCTGGACACGCCGCTGCTCGTTCTTGCCCTCGGTCCCGATCCACGGGCCGACGGGGACCTGGCCCGACTCGACAAGGCACTCGAGGGATCGCTTTCGCGAACCTTTGACCGCCGCGACTTTCGCGGCGGCCGCGACGAGACGCTCCACCTCGGTGGCGTCGCGAAGGGTCCGCAGCGGATCCTGCTCGTCGGCATGGGAGCACCGACCGACCGCCCAGGTGCCCTGAAGCGCGCCGCGGCAATCGCCGCCCGCCAGGCGCACCGGATGGGCGCGGGGTCGCTCGCCTTCCGCGCGGCCGACAGCGATCCCATGTCAGTCGAGTACGCGGCGATCGGACTCACTGCCGGTGCTTGGGAGTACACGGACCTCAAGACCCTTCCGCCGGCCGAGGAGCGGCGCGCGCCACTGACGGACGCGACAATCATCGTCGCTGACACGAAAGCTGCGTCGCCGGGGCTCGAGGCGGGGCAGGCGATTGGCGCCGGACAAAGCCTCGCGCGGCGTCTCGCGATGATGCCCGGGAACCTCTGCACACCCGACCTGCTCGAAGCCACCGGGCGCGAGATTGCAGGGCGCCACGGGATGAAGGTCACGGTGCTCGGCAGGGAGGGGCTGGAGCGTGAGTCGATGGGCTCATTCCTCTGCGTCGCCCAGGGCACGCAGCAGGAGCCCAAGCTGGTCGCCCTCGAACACCGGAGAGGGAAGAAGGGCGCGCCTCCCATTGTTCTCGTCGGCAAGGGGCTGTGCTTCGACAGCGGCGGCATCTCCATCAAGCCTGCCCAGGGCATGGAGATGATGAAGTTCGACATGTGCGGCGCAGCCGGTGTCCTCGGCGCGATGGAAGCGATCGGCCAGATGGGACTGGAGATCAATGTCGTCGGCGTCATCGGTGCAACGACGAACATGCCGTCCGGGGAGGCCGTCAAGCCGGGTGACGTCGTGCGAAGCCAGCTTGGCAAGTACATCGAGATCATCAACACCGACGCCGAGGGACGGCTCGTCCTCGCGGACCTGCTGTCGTACGTGCGTCGCTACGAGCCCGCGGCCGTGATCGACGCGGCGACGCTCACCGGCGCCATCGTCGTCGCGCTCGGCCACACCGCGACGGGCGTCTTCGGGCCGGATGAGGCGCTCGTGCAGGAGGTGCTCGCTGCCGGGAAGCGGGCGGGCGAGCCGGGGTGGCCGTTGCCGGTGTGGGACGACTATCGGGAGATGATCAAGTCCGACGTCGCCGACATCAAGAATTCCGCCGGCCGCGCGGCGGGATCGATCTCCGCGGCGATGTTCCTCAAGGAATTCACGGAGACCTATCCGTGGGTGCATCTGGACATCGCGGGAACGGCGTACTCGGAGACCGATCTCGTGGCCATTCCCAAAGGTCCGACTGGTGTGCCGGTCACGACCTTCGTCGAATTCGTCCGGGGACGGGCGCGCTGACGCACTTTGTCCGCCTCGTCCAGCGCGGCGGTCTCGGCCTCCTGGTCGCGGCGGTCGTGCCGTGGACCGGGCTCGCGCAGACGCCCCCTGTCGCTCGAGACACGGTTCGGCCGGCGATGCGGGACAGTGTCCCGGTTCGCGACACGATGGCGGAGTCGCTCCAATCTCCGCTGGCGCGCGGGGAGATGCCGGGGATCGAGCACGTATTCTGGTGGAGCCGCGACGCGATCTTCCAGAGCGGCGCACAGACGCTCGCGGAGCTGCTCGAGGTCATTCCCGGCGTCACGAGCTTTCGGTCCGGGGGTCTGTCCTCGCCCGCGGTGATCGCGTACCTGGGCGACATCACTCGCCTGCGAGTGTTTTACGACGGCATCGAGATGGCCCCGCTCGACCCTCGCACCGGAGGCGTCTTCGACCTCGTCGAAATCCCGTTGTGGACGGCCGAGGAAGTCCGCGTCGAGCGCGCGGCCGGTGAGCTGCGGATTCACATGAGAAGCTGGCGGACGCAGGCAACGACGCCAGTGAGCCGGGTCGACGTCTACACCGGCGACGAGAACTCCAATCTGTACCGCGGCTTTTTTGGTCGTCGGTTCCGGAACGGCGCGGCGATGCAGGTCGGCGCCCAGCAGTACTCGACATCCAGCCGCGGAAGCGGCGGCGGTGGCGACGAGCTGACGCTCCTCGCGCGTGCAGGGTGGGCACGCGGTCCATGGAGCGCCGACGCGTTCGTCGCGCGCGGCAGGCGCGCGCGAGAGTCGCAGGCTCGCACCGCCAACCCGAACGACGGCATTCCCGCGCTCGATGGCCGCCGAACCGACGCCTACGTGCGCGCGGGTTACGGCGATCCCGATCGCGGCACCTGGGCCCAGCTCATCGCTGGCTCGATGGCATTTCAGGAGACGACGCCGAACTCGGGTGCGCCCCCGCCGATCGATTCCACAGCGCCGATCCCGAGTCCCGACACATTGCGCTCGCGTGCCCAGTACGTCGCGACCGCGGGAACGATCATCGCGGGCTTCCGCGTCAGCGCAGCGAACCGGGTGCAGGTCTTCAACCGCCACACTTTCATGGGGCAGTCGGCACGCATCGGGTTCGACAGGCCACGCGTCGCGTTTTCCGCGTTCGGTGAACGCGCTCCACAGGACTCGACGACTCGCGCGGACATCACGGGCCGCATCAACCTGACGCGTGCCATCTGGGTAGGTGGATCTGCCGCACAGCGCTGGGACGACGCCGACCGGACGAACGCGGCCGACCTGTTCGCCTATCGCGCCGAGGCGGGCGTGCGCATCCGGCGCCTCGCCATCTCGGGCGGGATCCTCGGGCGCGACTCCACGCTGCTGGTCCCTGCCACGGTTTTCAATACCGACGCGGCGGCAGCAACGGACGGTGCGGCTGTCGGCTCGTTCGTCGCCCTGAACGGGGGGCTGTGGCGCGACATCAACGTCCAGGCCCATGGTGTCATGTGGGACACGGAGGGGCCGTATCGCCCACGCTACCAGTCGCGCGTTCAGCTCTATCTCGCGACGCGCTGGCTGAGCCGGTTTCCGAGCGGCAACTTCGGCTTCCTCGCGTCGGGGATTCACGACTACCGAAGCAGCACCTGCTTCCTCGAGGCGGCGGGCGCGTGCGAGTCCACGGCAGGGACGGGAATCATCTCGACGCTGGTCGAGGTGCGGATCCTCAACGCGGTGCTCTCGTGGAAGTTCGTCAATACACAGCTTGCCGTGTACGAGCGCGTGCCCGGGTTTCGGATGGCGCGTGGATCGCAGCTGTACGGGGTGCGATGGGAGTTCACGAATTGAGCGTCGCGAGCCGCGTCGGGACGCTGGGTGACTGCGAATGATTCGCAGCATGACAGGGTTCGGCACGGCCGCCGGGCGCGTCGGCGCGGCGCAGGTCACCGTCGAGGTGCGCACGGTGAACCACCGCTTCTTCACCCCGACGATCAAGCTTCCCGGATCGCTCGGCCGGTTTGAAGCCGACGTGAGAGAGGCACTGCGGCAGAAGATCGGCCGAGGACACGTGACGCTCTACTGCCGCTACGAGCGCGACGAGGAGCGGCCCACGGTAACAATCGATGAGGAGCGTTTCACCCAGTTCCTCGTCCAGCTCCGCGCGCTGCAGCTTCGCCACTCGCTTGGTCCCGTCGATATCGCGTCGATCCTCCGCCTGCCCGACGTGGTCACGGGCGCGGCGCGCGACCCGGCGGGAGAAGGGTCCCTCGAGGAAGTGCTGTCGATCGTGGCTCAGGCCGTGGCGGCCCTGATGACCATGCGCGCCGACGAAGGCGCGCGACTCGCCGGATTCCTGCTGGAACGCCTCCGGATCATCGAGTCGGCTGTGGGGCGCCTTGCCGCCCGGGCTCCTGCGCGTACGATCGAGCATCGCGACCGGCTGCGAGCCGCCGTGCGCGAGCTCACGGAAGGTCTCGCCGTCGATGAGAACCGGCTCGCCGGGGAGATCGCCATTCTCGCCGAGCGAATGGACGTTCAGGAGGAGCTCGACCGCTTCAGTTCGCACATCGAGGCGTTCGACGGCGCGGTTCGCGAGAGCGGGGGCGAACCGGTGGGGAAACGGCTCGGGTTTCTCCTCCAGGAGATGCTGCGCGAGGCGAACACCACCGGGAGCAAGGCGGCCGACGCGCTGATGCTTCGCGACGTCGTTGCCATCAAGGAAGAGCTGGAGCGCATCCGCGAGCAGGTGGAAAACGTCGAATGATCCGCTTTCCGGTGATCCTGTCCTCGCCGTCCGGTGTCGGGAAGACGACCATCGCGCGCATGTTGCTCGCGCGCCGGGACGATCTCGGGTATTCGGTCTCGTGCACGACCCGGCAGCCCAGACCAGGGGAGGTGGACGGCCGCGACTACTTCTTCTGGACACCGGACCAGTTCATCGCGGCGCGCGACCGCGGTGAGTTCGCGGAGAGTGCCGACGTTCACGGCCGAATGTACGGCACGCTGCGCCGGGAGGTCGACCGCGTCCTCGGCGAGGGCCGCTACGTCATCATGGATATCGACGTCCAGGGTGCCGCCCAGTTCGCAAAGGTCTTCCCCGAGTCCGTTCTGATCTTCCTCCTGCCCCCGTCGGCGCAGACCCTCGTCGAGCGGCTGGAGGGGCGGAAGAGCGAGACGCCGGGCGCCCTCGCCGTCAGGCTTCGAAACGCCATCGATGAGCTACGTGAGGCGAATCGGTACTATTATTTGATCGTCAATGATGACCTGGAGCGGGCAATCCGCTATGTTTCTTCCGTCATCGACGCGGAAACCGTCCGGCGGGGGCGGGACCCCGAGGCCGCCAGCAAGTTGGCAGCACTGATCGCCGACCTGTCCAGCCGGATCCGCTGACCCATTCCAACGAGATTCAATGCGAGTATTTACTCCCACCGAAGTCGCCAAGCACGCCTCCAACAAATACCTCGGTGTGCTCGTCGCGGCCAAGTTCGCGCGCCTGCTGAACGAGTTCCCGCGCGATCGCTCGTCGTCGAAGGAAAAGAAGCTGACGACCCGCGCGCTCGAAGATCTCTCGACCGGGCAGATCAAGTACCACGTCGTGCCGCGCCGCCGGCCGGAGTAGGTCTGCTTCAACGTCGGAAGGGCGCGGCACCGCTTCGGTCGCCGGCGTAAGCCAGGCGCCGAGCCAGTGCGCCCCTTCGACGGTCGCCGGATCCTCCTCGGGATCACGGGCGGCATCGCCAGCTACAAGTCCGCCTGGCTCGCGCGCCTGCTCACCGGCGCCGGTGCCGAAGTGGACGCGGTGATGACGAGGTCCGCGCAGGAGTTCGTCGGAGCGGTCACCCTGCAGGCGCTCACGGGGCGCGCAGTGCACACGGAGCTGTTCGGGTCGGGCCACGCGCTCGATCACATCAAGCTCGCCCGGGCGGCCGACCTCGTGCTCGTCGCGCCTGCCACCGCCGACTTCATCGCCCGCGCCACCCACGGCCACGCCGACGATCTCCTGTCGGCGTGCCTGCTCGCCACCGAGGC
>JANPKQ010000429.1:0-10808 GCA_031426115.1 Gemmatimonadaceae bacterium | reverse complement strand
AACTTCGGATTGCCGCGGCGCCGGTAACGCTGCGTACTGGCAGGACTGCGTACGGACTGGCCGCGACTGGGGACGGACGGGCACTGCTTACTGCGCACGCACTGCGTACTGGCTACTTCGCACGGTTGGAGTGCCCGGCTTCCCGCTGACGGCTGACCGGGTGACCGGCTGACCGGCTGACCGGCTGACCGCCAGCAGCGAGTCAGGTGGCGCCGTCAGCCCGCTTCCGCTTTCGACCTTCCGCCTGCCGTGCAGGTCCCGCCCTGGCCGTGTGTACCAAGTACTCGGTACGGAGTACGTGCGCAGTAAGCAGTGCCCGTCCGTCCCCAGTCGCGGCCAGTCCGTACGCAGTCCTGCCAGTACGCAGCGTTACCGGCGCCGCGGCAATCCGAAGTTGTACATGATGCCTACGTCGAGCGTGACGTAGCCGACGTTGCCGACGCTGTGCGTCTCGGCGGGGACCACACCCGGCTCCTGAAACGAAAAATCCGCGGCGAACGTCGCGAACCGGATCGCCGGCATGATGTGCAATTGCGGGCTGACGGCCATGGCGACTCCCGCCGCAACGTCGAATCCCACCTGGGTGTCGGATTGCTCGTCGAGCGTATCGAAGTCACGCGTCGCCGAAAGGGAGTACAGCCCAACGCCTCCACCAACCCATAGCGCGGGCCGGCCGACGGCGAGCGGACTCAGGAGCATCGTCATTCCGACGCTGGTCGAGTACACCGAGAGGTCGATCGTATCGTCATCCTTCTGCGCCCCGATATCCGTCCCGCCCGACATGACATAGGCCGAGATCCCGGGATTGATCCGGTACGCCGCGAGCAGATCGAACGACCACCCCCCATCCCACGAACGCGCCCCCGCTACGGTCTTCGACTGCCCGCTCCGCGCCCCGACGGTGATCGGGATCTGCGCGTTCGCTCGCGCCGCATCAGCAAGCAGCAGCAGCACGCCAGCCAGGCAGATTCGCATCGCACGCATTGCTCACTCCCGAATGAGGTATTCATTCACCGATGACTCGAGATCACGTCCGCGCGCGTTGCGTACTGGCTACTGCGCACGGACTAGCCGCGACTACGTACGCATGGGCACTGCTTGCTCCGCACGGACTGCGCACTGACTACTTCGCACGGTTGGACCGCCCACGGCTGGCCGGTGCGAGCTGGCAGTTTCAGTCACGCCGTTTCCGACTCCGCCTGCCCCTTCCGCCTGCCGTTGCAGGTCCGCCTTGGCGGTGTGTACCAGGTACTCCATACGAAGTACGTGCGCAGTACGCAATGCAGGTCCGTACGAAGTCGCGGTCAGTCCGTACGCAGTCCTGCCAGGTACGCAGCCCTCAGGGCCCAGCCAGCAGGTATTTCGCCCGGTACCGCTCGATCGACTCGAGGATCATCGCCATGGCGACGTCGCTTTTCCCCCAGCCGAGCATCTGGCATCGCTTCCCCTCGAGGTCCTTGTAGATGCTGAAGAAGTGCTCGATCTCCGCGAGGTAGTGCTGCGGGAAGTCGGCGATGTCGAAGTACTCGCCGTGAAAGGGATCGTTGACGGGAACGCTGAGGATCTTGTCATCGGGCTCGCCCCGATCGAGCATCTTCAGGACGCCGACGGGCCGCACCTCGATCTGGCACCCGGGGAACGTCGGCTCGTTGATGCGCACGAGGACATCGAGCGGGTCGCCGTCCTCATGCAGCGTGCGCGGCACGAATCCGTAGTCACCCGGATAATGCACCGCGGAGTACAGCACGCGGTCCAGCTTCATGAACCCGGAGTCCTTGTCGAGCTCGTACTTGTTCCGGCTGCCCCGGGGGATCTCGATGACCGCCGTGATGACCTCCGGCGGATGCGGTCCTGGCGGGAGGTCTCTCCACGGGTGAATCACGTACTCGCGTGCTCCATTCCGTGCTGCGCACGGGTCATCGTTCCCTTGTACGCCATCGGCGGCTCCTCGACACCGAAGTTCCCTGTCGCGAGCGCCGCCACGCGCTCGAGATCGTCGCGCGAGAGATCAACAAGCTCGCTCGCTGCGGCGAACTCCTCGAGCTGCTCGGCATCGTAGATGTTGGGGAGCGTCGTCACCACCAGCGGGTCGGCCAGCAACCACTTCAGCGCGGCCTGCCCCAGTGTCATCCGCACCGCGAGAAACTCCAGGGTTCGGATCTTCTGCAGCCCGTTGACCAGCCAGGAACGCGGGCGGTGCCGGCGGTGATCGTTCGCCGGAAAGACCGTGTCTTCCGTGTACTTCCCCTCGAGCATGCCCGACGCGTGAGTAACACGGATGTTGAACCGGCAGCTCGGCGCCGTGCGGTGGGCCGCCTCGATCATCGCCGTGCCGGGGTGCTGCTCGAGAATGTTCCAGATCATCTGGATCGTGTCGATGTCCGGCTCCCGTTCCATGAGCTCGACGGCCTCGTACAACCAGCCGATCGCCGGGCCGAAGGCGGCGCCCCATGCCCGGATCTTTCCTTCGCGCGCGAGCTGCCGCAGCGTCTCCCAGATCTCGGGATTCCGCACGTGCTCCATCTTGATGTTGTGAAGCTGGAGGATGTCGATGCGGTCGGTCTCGAGCCGCTGGAGGCACCGATCCACCGCCATGCGCATGTAATCCGCCTCGAACCGCTGCGGCAGCTCGCTCTGTCCACGACGCGCCGACGCCGCGGCCTCATCGTAGATGTCGTAGCCGATCTTCGTGCCGTACACGACCTCGTTCCGCCGTCCACGGAACGCCTCGGCCAGCTGGTGCTCGCTGCGGCCATTGCCGTAGCTGTCGGCCGCGTCGAAGAAGGTGACGCCGTGATCATCCAGCGCGCTTCGCATCAATGCGACGGCGTCAGCATCGGTCTTCTCGCCCCACCACCCGGTGGCGACGGTCCACGTGCCGAACCCCACCTCACTGACGGCGACGCCGCTGGTGGGAAGAATGCGCGTTTTCATCGAGGGCTCACTGGAGGCGCGGGAGGTCAGGCGCGCTCGCTGCGCAGACGCTTCGCCGCTTCGGTCGCGAAATAGGTGACGATGATGTCCGCACCGGCGCGGCGGATGCCGATCAGCGACTCCATCATCGCCCGATCCCCGTCGATCCATCCCCGCTCCGCCGCAGCACGAATCATAGCGTACTCACCACTCACCTGATAGGCGGCGAGCGGATAGCCCGTCTCCGCCTTCACGCGCGTGACAATGTCGAGGTAAGGACCTGCCGGCTTCACCATGATCGCGTCCGCGCCCTCGGCGATGTCGAGCATCGCTTCGCGCACCGCCTCCTCTGCATTTGGCGGATCCATCTGATAGCCGCGCCGGTCGCCGCTGCGTGGCGCGCTCTCCGCCGCCTCACGGAAGGGGCCGTAGAATGCCGACGCGTACTTCACGGCATAGCTGAGAATCACGGTCTGCGAGTACCCCGCTTCGTCCAGGCCCTCACGAATTGCTCCAACGCGGCCGTCCATCATGTCGCTCGGAGCAACGATGTCGGCGCCGGCCTCGGCGTGCGAGACCGCGGCGCGGACGAGGAGGTCCAGCGTCGCATCGTTGTCGACATCGGCGCCATCGAGCACTCCACAGTGGCCGTGATCGGTGTACTCGCACATGCAGACGTCGGTGATGACGACGATGTCCGGGAGGGCGCGCTTCAGCTCGCGGACCGCCTCCTGCACCGGCCCGCGTGGATCCCACGCGGCAGTGCCACTCTCGTCCTTGCGGTCGGGAATCCCGAACAGCAGCACCCCACCGACGCCCGCCTCCGCCGCTGCCTCGACGTCGCGCAGCATTTCATCAACCGAAGTCTGCGCCACGCCGGGCATCGACCCCACCGGCTGGCGCACGCCGCGCCCCGACCGCACGAAGACCGGAAGCACCAGTTGCGACGGCGCGAGCCACGTCTCGCGCACGAGCCGCCGCAGCGCCGCCGTCCGCCGCAACCGCCGCGGCCTGACACGGGGAAACTCTGGATTCATTCTGCTGGGACCGTTTCGAGAACGAGCGCTACAGGAATGTCGGAACCGAACAAACAACAACGAAAAACAAGGTCAACAGCCAGGTGAAACGATGCAGCGGATCGGGCGGATGCAGCGGATTGCATCGGTGCGCATCCCGCCTTCGTTGTAATTCGCAGTCTTGAACAATAGTTGGGGCTGCACCCGCCCCCGCGAGACGGACTGGGACGCGACGGATAAAAAAAACCCTTTCCCGTACGGATGCGATCCGCTGCATCCGCCCGATCCGCTGCATCGTTCCACCTGGCTGTTGAATTTGCTGTTGAATTTGCTGTTGAATTGCTGTTGCCGTGAAGTTGCCGTTGATGTTGAAGTCACCACCGATGCCTCTCCTGCGCTCACTCCGGCTGCGGTGACGGCACCTTCTCCATCCCCCGCAGCGTTCCGAGCACCTCGGTCCCGCCCCGCGATCGCAGGTCGTTCGCGAGCCGCACTCCAACGAGCTCCGGATCGTCATCACCGAAGGCGCGCTCCCCCCGGACCACCTTCCGTCCGGTGACTTCAGCGATGAGGCCGTGCAGCACCATTCCGTCGGCGGTCTCCATCGCGAGCGCACCGATCGGGACCTGGCACCCGCCCTCGAGCGCCGCGAGAAAGGCCCGCTCAGCCCGCGTCGCGAACATCGTCGGCACATCGTTGAGCAGTGCGACGATGCCCCGCATGCGTTCATCATCGTCGCGGATCTGTACCGCGATCGCTCCCTGCCCCGCCGCCGGCAGCCAGGCCGGCGCGTCGAGATAGGCGCTGATGCGCTGTCGCGCGTCGAGCCGGTGCAGCCCGGCCGCCGCAAGGATCGCCGCGTGCACCTGACCCTCATCCACCTTCCGCAGCCGCGTCGGCACATTGCCACGGAGGTCCACGACGTCGAGGTCGGGCCGCATCGCGAGCAGCTGCGCGCGCCGCCGGAGGCTCGATGTCCCGACGCGCGAGCCGCGCGGAATGTCGTGCAGCCCCTCGGCCTCGATGACGTCGTTCAACACGAGCACATCGCGCGGGTCCTCGCGCGCGAGAACCGCCGCGACGACGAGTCCATCGGGAGACTCCGTCGGCAGGTCCTTGAGCGAGTGCACGCAGCAGTCCACGGTGCCCTTGAGCAGCGCCGTTTCGAGCTCCTTCGTGAACAGCCCCTTGCCGCCGATCGAACTGAGCGGCTCATCGAGTCGCTTGTCGCCCGTCGTGCGAAAGGTCTTGAGCTCCGACACGACGCCCTGCCGCTCGAACGCTGCCTCGACGATGCGTGCCTGCCGAAGCGCGAGCTCGCTGGCGCGCGTCGCGATCCGCACCGGACCCACGTCAGTCATCGTAGGCGCCGTACGCCTCGGCGATCGCCGTCGCGAGACCGGCGAGCGTCGACTGGCTCGCTTCCACGGCGACGATCATTCCCGCGTCACGCACGGCGGCGCTGGTTGCCGGACCGATCGACGCGGCAGGAGTCTCGGCCGCCTGCGGACCCATCGCGTCCGCGAACGACCGCACCGCCGACGCAGACGTGAACGCAACGAGATCCGCGGGCCGTTCCGCCAGTGCATCGCGCAGCCGGTCGAGCGCCGCGGGCTCGGGCACCGAGCGATAGAGCGCGACACGCTCGACGACTGCGCCCAGCGCCTCGAGACCGGATGGGAGCGTCTCCCGTGCCCCGTCGGCCGCCGCGTATAGCACCGACGTCCCGTAGACGTCGTCGCGCACGGCGAGCGCCTCGAGCAACCCCTCGGCGACGAATCGCTCCGCGATGACATCCACGGCAAGGCCGCGCTGGAGCAGCGAATCGGCGGTCATCGGACCGACGGCGCACAGCTTGACCCCCGAGAGGGATCGCGCGTCGCGCCCGCTCGCCCGGAGAGCCTCCCAGAAGAAGCGCACACCATTGGCGCTCGTGAAGCAAATCCACTGGAAGTCATCGAGCCGCTCCAGCGCGTCCCGCATCGGAGCGGCATCGAGTCGCTCGATGCGCGTCGTCGGCGCATCGAGCACGTCGGCGCCGAGCTCCCGCAGCCGAGCGCCGAGGCCGCGACGTGCAAGCCCTTCCTCGGCGCGGGTGACGATGATGCGCTTCGCGAACAGCGGCCGCTGGTCGAACCACGCGATCTCGTCCCGCAGGACCACCGTCCAGCCAATGACGACGATCACCGGCGGAACGATGCCCTCCGACTTCATGCCGTCGGCGAGCGTATCCAGCGTGGCCACGACCGTCCGTTGGCGCGCGTGGGTGCCCCACTCGATCGCGGCGGCAGGGATCTCTCCCGGCAGTCCTCCAGCCACCAGCGCCGCGGCGATGCGAGGCAGCGACTTCACGCCCATGTACACGACGAGCGTGCCGCCAGTGCGCGCGAGCGCGCTCCAGTCGGTTGTCGTGGCAAGCTTGTCCGGATCCTCGTGCCCCGTGACGAATGTGACAGACGTCGAGAGTCCGCGGTGTGTGACCGGAATGCCCGCGTACGCCGGCGCGGCGATCCCCGAGGTGACGCCGGGGACGATCTCGAAGGGGAGCGCCGCCTCCGTCAGCGCCTGTGCTTCCTCGCCACCGCGGCCGAACACGAGCGGGTCGCCTCCCTTCAATCGCACGACGCGTTTCCCTTCGCGCACGAGCTTCACGAGCAGCTCGTTGATGACGTCCTGGGAGGCCGAGCGCTCATCTCCACCGCGCTTCCCGACGTCGTACAGGTCAGGCGCGGGACGGTCTGCGTCGGCGCGCATGAGGAGCGCGGGGTTTGCGAGCGCATCGTGCACGATCGCGTCGCACTCGTCCAGGAGCTCGCGGCCGCGCACGGTGAGCAGCCCCGGATCCCCGGGCCCCGCGCCGACGAGGTAGGCGATGCCCGCCCGCGCGCCCTTCTTCACCGCGGCTCAGTGCGGTCGCGGATCGCGCGCCGTCGCACGTGGATGCTCAGCGCATAGAGCACGTATGCGGCGATGGTGACCGCGTAGCCGGCATAGTAGTACGGCTCGGTCGAGATCACGACGCCACTCCTCGCGCGTACTGCGCATCCTGGTCGATTGCCAGCCGGTATCGCGCGCGCACGAAGGCGACGTAGAGCAGGGTGAAGGCGGCGAGCGCGATCAACAGCGTCTGCAGCATCGCGGGCGGCAGCGGCGCCCGCGCCGGATCACCGCTGATGATCGCGGCGATCGCCTGCGGGCTCCCGACGACCGGCTGCGGATGCGCCGCGCGGAACATGTATACGCTGAGGTGCACGAACGGGATGAGCAGCGCCCCGAGGGCCCCGAGAATGGCGGAGTATCGCGCGCGCATCGCCCGATCGTCCAGCGCACCGCGCAGCACGATGTACCCGAGATAGATGAACCAGAGGAACAGCGTGGAGGTGAGCCGCGGGTCCCACGTCCACCAGACGCCCCAGATCGGGCGCGCCCAGATCGGGCCCGTGAGGAGCACGACCGTCGTAAACACGACGCCGACCTCCGCCGAGCTCGCGGCGAACCGGTCGAGTCGCTCGTCTCGCAGCCACAGGTACGCCAGCCCGGCGAACGCCACGAGCCCGAACGCCATGAACGCCACCCACGCCGCCGGAACGTGCAGGTAGAAGATCTTCTGGGCTGCGCCCTGACGCGCCTCCAACGGTGTGAAGAACATGGCGCGGACGAGCGTCGCGACGACCGCCAGTCCGGCGATCCATGCGATCCAGTCGGGGCGAGTGCGGCGGCCTGGTTCGATCATTCCTCAAACATAAACGGGAACAGCACAATGCAGCCCGCGACGAACACGATGTCGAAGGCGAGCAGCAGCTTGAGCCATGAGATCGCCTCCTCGGACGGCCGGCCGGCGAGCAGCTTCGCCGTCGCCTGCGCGGCCGGTATGACGATGGGAACGAAAAACGGCAGGGCCAGCATCGGGAGCAGCAGCTCCGCTAGCCTCGTGTTCACCGCCATCGCGCTGAACAGCGTGCCGACAGCCACGAGGCCGATCGCCGCGAGTACCGCGATGCCGACGATCCCCAGCATCCCCGCGTCGAGCGGGAGGTTGTAGAACAGCGCGACCGCCGGAATTGCCACGGCCTGCACCCCGAGCACGAAGACGAGGTTCGCGAGCGCCTTCCCGATGAAGATCGATTCCCTGCCGATCGGCGCGCTCAGCAGCCCGTCCATCGCATGGTCCGCCTGCTCGACCGCGAAGGAGCGGTGCAGCCCGAGAAGCCCCGCGAACGTGAAGATCACCCAGAGGACGCCGGGCGCGAGATCGACTGCCGCCACGGCTGTCGGGTCCCAGGCAAAATTGAAGATGACAATGCCGAGCAGCGCGAAGACCAGCGCCGAGACGAAGGCGCTGCGGGTGCGGAATTCGATCGCGAGATCCTTTCGGGCGATGAGGAGCGCCGCGGGCATCAGTCCCGGCGTCATCGCGTCACGAGCTCGCGATAGTTCGCCGCATACGTCGCTGGGTCGATGGCGTTTCTCGCTTCATACCTCGCGAACCGACCATCGCGCATGATGGCAGCATGGGTCGCGACGGCGAGCCCCTCCGCGAGGTTGTGGGTGACGATGACCATCGCTGCGCCCCCGCTTCGCAGCTCAGCGAGCAGCGCGGACAGCGCGTTGCTGCCCAGCTCATCGAGCCCGCTGTACGGCTCATCGAGCAGCAGGACCCTCGGCGCATGCACCACGGCGCGGGCGATGGACACACGCTGCTGCATTCCGCGGCTCAGCGCGCGCACGAGGGTCTCCGCACGGTCGTGGATCCGCATTCCGCGCAGCGCCTCATCCGCCGCGACGACGGGATTGGAGAGCCCATGAAGGCGCGCCGAGAACTCGACGTTCTCGCGCGCCGTCAGCGCCTCGTACAGCATGCTGTTGTGGGAGATCAACCCGACCGCTGCACGGGCTGCGGCGCCGGCGGGAAGGGTGAACCCGGCTACGGACGCACTGCCACCCGTTGGCCGGAGAAGGCCGGCGAGGATTCGCAGCAATGTGGTCTTGCCGGCGCCATTGGGACCGAACAGGGCAAGGCACTGGCCTGGTCCCAGCTGGAAATCGACACCAGCCACCGCTCGCCTGGCCCCGAAGGACCGCTCGAGCGCCCTCACTTCGATCAGCGCCGATTCAATCTCGGTGGGCGCGGGTCCTTCGGTGCGCGGCCCGGGCTGCGGTAGCATGCCCCAAGCTTAGCCGCCGGTGTTCGACAGCGACACGGGGC
Source organism: Gemmatimonadaceae bacterium (assembly GCA_031426115.1). GTDB lineage: Bacteria > Gemmatimonadota > Gemmatimonadetes > Gemmatimonadales > Gemmatimonadaceae > JANPKQ01. Next base: position 1,673 of record JANPKQ010000429.1, on the reverse strand, counting down.
CCATGCTGTCGCATGACCCCGGGCCGTTCCTGCGTCAGCGTGTCCGGCAGGAGACGGGCACGGCGCTCAGGAAGAGACTTCGGCGAAGATGTGGCTCAGCTTCGTCAGGTCGAGCAGGGCGCGGACCGACTGCGGCACGTTCACGAGGTGCGTCGTGAGGCCATGCTCGCGAGCCCGGGTGTTGACGAAGAGGAGGATCCCGAGGCCGCTCGCATCGATCTCGGCGGTACCGCTGAGGTCAACGGTGATCCGGCTGTCGCCACGCGCTGCCGCCTGTGCCACATACTCGAGCGCGCTGACCCGGAACTCTGCACGGGTATCCGCAACCAGGCGGTTCGGCGGAATGAGAGCATCGATAGTATTCGACATATGCATGGCCCTTCTCCAGTGGTTGTGGATTTGGGGCGCGCATATGCCGAGGTAGCTGCATCCCACGCCAAGCCTGGCAGGGGTGCCGTGAGAGGAAGGATCATCTCCCACGTCGCTGGATCACTTTCGGCAACCGGACGATCTCCGATACGTTGGAGACTCCTGGCTTTGCGGCCCCGCCTCGCGACGGGTGTGCTCTTATCGGTGTGATAAGTGTGGTTCAGTTGTGACCATACCTAAAGCGAGGGCCATGCCAGCGGACCGATCCATTGCAAGTCGTTGTTCTGCACGATGTTGGCAATAGACTGTCAGCATTCGCGACGGTGACTCGTATCGCGCTTTGCAGAGTACGGTGACATCTGCCACACCCGAGTTGCTCTTTTCGAGACACTGTCACAAGATCGTACACCTCCCCCGTCGCTCTCCCCGGACCCGCGTTTCTTCATGGTTCAGATCCCGAGCACCGACATCGACGTCCTCCTGCAGGAAAACCGTCGGTTCGAGCCCAGCGACGCCTTCCGGCGCGCTGCCCACGTTTCAGGCGGAGAGCTTCACGACCGCGCAGCGGCTGACCCGGAGGCCTTCTGGGCGCAGATGGCGGGGATGCTGGACTGGAGCAAGCCGTGGGAGCGGGTGCTCGAGTGGACGCCGCCGCACGCGAAATGGTTCACCGGCGGGCGGCTGAACGTGTCGGTGAACTGCGTGGACCGGCACATCGAGGGCCCCCGCCGCAACAAGGCCGCCCTCGTTTGGGAGGGCGAGCCCGGCGATCGGCGCACGCTGACCTATTGGGACCTCTACTGCGAGGTCAACCGCTGCGCCAATGCACTGCGCCGGTTGGGGGTCGGCAAGGGCGATCGGGTCGCGATCTACCTGCCGTTGATCCCCGAGGCCGCGATCGCGATGCTCGCGTGCGCGCGGATCGGCGCGCCGCATTCCGTGGTCTTCGGCGGGTTTTCTCCCGAATCGCTCCGCGATCGCATCAACGACGCCGGTGCGAAGGTCCTCATCACCGCGGACGGTGGCTACCGTCGCGGTGGGGTCGTGCCGCTGAAGCGCAACGCCGATGAAGCCCTCAAGGGGACCCCGTCGATCGAGCACGTGGTCGTGGTGATGCGCGGCATCCCGACCACCGGCCAGCAGCCGATCGCACACATGACCGAAGGCCGTGACCACTGGTGGCATCGGCTCGTGGAGGACGAGTCGATTCACGCCGACGCGGAAGAGATGGATGCCGAGGATGTGCTCTTCATCCTGTATACCTCCGGAACCACCGGCAAGCCGAAGGGCATCGTGCACACCAC
>JANPKQ010000428.1:0-13501 GCA_031426115.1 Gemmatimonadaceae bacterium | reverse complement strand
CGAGACCTGGGCGCCGCCGAACGACCGGTTGGCGAGCAGCCCGCTGTACTCCCGAGCGAAGGGGACGCCCTGCGCCACGCACTGGTCGATGATACTCACGCTGATCTGCGCGAGCCGATAGACGTTCGCCTCGCGGGCGCGAAAGTCCCCGCCCTTCACCGTGTCGTAGAACAGCCGGTAGATGCTGTCGCCGTCATTGCGGTAGTTCTTCGCCGCGTTGATCCCGCCCTGCGCCGCGATGCTGTGCGCCCGCCGCGGCGAGTCCTGGAAGCAGAAGCACAGGACGTTGTATCCCAGCTCGCTGAGCGTAGCCGCCGCGGATGCGCCGGCGAGGCCCGTGCCGACGACGATCACCGTATGGCGGCGCTTGTTGGCAGGGTTCACCAGCTTCATCTCGAAGCGATGGCGATCCCACTTCTGCTCGATGGGGCCGGCTGGAATTCTGGAGCGAAGCTGCATGATGGAGCGGATCGCCTATTGGCCGTCGAGAAGGCGGAACAGAATGGCGAGAACGATCGCAGTGAACCCGAAGAACACGATCCCCGCGATCCCGACCGAGAATCGCCGACGGAATACGGTGATCGACTGGCTACTAACGCCGAGCGTCTGGAAAATGCTCCAGACGCCGTGGAAGAGGTGAAGCCCCAGCGCCGCGACGGCGACGAGGTAGATCGCGGCCACCCACGGAATGCTGAACGCCGACACCATGTTGGCGTACACGTCAGTGTGGCTGAACGAGGGATGCAGCGTTCCCGTCGTGAAGTGCAGGAGGTGATATACGATGAAGAGCGCGATGATCAGCCCGCCCCATCGAATCGACCGCGACGCGAACGTCGCTTCCTGCGGCACCTGCTTCGCGTATCCGACCGGCCGGCTGGCCGCCTGCTGTCGCACGAGCTGGACGGCCGCCGTCACGTGCAGGACGACGGTGACGAACAGGCCACCTCGCATCACCCACAGGAAGACCGCGTTGCTCTTGAGCAACGCCCCGTACTCGTTGAGCGCCGCGGGCCCACGGAAGACGAGGAGATTGCCGAGGACATGGCCAAGGATCCAGCCGACCAGGATGATCCCGGTGACCGCCATGACCGCCTTCTTGCCGATGGTCCCCCGGTAGAACGCCGGTCCCTTCATGGTGCCGGCGTCAGAGCTTCAGGACGGCCATCGGCTCGCGCACCGCATCCGCGCTCTTGCCGAGGTCGACGCGCTCCTTGCTGGTGAGCTCTACCTCGAGAATCTTCTCGAGTCCCCCGCGACCGAGCTTGCACGGGACGCCGAGGAACAGGCCGGACATTCCGTATTCGCCTTCGAGCCACGCGGCACAGGGCAGGACACGCTTCTGGTCCAGCACGATCGCCTCGCACATCTGCACCGCCGCCGCGGACGGCGCGTAATACGCAGAGCCCGTCTTCAGGTACTTCACGATCTCGGCGCCGCCGTTGCGCGCGCGATCCACGATCGCATCGAGCGTCTTCTTGTCCAGCAACTGGGTGATCGGAATGCCGCTGACGCACGTGTACGAGATCAGCGGCACCATCGTGTCTCCGTGGCCGCCCAGTACCATCGCCTGGATATCGCGCACCGATATGTCCAGCGCCTCCGCGAGAAACGACCGGTACCGGGCGGTGTCGAGCACACCCGCCATGCCGATGACGCGCTCGCGCGGGAAGCCGGTGACCTTCTTCGCGACGTAGCACATCACGTCGAGCGGATTCGAGACCATGATGATGATGGCCTTCGGCGACGTGCGCTTGATCTGTTCCGAGACCTGCTTCACGATGCCGGCATTCGTGTTCAGCAGGTCGTCGCGCGACATACCGGGCTTGCGTGCGATGCCCGCCGTAATGACGACGATATCCGAGTTTTCCGTCTCGTCGTAGCCGTTGGTGCCGATGACGCGCGTGTCGAACCCTTCGACCGGGGCCGACTCCCACTGGTCGAGCGCCTTTCCCTGCGGCGTTCCCTCTGCGACGTCCACCATGACGACGCGCTTCGCCAGCTCCTTCTCCGCTATCCGTTGAGCCGTCGTCGCGCCGACGTTGCCCGCGCCGACAACGGTGATCGTATTGACCATGCCGTCCGTAATGAAGAGGTGAGTGTCACCGACGGACGGAAGCTAATCGAGCGTCTGGTGCGACGGAACGGAGCGCAAAGCGTGCTGCGCAGCCCGCTCGAGCGGATGCGTCAGCCGCCGACCTGGGAGAGGGCGCGAAGTCCGCCGACCTTCATCTGGAGAAGGTCGTGCGCCTGCGGCTTCTCGGCCAGCGCGCGTCGGAAAAGCGGCTCGAGTGGCTCTCCCGCTCGAAGCGGGTCGCGCAGATTCACCTCGTGGTCGCCATAGAGGCACGTGCGAAGGCGACCGTCCGCGGTGAGTCGAACGCGGTTGCAGGTCCCGCAATAGGTGTGGGTCATCGGCGTAATGACGCCGATCGTTCCGCGCGCACCAGCGAGTCGGTGATATGCGGCCGGGCCATTCCCGCGTGCCGGGCCGGGATCCGTGGCGAGCGGTCCGATCATGGCGATGCGGGCGAGAATCTCATCGCTCGGGACGACGTGGTCCCATGTCAGCTCGCGCAGGTCTCCCACCGGCATGAGCTCGATGAACCGCACGTGCCACGCGTGCTCGAGGGTGAGCCGTGCGAAGTCCTCGATCTCGTCGTCGTTGATCCCGCGCATGACGACGACGTTCAGCTTGATCGGGCCGAGGCCTGCATCCTCGGCAGCCCGCGCGGCGACGATCGGGTCGAATCCGAGGTTCCGGCGGGCGATCGATGCGATTCGCTCCGGACGGAGACTGTCCACGCTCATGTTGATGCGGTCGAGCCCCGCCGCGCGCAGCCCACGGGCCAGCTCCGGCAGCTTCGCCCCGTTGGTCGAGAGCGCAATGTCCTCGACGGTGGCGACTGCCTTGATCTGTGCGATCAGGGTGTGGAGCGCCGGTCGAATGGTCGGCTCCCCACCGGTGATGCGGATGCGGCGAAGGCCGAGCGGAGCGAGCTGCCGAACGACCTCGGCAATCTCCTCATAGCTGAGGATGTCGCTTTTCGGGAGCCACGGCAGGCCGTGCTCGGGCATGCAGTACACACACCGGAAGTTGCACCGGTCGGTGACCGAGATGCGGAGGTACTCGATCGACCGGCCAAACTGGTCGCGAAGGGCGTCGTTCATCGCTGCGCCTCCGCCGTCGTGGCGCGTCCGGCGGACGTATGCCCTTGGTCTGCAGGAGACGGGTGCACCAAGACCCCGGTCGGGTCCACCCACTCCCGGCTGCCATCGACGTAGTGCTCACGTTTCCAGATCGGCACGCGTTTCTTCAGCTGCTCGATGACGAACCGCGAGGCATCGAAGGCGGCGGCGCGTCGGGGATGTGCGACTGCGATGACGACGCTCGCCTCGCCCACCGTCAGCGTCCCGAGTCGGTGCTCGACGACGACGTGTGGCGTGTCGTAGGCAGTCGCTGCCTCGCCGACGATCGCGTCGAGCTCCCGCTGCGCCATCGCGGCGTAGGCGGTGTAGTCGATGCCGGTGACAGCCCGGCCGTCGTTGCTCTCACGGACGGTCCCGACGAAGACAATCGCCGCTCCGTTCGCCGGCGCGCTGACTTCGGCAAGAAGGCCCGCGGCATCCAGCGGTGCGTCCACGAGGGCTGCGCGCATCAGCCGCCGGCGACCGGAGGGATCAGCGCGAGCTGATCGCCGGGTGCAAGCCTCTGCTCCGGTGCAGCGTACCGTTCGTTCACGGCGACGAGCGGCTTCGGGGGCACCCGGTCCGCGCCAGGCAACGTCGCGACGCGACGTACCGCGTCCGCGACTGTCGAGCCCGCTGGCAGCGCGATCTCGAGCTCGGTCGTACCGAGGGCGTCGGCGTAGGATGCAAAAAGGAGGACGGTGACGTTCATCGCTCGGGGAAGATAGCACCGCCTGCGCTGGAGAACGACGCGCCCCCGCGCGCGGTGCACGCAGGGGCGCGGGCCAACAGGGTGTATCGCCTTACGCTTCCGAAAGTTCCGAGATGTCGATGTCGGCCACCATGGCCCGCAACTCCTTCGACGGCTTGAACACGGGGACCGGGCGTGCGGAAACTTCGACTGGGGCACCGGTGCGGGGGTTTCGCGCCATGCGCGTCTTGCGCTGGCGGATCTTGAAGGTGCCGAACCCGCGGACCTCGATGTTTTTCTGTTCCTGCAGCGCTTCCTTGATCGCGTCAAGGAAGGAGTCCACGACGCGCGCGCAATCCTTCTTGGAAATCATCGGCCCGGCCGTGCGTGAAATCTGAGCCGTGACTCGCTCGACCAGATCAGCTTTGGTCATCGATTGCCCCTGGATGGAACGCGCGCTAGAAGCGTCGCGAATGGCGTCGAAACTACGCCGTTAACTGTTGTGTGTCAAGCGCTTGGGTCACCTGAGCGCACCTTTCTCGACACGGTTTCGAGGAACCGGGTGAAGTGCGGTCGGGCGTCGTGTGGACCGGGCGCAGCCTCGGGATGGTACTGCACGGCGAATACGGGAAGCTCGCGGTGAACCAGACCTTCGATCGTTCCGTCGTTCAGGTTCACGTGGGTGACTGAGAGGTCCGGCGCTCCGGGAATCTCGCTGGCGTTCCCCTCGACCGAGAAACCGTGGTTCTGCGACGTGATGAGGATGCGGCCGCTCTCGAGGTCGCGCACCGGGTGATTCCCCCCCCGGTGGCCGTACGGCATTTTGCTCGTGGACGCTCCGAACGTCAGGCCCAACAGTTGATGCCCCAAGCAGATGCCGAACATCGGCACCTCACGCTCGGCGATCGCCCGGATGGTCGCGGGGGCGTATTCGATGGCAGCCGGATCCCCGGGGCCGTTCGAGAGAAACACACCGTCCGGCTCCAGCGCCAAGGCGTCATCGGCGCTGGTCGTTGCCGGGACGACCGTAATGCGGCAGTCGCGATCGTGAAAAAGCCGCAGGATGTTTCTCTTGATCCCGAAGTCGTACGCCACGATGTGGTAGCGAGCGCCTGGGTCGCCCCACGTGTATCGCTCGCGCGTCGAAACGCGTGACGCGAGGTCGAGGCCCTCCATCGAGGGGCACGCCTCGAGCTCTGCCCGAACGTTGCTCGATGGCGAGTCGCCGGCGGCGATGACTCCGCGCATTACCCCTGCCGACCTGAGATGCCGGGTGAGGCGTCGTGTATCAACTTCACGGAGGATCGGGATTTGGGCCTCGGCCAGCCAGCTGCCGAGATCTCCGGTCGCACGCCAGTTCGAGTGCGTCGGCGAGAGCTCGCGGACGATGGTCCCGGCGATCTGCGGACGTGACGACTCCGGATCCTCGGTATTGATCCCGTAGTTCCCGATCAGCGGCGTCGTCATCACGACGATCTGCCCGCGGTAGGACGGATCGGTGAAGACCTCCTGATACCCGGTCATGTTCGTCGTGAACACGACTTCGGCCACGGTCGCTGTGGTGCCGTCGGGCACGAGCCCATGAAAAAGGGTTCCGTCCTCGAGGAGGAGGAACCCTGGAACGCTGCGCTCCACGGCGCTGGTCCCGATCAGGACTGGGGGGGCGGAGTCTGCGGCGGTGGCGTCGCAGGCTCGAGCGGAATCGGCGGGGGCAGCTGGGCGGGTCCGCCCGCCGCTCCTGGCGTAGCCGGCGCGGTGGGGGCAGCCTGCGGATTGAACTGCCCCTCGAGAATCGACGACGGTCGCCGCGCCGATGCCGACGTCAGCGAAAGCAGAAAGGCGAGCAAGAGAAACACGCCCCCGCCCCACCAGCTGGTCTTCGTCAGGAGATTGCCGGCCTGCCGGCTTCCGAAGAGCGCGTCAGCGGACGAGCTGGCGCCCCCGAAGCTGGCCGCGACTCCGCCGCCCTTGCCTGCCTGGAGAAGGATGACACCGATCAGGACGAGGCTGTCGATGATCAACAGGCCGAGAAGAAAGTTGAAGAGCATTGTCGCGAGTAGGAGGGTACGGTTCTGTAAGCCTCAAATATGACGAGACTTACGCGGAGGCGTCAAGTCCGGACGATGGATGACCACCCTTCCGCATCGAGACTTGCCCCGCCCACCAGCAACCCGTCCACGTTCGCGGCGCCGACGAGTGCGGCGGCGTTCCCGCGGTTGGCGCTTCCGCCATACAGGATCGGCACATGGGCAGCGCGATCGGAAATTACATCCTCGAGCGCCCCTCGCAGGACGGTGTGGACCGTCGATGCATCTTCGGGCGTGGCGTTCTTGCCGGTGCCGATGGCCCACACCGGCTCGTAGGCGATGAGCATCGTCGCGACCTGCGCGGGCTCCATCAGCGCCGTCCCTGCCTGCAGCTGCCTCAGCACCACGGCTTCCGTGTCACCGTTCTCGCGCTCCGCCAGCGTCTCGCCCACGCACAGCATCGGTGTCAGGCCGGCGCGGAGTGCCGCCGCGCATTTCTTCGCGGCGTCATCATCTGTTTCGCCGAAGACATGCCGCCGCTCCGAGTGACCGACGAGCACAACGCGCGCGCCGGCATCCCGCGCGATCGGCGCCGAGAGCTCGCCCGTGAACGCGCCCTTGTCTTCCCAGTGGATGTTCTGCACCCCGACAAGGATGTCGCGGCGTTCGCGAAGGGCGTCGAGCACCGCGCTCAGTGTCAACGCGGGTGGGATGAACAGCACAGTCCGGTCCGGCCGACGGGAGTAATGCGCCAGGAAGGTCCGCATGAACGCCTTCGCGTCCGTGGGACCATGGTTCATCTTCCAGTTCGCCGCGAAGATCGGCCGCTTCATCGCGCGTCGCGATCGTCGAGGGCGTCGACACCCGGAAGCGGTTTGCCTTCGAGGAACTCCAGCGACGCGCCGCCTCCTGTCGAAACGTGGCTGACGCGATCGGCGAGCCCGGCCTCCGTGACGGCGGCCGCCGAATCTCCGCCTCCGACGATCGTCACGGCGCCCCCATCCGTCGCTTCCACGAGGGCCGCGGCAACGGCACGGGTCCCCGCATCGAACGGGGGCGTTTCGAACACTCCCATCGGCCCGTTCCACAGGACGGTCTTCGCGCCGCGAATGATCTCCGCGAATGCGACGGCCGTCGCCGGCCCGACGTCGAACATTGCCTCGCTCGCGGGGATCGACCCCGCGGCGACGGCGTGTGCACGGTCGGGGGACTCGAGCGCCGGTGCCACCATGGCATCGGTCGGGAGGACGAGCTTTTTGCCGGACCGGCCAAGGAGATGCTTTGCAAGATCCACCCGATCCGGCTCGACCAGCGACTTTCCGGTCTCCAGCCCCTGGGCGCGGAAGAACGTGCACGCCATGGCCCCGCCGATGAGCATTCGATCGACCGTCGGGATGAGCTTCTCGATGACGTCGATCTTTCCGGAGATCTTCGCGCCGCCGAGAATCGCGACGAACGGCCGCTTGGGGTTCGCCAGGGCGTCACCGAGGTAGTCCAGCTCCTTCTGCATCAGAAGCCCGCCGACGGCCGGACGGAGATGCTCCGCAACGCCGGCCGTTGACGCGTGCGCGCGGTGGGCTGCGCCGAACGCGTCGTTGACGAAGAAATCGCCGAGGCGCGACAGCGCGCGCGCGAGGCGCGGATCGTTCGTCTCCTCGCCGCCGAGGAACCGCGTATTCTCGAGGAGGAGCATCTCGCCCTCCGCGAGGTCCGTCGTGGCCTTCAGCGCCTCGTCGGTGTCGGTGGTCTCGACGAACACCACCGTTCGGCCGGAGAGCTCGCCAAGACGCCGAGCCACGGGCTCCAGCGAGTACTTCGGCGTCGGCTTTCCCTTGGGCCGGCCGAGGTGCGACAACAGGACGATCTTTGCGCCCCGCGTCCAGAGGTATTCGAGCGTCGGGAGCGCGGCGGTGATCCTCGTGTCGTCGGAGACGCGTCCGTGGTCATCGAGTGGGACGTTGAAATCAACGCGCACGAGCGCTCGACGGCCGCGGATCTGGGCGTCCGCGAGGTCCGCGACGGTTTTCTTTTTCATGGGCAGGCGAGGTCGCTGGGTGGCTGCGGTCGCGTTACAGGCGGGCGCCCATGTACCGGAGCAGGTCGACGCAGCGCGACGCGTAACCCCACTCGTTGTCGTACCATCCGCTGACGTGCACCAGGGTGCCATCCACCACGTTCGTGCACTTCCCATCGAGAATGCACGACGCCGGATTGCCGATGTAGTCGCTGGAGACGAGCTCGAGCTCCGTGTACACGAGGATGCCTTCCAGCGCCCCCTCGGAGGCGCGCCGGAACGCGGCATTGACCTCGTCCACGGTCGTCGCGCGTTCGACTTCAACCGTGAGGTCCGTGAACGAGACGTCCGGTGTCGGCACGCGGACGGAGATGCCGTCGATCTTTCCCTTGACCTCGGGGATGATGAGGGAGGTCGCCTTGGCCGCTCCGGTGGTGGTGGGAATCATTGACAGTGCGGCGGCGCGGGCCCGGCGCAGGTCCTTGTGCGGCAGGTCGAGAATGTTCTGGTCATTGGTGTAGCTGTGGATCGTGACCATCGATCCGTGCCGGAACCCGAACGCATCGCGCACCACCTTGACCATCGGGACGACGCAATTCGTCGTGCACGAGGCATTCGAGACGATGTGATGCTTCGCGCTGTCGTACTTGTCGCTGTTCACGCCGAGGACGATCGTGAGGTCCTCTCCCTTCGCGGGTGCGGAGATGATGACCTTTTGTGCGCCCCCGGTGATGTGCTTCCGCGCATCGTCCGCGTTCGTGAAGCGTCCGGTGGACTCGAGCACGATGTCCACGCCGAGCTCCTTCCACGGCAGGTTGGCGGGATCCTTCTCGGAGAGGATCCTGATCTCATCACCGTCGACATTGACGGTTCCCTCGCCCGCGCTCACGTCGCCGTCGAAGGTCCGGTGCACGGAGTCGTACTTGAAGAGGTGCGCGAGTGTCTTCGTATCCGTCAGGTCGTTGACCGCGACGAAATCGAGATCGGCGACGCCCTGCTCCTTCGCCGCGCGCAGGACCTGGCGTCCGATGCGTCCGAATCCGTTGATGCCGACACGTGTAGCCATTGCCTAGTGGTCTCCTTGCTGCCCGGTCCGGTCGCCGCTCGCGGGTGCCCGTCCGAACGTGACATAGCTGAGGATGCGTGCCCCGGCGGCGAAGAGCACGTCGGCGCAGGCGTTGAGAGTCGCGGCAGTCGTCACGACGTCGTCGACGAGGACGACATGCGCCCCGCGAAGCGTCGAGTGCGCGCCTTCCGTCGCACGAAACGCGCCGGCAACATTGCTCGAGCGTTCCGCGGGTGTCAACCGCGTCTGCGTCTGCGTGGAGCGCGCGCGCTCGACGACGGATGACCAGACCGGAAGCCGCCACCGGTCCGCGAGCGCGCTGGCAATCAGCGCGCTCTGATTGAATCCACGCTCGCGCTCGCGCGACCGCGCGAGCGGAATGGGAACGAGCGCCGTGCGCTCCGCGAGTACGTCGGCGGGCCATGCAAGGCGGTCCATCCGTTCCGCGATGCCCGCTGCCGTCCCTGTCCAGCCGCCGTACTTCAAGGCATGAACGATGGGCCCGGCGGTGCCTCCGGGCAGCCAGCACACCGACCGCACGGCGCGCACGTACGGGCGCAGCAGTGCACACCACTGACACGGTCCTCGGCGCGTGGGATGCCCGCATCGCTCGCAGCGTGGAGCCGGCAGGGGCAGGAGCCGCGTCCAGCACCGGCCGCAGACGACGCCCGGCTCGTGTCCGTCGAGTGGGCGCTCGCACGCCACGCAGGCGCGCGGCAGCAGCAGGTCGAGCGCGCCACGGAGCAACGGTGTCGCCAGCGTCGCGAGCGCTGACAGCATCAGTTCAGCGCGCGCCACATGGCGGCACGGTCTGCACGCTCGCCGAACCAGCGCTCGAAAGCGGCCGCCCCCTGCTCGATCAGCATCGGCAGACCGTCGCACGCGCGGTGTCCCCGCGCTGCCGCCTCGCGCGACCAGGCGGTCCCGCCGACGCGATACACCAGGTCGATGACCGCCGCCTTCGGCGGAACGAGGTCGAGCGAGACGGGGTGATCATCGCCGGACATCCCAACGGGACTCGCGTTGACGAGGAGCTTCGCGTGCGCCACGGCCTCCGCGAGAGATGGCGCCGGGCGGGCAATCCCCGGAAAGCGCGCGCACAGTCGCGCGACGCGCTCGCGATCGCGTCCGTGGATGAGTGCGGTGACACCGCCCCACTGCTCGGCGGCCGCCAGCACCGCGGCCGCTGCGCCGCCGGCGCCGAGGATCGCGATGACGCCCGAAGGCGGCCCGCCGAGGAGCGCTCGGACCGCGGCGTCGAACCCGGCGACGTCCGTGTTGTCACCCCGGAGCGTATGCCCCTCCACCCAGAACGTGTTCACCGCCCCCGCTCGCTGTGCGAGCGGCGTCAGCGTCGCCCGGCCCGCGACGGCCTCCTTGTGCGGGATCGTCACATTCCCGCCAGCGCCCTCGGCGATCAGCGTATCGAGCATTGCCGGCAGGTCGCGCGGAGCGACATCGAGCGCGACGTACTCGAGCGGGATGCCCGCGCTGCGCAGCGCTGCGTTCTGGATCCGGGGAGAGAGCGAGTGGCCGACCGGGTGGCCAAGGAGGACCAGCCGGGTGGGACGAGGCATCAGCCTCGATCCGGCGTCCGCTCGGCGGCGAGCCGGTCGAGGATTCGCCGCACATCCTCGTGCAACTCATCGCAGGTGGACCGATACACATCGAGGTCGCCGCCGAACGGGTCGCTCACCGACCGGTCGGATGCACCGTTGGATGCGTACGCCGAGAGGAGGAACGCCTTGCCCTCCCCACCCATGGCTTCGATCCGCTCGAGATGGTGAGACCCCATCGCGAAGATGTAGTCGCTGCCGGCGACGAGCTCACGCGTGAGCTGCTGCGACCGGTGCTGGCTGAGGTCGATGCTCCGCTCGATCCCAACGAGCAGCGCGCCGTCGGACGCCGGGGCGCCCTCCCAGGCGCTGGTTCCAGCGCTCGCGATTTCCAGGTCGATGAGTCCGCGCTCGATCGCGAACTTCCGCGCGATCGCCTCGGCCATGGGGCTGCGGCAGGTGTTGCCCGTGCAGACGAAAAGAATTCTCATGGCTCAGGCATCTCCGATCAGGTCGGGCACGCTCTCGCGAAGTACCGCGGCCGCGATCGCGCCAGGGCGAATCACCCTCGGGCGCCGACCCGTGCAATCTACAACGGTCGACGGAGCCGATGGAGTGAGCCGGCCGCCGTCGAGCACCCTGAGCCTCCCGCGCCGGATCTCGTCGCCCCACTGGTCGACAACCTCGGCCGCCGTCATCGCTGGCGGGACGCCCGGACGGTTCGCGCTCGTCGAGGTCAACGGCTCCCCCATCGCGGCGATCAGCCGAGCGAGCGACGGCCGCGACGTCCATCGCACCGCGATCCCGCCTTCCGGACCGCGCAGCCTCGCTGGCACGCGCCGCTCACCACCACGCAGCACGAGTGTGAGCGGCCCGGGCCAGTGGCGCGCAGCGAGGGCGGCGGCTTCGCTCGTGAGGTGAAGGTCGAGGCGTGCGATCATCTCGCTTCCGGAGATCAGCAGCAGGAAGGGCTTTCCGGGCGGCCGCCCCTTCATCGTCGCCAGCGACTCGACCGCATCGAAATCCGGACTGCCGCCGAATCCATACACAGTCTCGGTCGGATAGGCGAGCACGCGCCCCGCGGCGAGGTGCGCAAGCGTGCCACCAATCGAGGCCTCGATCTCCTCGGGCGACCAGAACGGAACGGCCAGTGTCGCGGTGCTCATTCCGGAAGATGATAGAGCGCTTCCGCGCGCGCGAAGTCCTCGGCGGTCGTGACCTTGAGAGCGCGCTCGCTTCCCGGCACGACGACGACCGGAAGATCCAGCCGCTCGCAGAGGGCGGCGTCGTCGGTCGCGAACACGCCCGACACGAAGGCCTCGCGGTAGGCCCGCTCGATCATCTCGCGCGGAAACCCCTGCGGCGTCTGCGCGCGCCAGAGCCCTGCGCGGTCCACGGTCCGAGTGATCCTCCCTGTCGCGTCCACTTCCTTCAACGTATCCACCACCGGGAGTGCCGCGATCGCGCCCGTTCCGAGGCGCGCCTGCGCGACGACACGCTCGATCATCGCGTCGCCCGCGAGCGGCCGCGCGGCGTCATGAATGAGGACGTACCGGACTTCCGGCGGGAGATCCTCGAGCCCATTCATCACCGACTCACTGCGTGTTGCGCCGCCAACGGACACGAGGAGGCGATCGACGTCGCACTGGAGGATCCACGGCGGTGGATCGCCCACGTAGACCCGCGGGATGACGCACACGACGACGGCAACGTCCGCCCGCGCATGAAACGTCTGGAGACTGTGCAGCAGCATCGGCTTGCCTGCGATCCACCGGAACTGCTTGAGCTCGGAAGAGCCGGCGCGAGTCCCCTGTCCGCCCGCGACGATGACGACGCCGACATCGCGCACGGTGCTCATGTGAACAGCCGCTGGAAGAGGTCGCCGATCGTGGCGACACCGATCGCGCGGATGTCGCGCGTTCCGCGCTTCGGGATGCCGCGCTCCGCGAGGTATGCCGTCGCAATGCCCATGTTGCCGGCCTCGGCGAGCCGTCGCTCCGACTGCCCTACCGGGCGAATCTCGCCGCCGAGTCCGACCTCGCCGAGAAAGACGGCATCTGCCGGGAGGGCGCGGTCGTAGACGCTCGACGCCAGAGCCGCCGCGACGGCGAGGTCTCCGGCAGGCTCCTGCATGCGGATGCCGCCGACGACGTTGAGAAAGACATCGAGCTGCGCGAACGACAATCCGGCGCGCTTGTCGAGCACGGCAAGGAGCAGGGCGAGCCGGCGTCCGTCGTAGCCGGTGCTGACGCGTTGCGGTGTGCCGTAGCCCGCTTTCGCGGCGAGGGCCTGCACCTCGATGAGTACCGGTCGCGATCCCTCCATCAGGGCCGTGACCGCACTGCCGGACGCGATGCGAGTGCGATCGCCGAGAAAGAGCTCCGACGGATTCTCGATCGCAATGAGGCCGTCCTCCGTCATGCGGAACACGCCGATCTCATCGACGCTGCCGAAGCGATTCTTCGTCGCACGAAGCAGGCGATGGTCGAGGGTGTTTTCTCCCTCGAAGTAGAGCACCGTGTCGACAATGTGCTCGAGGGTCTTCGGGCCCGCGATGCCGCCACCCTTGGTGACGTGACCGACGACGAGCACCGCAGTGCCGCTCTGCTTCGCGTAGCGCATGAGGCGCGCGGCGCACTCGCGGACCTGACCGACGTTGCCCGGCGCCCCTTCGAGATCGGCCGTGAACACCGTCTGGATGGAGTCGACGATGAGCACGTTCGGGTTGATCGATGCGGCGGTGGCGAGGACAGTTTCGAGGGACGTTTCGGCGAGCAGGCTGACGTCGCCCGCCGTGTCCCCGAGCCGGTTCGCACGCAGCTTCACCTGCAGCGGCGATTCCTCGCCCGACACGTACAGTTCGCGACGTTCGTTGGCCTGGAGGCGACCCGCCACCTGGAGCAACAGCGTCGAATTGCCGATCCCCGGCTCGCCGCCTTTTTGCACCATTGACCCGGGGAC
>JANPKQ010000427.1:0-16166 GCA_031426115.1 Gemmatimonadaceae bacterium | reverse complement strand
CCTGCGCTGATTGGCTCGGCGCCCCGCCGCGCGGTCACGCGCGGCGCGCGCTCACGATGTGATCGTGTGCCATCCGCAGCCCGTGCAGGGTGAGGAATGGCTCGACACGCTCGAGCTCCTGGCAATACGGCTTCAGCGTCTCGGCGAGTCCCCCCGTCGCGACGACGTAGGGCACCGCGGCCGTTGGCCACTCCGCCTTGATCCGGCGCACAATCCCATCGATCGAGTCCGCGGCACCGAACACGACGCCCGCCCGGATGCACTCCTCAGTGCGGCGACCGATGACGCGCGAGGGCGGCACGAGCTCGGTCGCCGGAAGTTTCGACGTCCGCCGGAACAGCGTCTCGGCCGACGTGCGTACGCCCGGCGCAATGACACCGCCGATGAACGTGGCGTCGGCGGTGATGCAGTCGAACGTCGTGGCGGTCCCGAGATCCACGACGATGGTGTCGCGACCAAACATGCGGCTGGCCGCGAGTGTGTTGATGAGCCGGTCGGCACCGACCGTCAGCGGCTCGTCGACATCGACTCGAATCGGAAGTCCTGACGCCGCATCGACGATGATGGCGGGTGCTCCGAGCCACTGCTCGCATGCTTCCGCCAGCGGACCAGTCACGGGCGGAACGACCGAGCCGATCGCCGCGCCGCCAATGTCGCCCGGCGCGACATCGGCAGCGCGCAGCAACATGGCGATCATGAGTCCGAGCTCATCGGGCGTGCGCGACGCTTCCGTGGTGAGCCGCCAGTGCTCGGCGAGGCGCTCCTCGTCGAACAATCCCACCGTCATCTCGGTGTTGCCAACGTCGAAGACGAGAATCACAGCTCCTCCGAAAGTACGAGGGATCCCGAGCCGATCGCGATCGCGCCGGCGTCGGTGGCCATCAGCAGCTCCGCCGAGGGCGTGATGCCGAGCACCGTCCCGCGCGCGGGCTGGGTGGCGGATCGCCCGACGGCGAGGTCGCGCTGCACGTACTCGAGCATCTCGATGTCATCGAGCGTTTCCCCGGTGCGGGCCGCGGCACCGACGAGCGCAGGAATGAGCGCTGCCAGCACTGTGACGCGATTCGTGCCCGCCCGCAATCCCGCAGCGTTTGGCGCTCCCGCCGGAGCGATAACGTTGACACCGGCGCCGATCGCGAGCCACTCCGGCGTCGCTCCCCGCCACCGCGCCTCGACGAGGACGCCCGCGAGCTTGCCGCCCCCGGTATACAGGTCGTTCGGCCACTTGATCTGCACGGGGCCTGCGGCGAACGGCTCGACGGCCGCCGCGGCCGCGAGACCCAGGCGAATCGTGAGGATGCGAATCACGTCGGGACGTCCGGGACGCGCGATGAGCGTCATCCACAGGCCCGTCCCGGGCGGCGAGGCCCAGTGCTTTCCGCCGCGCCCGCGACCGTGTGTCTGCGCATCCGCGAGCACGAGCGTGCCATGCGGCGCGCCGTGCAGTGCGAGCCCGTGGGCAACATCGAGCGCGGACCCGGCGCGGGAGAACAGGTGCAACGCGGGAACGCCGAGCATCGCGCGGAGGCTGGGCATGGCGACGCCGTCGAAGCTCTCGCTCGGAATGTCGCCGTCGTCCACCGTGTCCACAGCGACGAAATCGCGCGCCTCGACGGATCCCGGCCGGTCGCGCGATCGGCTCGGGTCGCGATCAACCACGGGCGTTCAGCGTCCAGAGCACCAGTAGTCCCAGCGCGACGCGATAGACGGCGAATACCGCGTAGCTCCGCTGGCTGAGGAAGCGCAACAGCACCGCGATCGCCACCCATCCGCTCACCATCGACGCGAGGATCCCGACAATCACCGGCGCGACCGCCTCTCCTGTGGACAGCGCGTGGGGCGCCTCCTTGAGGATCGCAGCCGCTGTGATCGGCATGCTCATGAGGAAGCTGAACACGGCCGCGCTCTGACGGTCGAAGCCGAGGGCGCGTCCCGCCGTCATCGTCGCGCCTGAGCGCGACACGCCGGGAACCAGCGCGACCATCTGGGCGAGGCCAATCGCGAGCGCATCTCCCCACCGCATCGTGTCGAGCGCCCGCAGGCGAGGCGCGAGCCGGTCAACGATCCAGAGCAGCAGACCCAGAGCGATCAATGCGATCGCCGTGATTCGCGGATGCCGAAAGATCGTCTCGGCGTAATCCCCGAGGAGCACCGCCGCGATGACGGCGGGTATGGTCGCGAGGACGAGGAACAACACGCGCCGCTCTTCCGGGGTTCTTGCCCCGCGCTGGCGCACCAGGCGCATGGCGGCGCTGACGAGCGCGGCCCATTCCCGACGGAAGTACCAGAGCACGGCGACCAGAGTGCCAATGTGCAGCGACACATCGAATGCCAGCCCCGGTTCCGGCCATTCGAGCAGGTAGCGGACGAGGAAGAGGTGGCCGGAGCTGCTGACGGGAAGAAACTCGGTGAGGCCCTGGACGATGCCGAGCACGAGCGCCTGGAACAACGTCACGCGCGTGGGCTCCGGCGCGAGGTGAAGATGCGGATCATCGGTGCCAGTTCGCGAGAACGAGTGAGGCCATGGCGCAGGCCATGGCTGCCTTGAAGAGGGACGGGCTCCCGCGTCGTCCGCGCCACGCCCTGACGGTCGCGAGCGCAGTGAGCACGATCGCCGGGATGACGAAGGCGCCGAGCTGCGGCCGGCGCACAATGAGCGGCCATAGCATCACGGCAAAGACGACGAGTGCGATGACGAGTGCGCCACGCGCGCCGGCGAGTCCATGGACGACCGGCAACGTCCGGCGCGTCGCCGCATCGGCGTCGGCGTCGTCGAGGTCCTTGGCCACTTCGCGTGCGAAGTGCAGCGGAACGGCGACGCCGACGAGCGGGAGGGCATCGAGCGGCCGGCCGACACTCCACGCTCCGTAGGCAAATGGCAGCGACGCGAGGACCGCGACGGTGACGTTGCCGACGATCCCCCGCGCTTTCAGTACGCGGCTGTACACCAGCATCACGCCCGTGATGCCGAGCGTCACGATCGCGAGCTCCGCGGCGAGCATCAATGACAGGCCAAGCGCGATGGCAGCAGCCACCACAACGGTGATCCGGGCATGGATGGGACGCAGCGCGCCGCTCGGCAGGGGCCGCTCGGGGTGCGCGATGTGGTCGATCGCGCGATCCTGATAATCGTTCTCGGCGTTCGCAACGGCCGTCAGCGCCATCGCGATCGCCGCCGTCACCAGCGTCGGTGTCGCGAGCACGAACCCGCGCGCCCACCACGCACCGAGCAATACACCGAGTGCCGAGAGCAGCGCGTTCTCCCACCGCACCAGCACGAGAAACGCGCTAACCGAGCGCATCGCGATAGAGCGCCTCGTACTGCCCGACGATGGCGTCGAGCCCGAATCGCGACCGCGCATCCGCCGCGGCCGTCGCGCTCATGGTCGCCCAGCGCGCCGGGTCGCGCAGGATCTCCACGGCTCCCTGCGCCATGCCCTCGACATCGCCGACACCACACAGGATGCCCGTCTCGCCCTGACGCACGACTTCGACGATGCCGCCCGCGTTCGCGGCGATCACCGGAACGCCCGACGCCAGCGCCTCCAGCGCACTGAGGCCGAACGACTCGTTCTGGCTCGGCAGGACGAAGAGGTCGGCACCGGCGAGCAGCGGCGCCACAGTATCGAGGCGTCCGAGGAAATACACCGACTTGTCGACGCCGAGCTCCCTCGCCTCGGCCTCCGCCGACGCGCGGTCGGGGCCGTCGCCAACCATCACAAGCACGCTCGGCACCTGCTCCAGCACGCGGGCAAAGACCCGCACGACGTCGCGGACCCGTTTCACCGGGCGAAAGTTGCTGATGTGCATCAGCACGCGGCGATCGCCGTTCAGCTGCTGGCGCAGCGTGTCCGGATATCTCGTTCGGTCGTAGACAGCGCCGTCGATGAAGTTGTGAATCACCTGAACGTCGTGTCCCGCACAGCCGAAGGCGCGAACCGTCTCCTCCTTCAAATAGCGCGAAACCGCCGTCAGCCGGTCGGACTTCTCGATGGAAAACTTCGTGATCGCGTGAAACGAGGGATCCTGCCCGACGATCGTGATGTCGGTGCCGTGAAGCGTCGTGATGATCCGGATGCCGGCCCCGGTCTGCTCGAGCATCTCGCGCGCGATCCAGGCGCTCGTCGCGTGCGGGATGGCGTAGTGCACGTGGAGCAGGTCGAGCGAGTGGGAGCGGACGACCTCGTGCATCCGCACAGCGAGGGCGAGGTCATACGGAGGATACTCGAACAGGGGATACTTCCCGACGTCTACCTCGTGAAAGAAAATGCGCGGCTGGAAGCTCGGCAGCCGGAAGGGCTGCTGATACGTGATGAAATGCACCTCGTGGCCGCGCGCAGCCAGCGCGATGCCGAGCTCCGTCGCGACCGCTCCCGAGCCGCCGTAGGTCGGATAGCAGGTGATGCCGATTCTCACGTCACGTCTCCCCTTCCCACCACCGCTCGGCGATTCGGGTGAACTCCTCGTCCTCCGGCGACACGCGTGTCGTTCGCTCGGGAGGAAGCTGATGCCGGAACCACGTGCGCTGCCGCTTGGCGTACTGTCGGGTCTCGATCAGGATGCGCTGGCGTGCACGTTCGGGCTCGGCCCGTCCTGCGACCAGCTCACGCACCCACTCGTACCCCGACGCCTTCCATCCCGGGGCGGCGGCCGACACGGTCTGCGAGAGCTCGCGTACCTCGTCCGCCCACCCCGCCCGGAACATTGCCTCGATGCGATCCTCGATCCGGTTGGCCAGCGACGGCCCCGGGTCCACGACAAGATAGCGCGCGGAGTGTACGGCGGCGCGGGCGTCACGGCGCTGCAGCACGCTGAGGCGCTCGCCGGTGAGGGTCGCGACTTCGATCGCGCGCAACAACTGACTGCGCCCGAGATGGGCGAGCGCGGGATCCACTCGCGCGCACCACGCGCGCAACTCTGCGATCGTCAGGGTCCCGAGCTGCGCTGCAAGCTCCGCACGGCGACCGATGTCGAGAGGCGGCTCGTCGAAGAGCGGGGCGATGAGGGCCCGGACATACAGTCCGCTCCCACCAACGATGAGAGGCGCGCGGCCCGCGGCCGACTCCTCCGACATCCAGGCGTTTGCTCCCTCCGCCCATCGCGCGGCCGAGTAGCGCTCCTCGGGATCGGCGACGTCGATGCCGCGGTGAGGGACGCGGGCTCGCTCGGCATGTGTCGGCTTCGCCGTCCCAATGTCGAAGCCCTGATAGATCTGGCGCGAGTCCGCGCTGATGATGGCCGCGCCGTGGCGCTCGGCGAGCGCAAGGGCAAGCGCGGACTTCCCTGCCGCGGTCGGGCCGCAGATGATGCGAAGCTCACCGCCGGCCAAAGCGGCGCTCGAGCTCATCCCAGGAGAGGTGGACGATCGTGGACCGGCCGTGGACATCGTGCGCCGGAAGCGTCGTCCTCGCGAGCGAAAGGAACAGAGCGCGCATCTCGCCCTGCGAGAGAACGTCCCCCGCCTTGATGGCGGCCTTGCACGCCACCGTCGCCGCGAGCCGCTCGTGCCGTGCGCTCGCGCCGGCGATGCGGTCGCCGGTGAGTGCATCGAGGGCGTCACGCAGGCAGCGCTCCGCATCGAAGCGCGGGTGCGGCATGGGAACCGCCCGCAGGATGAGTGTGTGACCGCCAAAACCCTCGATCTCGAAGCCGAGCCGCTCGAACAGTTCGCGGCTGGCGTCGAATGCCTCGCCCTCGGCGGGCCCAAGGTGGAGCGTCAACGGAAAGAGGAGGCGCTGCGCCGGCGCCTGACCCGTCTCGAGCGAGCGCATGAACTCCTCGAACAGCACGCGCTCGTGGGCCGAGTGCTGGTCAATGAGGACGACACCATCATCGCGCTCGAACAGGAGGTATGTGCGCCGCAACTGGAGGAGTGGCGGAACGTCGGGGGCATCGCGCACCGCGGTCCCATCGTCCGCGTTCCGCGCTGCTGACGCGGGGGACGCATCGAACAGGGGCGCGGATGCGGGCGCCGGAGGATGCAGAACCTCGACATCGACCGGCAATCCCTCACGCGGTGCGAATGGGCCAGTCCAGACTCTCGCCCCCAGCGACGCTGCGCTGTCGAGGGTGCCGAGCGAGCGACGCACCGCGCTCTCGACGGCACGCTCCACGGACCAGCGGTCGCGAAACCGGATCTCGGCCTTGGTGGGGTGCACGTTCACATCGACGGAATCCGTCGGGACGGTGATGTCGAGGAAGAGTGATGGCCTGAGGCCGGCGGGGATCGTCGTCCGGTACGCCGTCTCCGCGGCGCGCACGAGGCCGGTGTCGCGGATCGCGCGGCCATTGACGAAGAGATGGACGCGGCGGCTCGATGTCCCGACATCCGCCGGCCGCTCGACGAGACCGGAGCACTGAATGGGACCCTGCACATCGTCCACCGGCACCAGCGTTTCCGCGAAGCGCCCGCCCCAGATCGCGGCGATCCGTGCACGAAGCGATGAGGCGGGGGGAAGCGACAACGCCTGTCGCCCGTCATGCGTCGCGACGAGCCGCAGTTCCCGGCGCGCGAGCGCTATCGTCGTCAGCGTGTCGGAGATCGCGCGCCATTCGCTGCGCGCGCTGCGAAGGAATTTGAGGCGCGCCGGCACGTTGTAGAACAACCGCGACACGGAGACGGTCGTGCCCCGGCGGCGCGCGGCGTCGAGCACCTCGAGGCGCTCTCCGGCGTCGGCACGGAGTCGGGTGCCGGCGCCGTCCGCCGTGGCGGTCTCCATCTCGAGCCGCGAGACCGAGCAGATCGCCGGCAGGGCTTCACCGCGGAACCCGAAGCTGACGACGCCGACGAGGTCGTCCGCGATCCGGATCTTCGACGTGGCGTGACGCTCGAGAGCGAGGATGGCATCGTCCCGATCCATTCCGAACCCATCGTCGCTCACGCGGATCACCGAGCGGCCCCCGTCTTCCACCGTGACTTCGATAGTCGTGGATTGCGCGTCGATCGCGTTCTCGACGAGCTCCTTGACGACGGAGGCGGGACGCTCGACGACTTCTCCCGCAGCGATCTGGTCGGCTACGGCGCTCGGCAGGATGGCGATGCGATGCACCGCGTGAACCTATCGGGCGGCGAGCGAACGCGTCAATTGCGAGCGATCGGGATCAGCATTGGCGATTCGATCCACCCCTCCCGACCGCTCTGGAGCTGAACCAGCGCCCACTCGCCACGACGACTGAGGCTGCGCGCCATGTCGCCGGGGTGGACGGCGAGCACCGCATCGGAGCCAAGCGCGGGAAGCGAGCGAAGCATCGTGGTCTCGCGCACCACGGCAACGTCCCGTGACGCGAGCCGCTCATCGAGCAGCACCGCTGCGGCCGCGAGGAGCAGCGCGGAGGTGCCGAGCACCCACCCACTGCGGCGTCCGATGCCGGCTCCGGAGGCGCGCGCCAGGGCGACGAGCCACGCACAGACCCAGAGTGCGGCGACTCCCATCACGAGCGCCGAGACCGGCACGGGCGGGACCCACGCAAAGGAGCCGAGCCGCGGCGACTCGATGAGCGCGAGGCGATCGCGGACGTCCGCAGCAAGGGGCTCCAGACGGAGTGCGCGCTGCCACCCGACGACGGCCGCGGCCGTGTCACTTGCGGCCCAGGCGGCCGTGCCGAAGTTCGCCCACGCATCGGGCGCCCCGGGCGCCAGACGCGTCACTTCGCCGAAGGTGCGCTCGGCATCGAGAAAGCGACGCGACTCGTAGTGCTGTATCGCGGACCGGAACAACGCGACCTCCTCGTCCTGCTCCGCCGCGAGAAGGGCCGCGCCCATGGACAACGCCATCACGACGCTCATCAGCACCGGACCGGCGGCCCCGATCGGCGCGCTTCCGAGCCGCGCTTCGGCATCGACCGCGGCATAGCTCTCCTGCGCGCGGCGGAGGAGCCCCGACATCGCGGCCGGGCGCGTCCCGTACGCCGCGCCATCGAGCTCGCCGAGAAGGACGACCGCGAGCTCCGTCGCGCTGGTGGATACGCCGGCGCGGCGAAGCGCGCGTGCGAACTCCGCCCGCGTGGACAGCGCACCGGAGGTAAGCTGCAGTCGTTGCGCGAGCGCATTGACGTACGCTCGACGCACTTCGCCGGCTGACAGCTGCACCTTCCGGCGAACCTTGAGACCGCGGAGGATGGTCGCTGCCGACGGAACCTTTCGCCGACGCGGCCGGCGCGCGAGCGCGGTGAGGAGCGCGGGGATGGGAACGGTGACGAGCAGCAGCCAGTAGCCGCGCCTGGTGTGCAGCGGCGGACCCGGCGTTCCCCGATACGCGGTGCGGAGAGAGAGCGCCGGTGTCGTGTCGGAGGCCGCGGAGTCGGCCGCGATCAACGCCCCCAGGGATACGGTCAGCGTCTCGGGCGGAGAGATCGCGATCTCGTAGCGCTCGGTGCGCGGATTGAAATACGGGTACCGGAGCGCGGGCAACTCCTGCTGCCCGGCGAGGTGCGGCGTGATGACCCAGTCGAACTCCTTCGACCCGTGGACGATCTCCGAGCTGAAGTCGATGCTGACGCGCTCCTGCGCCGGCACCAGCGATCCCCACGGCACCGCGATCGACGGCCGCGGCAGCATCTTGATGTTGCCGCGGCCGCTCACCTTGAGGGTCAGCACGGAAGGATCGCCGACGCGGGTGCTGCCCCGATCGACGGCCGCCGTCAGTGAAAGCTCGCCCACCGCACCGACGTAATCCGGCGGCCGCCCCTCCGCGGGGATCTCGCGGGCGACGACGACAAGGCTGTCGGTTCGCAGCACGCGACTCTCCTCGCGGCTGAAAAAACTGTACGACAGCGGAAGTGAGTACTGGAGCTCCGCCGATGGAATGACGTGCGTCCCGGCGACGAGCGGAAAGATCGCCCGTTGATAGAGATGCGGCTCGAAGCGTCGATCGCCCACCCTCCTGGCGGGGATGGCGCCACGGACGGGCGACAGCTCGTAGGCGAGCATCCCCCTGAGCTCGGGAGGCGCGAATCCCGGTGTGCGGCGCAGTCGATTGCGCACCGCCTCGTCGACGAAGACGGCGACCTGATAGGTGAATTGCTCGCCGATGAACACCGTGTCGGGAGACAGCATCGTCGCGACGCTCACCGGCGCTGTGGCGTCGAAGGGTGCGTTCGTGATGATCGACGGAACCGTGACGGTGGCGGGACCACGCACGACAATCCGCAGTGGCCGCGAGCGAGCCACCTCGCCGCCCAGTCGTGCCTCGAATGGCGGCAACACGTACTCGCCCGGTTGCGACGCCTCGAGCACGTATCGGATGTCCACACGGACACGCGAGGCGCCGTTGTCTCGCTCCATGTACGTCGAGGCACTCGTCTGCCCGACGCCGAACGCCCTCAGGTCCGGCGCGGTCAGCCGCGGCGGGCGGGCGCCCGGTGCCGCCATCTCGACGGTGACGACGATCGGCTCGAGGACTGCTACCGTGTCGGGGGCAGAGACGGCGATCGTGAGCTGGGCGAGCAGCGGAAGGAACAGCGCCACTACCAGTCCTTACCGGTCGTGGTCTTCGGCGGCTGCGAGCGCTCGCGGCGCTTCTCCTGGACATCGCGCTCATCGCGCGCGGCCGAATTCAGAATCTGCTCGGCCTGCTGCTGTCCGAGCCCGCCCGCGGGACGGTCGACGGGCGCCTCGGGCGCCGCAGTAGGATCCGGCGCGCTCGACGGCACTGCGTCGTTGCCGCCGCCTCCACCGCCGCCACCCGAGTTGTTCTCCTTTTCCCGCAGTGCGAGCTCGTAGTTCCATTTCGCATCGAGGTCGCCGGAGCGCATGAGGAGCGCATTCTTGTACGCATCGAGTGCAGCATCGAGCGCCGGCACCGCGGCGTCGCCTTCGGCAGCCAGACCCTCGGTGAGGTGCGCGAGGCCGAGATTGAAGAGGGCCCGGTACCGAACCTCCTCCGATCGCGCGCCCGACGCTCGCTCGAGTACTTCGGCGGCTGCCGTGAGCGAGTCGGCGTTGAGGAGCGCAGTGCCAAGGTTGTACAAGGTCTCCTCGCTCTTGTCACCACCCGCGATCGCGCGCCGGTATTCGGCGGCGGCCTCGGCGTATCGCTTCGCGCGGAAATGCGCGGCTGCCTCCTTCGGGCCCGCGGCATCGAGGAAGCCGGGAGACGCGATGGTGAGCAGTGCCACATACGCCATGGCCCTCGAGATCATCCTCCTCATGCTGCCTCCTTCGTGGCGGCCCCTGCCGCCTGTGTCCGTCCAAGGTCCTTCACGATCGCGCGAGCCTCGCGCCCGATCTCCCGCGCCCGATCGGCCGACACCGGCCGTTTCGCGAACTTGATCAGATCCGACTCACTGAGCACCGGTGTCAGACGATCGACCGGCACCCCCGAGGCACGCCGCATCACATCGAGCAGCTCCGTGCTCGTGAGCGACGGATGGGCGGTCGTCACGCGCGCCGCCAGATAGTCGCGAAGCACCTCGACCATGAGGGCGACAAAGCGTCCGCGCTCCCCGGCCTCGAGGAGCCCGAGCGATTCGATACGGGCGAACTCGCGTTCGGCGAGATCATAGGGATCGAGCGCGGGAACGTCGTTGAGCCGACCCCTGCGACGACGCCACCACCACCACAGAAGACCGCCCAGCGCGGCGACGGCAACGAGAATCGGGAGCCAGGGCCACCACCATGGGACAACGGGGCCGAAGATGTCGCGCGCCGGCTTCGGGACTCGCAGGGTAGTGTCCGCGGGGAGCACACTCGCGACGACGATCGTGAGCTCTCCCACCGGGACTTCGACGACGCCCCCAGGCGTTCGAACGCTCGCAGCGCCGAGGTCGAAAGTCAGCGGTCCCGTTTCCCAGGCCGCCATCCGGTAGCTCGCAACCTGGTCCACCGCGTCGCTGGCCGCGGTATCCGCCGAAAACGGCGCGACGCGTCTCGTGTCCAGCATTTCCACCGGTCCGCCGGTATCGGGGCCCGTTGGGAATTCGATCGCCGAACCGGCGGGGGCACGGAGCCGGATCGCCACGACGAACGGGTCGCCGACGGTGACGGTCTCCGGCCGCACGCTGATGCTCATGCGGGGCGGAGCCACGGGCTGTGCCCCAGGGCCCTGCAGCAGTGCGGCGAGCGCGAGAGCCACGATCATCGCCGTGTCCTCGTCTCGCGCGAGCGGAAGAACTTGAGCAGTGGCTCGATGAAACCGCCATCCGTGCTCACGAGGACCTCGTCCACCGCGAGCCGTCGCAGCAGGTGCTTCCGCGCCTCGCGCTCGGTGGTGACCTGCGACTCGAAGTGCGCCCGCACCGCCGGATCGCTCGTGTCGATGTCGATCGTTTCCCCGCTCTCTGCATCGGTCAGCCGCGCGACGCCGATGTCGGGGAGCGAGCGCTCGCTGGGATCATCGATCGAGATCGCCACGACATCGTGCTGCGCCGCGAGATACTTCAGCGGCTTCTCGATGTCGGGGGCGAGGAAGTCGGAGATGATGAAGACGATGGTCTTGTGATGCAGCATCTGGCGCAGGTACGTCATCGCACCGGCGAGATCAGTGCCGCGCCCCACTGGCTCGTGCACGAGCAGGTCGCGAATGAGCCGAAGGACGTGCCGACGCCCCTTTCGCGGCGGGACCACATGTTCGACCTCGTCGGTGAACAGCAGGATACCGACGCGGTCGTTGTTGCGAATCGCCGACATCGCGAGCACGGCGCCGAGTTCCGTGGCGAGCTCGCTCTTGAAGCGGCGCACGGTGCCGAAGCGCTCCGAGCCCGAGAGGTCGACGACGAGCATCACGGTGAGCTCGCGCTCCTCGATGTACCGCTTCACGAAGGGACGGCGCATGCGGGCGGTGACGTTCCAGTCGATCGAGCGCACCTCGTCCCCGGGCTGGTACTCCCGCACCTCGGAGAACTCCATCCCCTGCCCCTTGAACGTCGAGCGGTACTCGCCCGTGAAGAGGGAGTTGACGAGCCCGCGCGTCCGCAGCTCGATGAGCTTGACCTGACGCAAAACCTCGGGCGGAACGCCGACGACCCGACGCTCACGGATCCCCGGATTGCGCGTCGGGTCGGAGTCGGGCTTCGCGTCACGCACGGCACGCGTGGCCCCCGGCGCGGGGGCCTTGCGACTGGCCTCCGTCCGCGAGGGCCGGGCGGTGCCGGGAGCCGTCACGGACTCTCGATCGCTCCGAGGACGCGCTGCACGATGATGTCCGAGGTGACTTCTTCCGCTTCCGCCTCGTAGGTCGTGATGACGCGATGCCGCAGGACGTCCGGCGCGATGGCCTTCACATCGTCGGGCGTCACGAAGGTGCGCCCGCGCAGGAACGCATGGGCGCGCGACGCCTGGGCGAGCGCGATCGTCGCACGGGGGCTCGCCCCGAACTCGATGAGGGGAGCGAGATCCGCGAGACCGGCTTCGCCGGGCTTCCGTGTCGCATGGACGATGTCCACGATGTAGTCCACGATGCGCTCATCGACATACAGCTCGGCGATGCGGTGGCGCGCGTCCATGATCGCTTCCGGCGTCGCGGCATGGTGGATCTGGATCGTCTCCCCGCCCGCCATCCGCCGCATGATCTCCTTCTCTTCCTCGCGCGTCGGATAGCCGACCCGCAACTTCAGCATGAAGCGGTCAACCTGGGCTTCGGGAAGTGGATACGTTCCCTCCTGCTCGATCGGGTTCTGCGTCGCGAGGACGAGGAAGGGCTCCTCGAGCTTGAACGTCGTCCCGCCGATGGTGACCTGCTTCTCCTGCATCGCTTCGAGGCGTGCCGCCTGCACCTTCGCCGGCGCGCGGGTGATCTCGTCGGCGAGGATGATGTTGGCGAAGATCGGCCCCTTCTTCACGCTGAACTGCCCATTCGACTGATCGTAGATCATCGTGCCGACGACGTCGGCCGGAAGCAGGTCGGGGGTGAACTGGATGCGCTGGAAGCTCGTGGAGATCGTTTCGGCGAGCGTCCGGACGGTCAGTGTCTTCGCGAGTCCGGGGACGCCCTCGAGGAGAACGTGTCCCCCGGTGAGGAGGCTGATGAGCAGGCGCTCGACCATGTACTCCTGGCCGACGATGCGCTTGCCGACTTGCGCCATGACGTCGCGCACGAGGGCGGCATCAGCCGCCGGTGAGACCTGAGTTGCCACGCGAACGCCCCTTGTGAGTGTACGTGTACCGCTGGACGACTATCCCTCGTTCAAGATCCGAACCCGCGGAACGCGGGATCCCCGGCCGTCAGCGCTTGATCCGGAACCCGCCATCCTCGTTCTCGAAGATCCACACCGCCATCCGTGCCGGCTCGATCGGGGCGTCGGGAACGATGGCGGTCCATCGCGCCGATGATCCGGTGCCGGTATCCACGGCTTCCGACGCGATCGCCCCCGCCCGCCGAACCCATTGCGCGATGTTCGCCGGCCGGAGGTCCATCCATCCGCGGGGTGCGACATCGACCCCGCGATCGCCCGGCGCGACCACCACCGTCGGGCCGCGGAGCACCGATTGGCCGTCCGACAGGACGATGGGAATTCCGACGCTGAGGATCTGCCGCCGGAGATCGTGTGCTTCCTCGCGCAGATACCGCTCCGCCTCCGCCGACAGCGCGTCCGGTGCTGCCGTGGACAGGGCACGCGTGCTCGAGCGAAGACAGCTCATGAGATGGGCCTCGTACAAGAGCTTCGTGAGCCGCGGGGGACCGAGCATCTCGAACCCGATGGAACGTACCCCGTGCTCGCGCTCGAGTGCCCGGAGACCCTCGACCGCATTCGCGCGCAGGTAGCCGGCACGATAGGTCGGTCCGAACGAGGCGCCATCCAGCGCCGCGACGATGTCCTTCCCCGAGGGACGCCCCGTCAGCTCGAGGATCGCCACGTCGGCGATCTCCTCCGGGGTCACGAGCTCCATCTGTCCCAGCGCTGTGACCGTCTCGAATTCGTCGCGGGAGAACACCCCGTTTTCGCCGACGTTGATGTAGACGCTCTCGAGCGGCGTCCCCGTGACACTCCACCCGCTTGCCCCGGGGGCGAACGCGGTCGCTGCTGGCAGAGGTGCCGTACAGTCCACGAGCTCGAGCTCGCGACCCGCGCGTCGCACAGGGCCGAAGGCGATCTCACGCCACCCGATAGTCGCCGTCGGCTTGATCTCGATCATCGCGGGAGCGTCCGGCGTCCTCGCCATGAGGAAGAGAAAGAGCGACTGCGCCCCGGCAACCGCCGATTTCGCGAGCAGCGTCCTCGAGGGACGCTCCTCGCTGTGGGTATACGGGATGTTGAGACCCATCCCACCCGTCCCGCTCGTCCCGACCTTCACGTATGCCTGCGTCCCGGAGCGCTTGAGTCCTTCGAGCGCGATCTGCACGTGCCGGATGAGCTGCGGAAGCTCGAGGGTCAGCAGATGCCGTTCGACCTGCTCGGTCGTGACGGCGCCGCCTTCTGCGGCCGCGAGCAGCTTCGCTGCGCTGGCAAAAACATCCTGGTAGGCGAGGGCGGTCGCCGTATTGACGCAATCGATGACGGCGTCAGGGCGGTATCGATCGAGCCATCGGAAGAGCAGGTTGCCCTGCAGCACCTCGGGCGTGAGGGGGCCGAAGAGTTCACGCACGAGGCGGCTGCGAATCGCCCCATCGGTCGCGAGGCGCTCGCGCGACGCGTCGGCGATGTCCTCGGGGAGAAAGATGTTTCCCCAGACGGGCTCCAGTACCGCGGCTCCGGCGACGGGCGCAAGCTCGGCCACACCGGCCTCCGCTTCCTCGCGCGTCAGCCCCGAGATGACGAGCCGCGTCGGCTGGAAGTCGAGCAGCCGCCGCGCGATCGCCGTACCAACCAGGCCACTCCCGCCGAGCAGGAGGACCGTCGAGTTTCGGAGCTCCATCGATCAGTCCCGGCGGCGGGCAATGGCGTCGATGATCTCGCGCTCGGTCCGGGTCAGGTTGCGGCTTTCGCCCGGCGGAAGCTTGCCGAGGTTCACGGGCCCGAAGCGTGTGCGGACCAGCCGCTCGACGCCCAGCTCCAGCGCTTCGCAAAGACGACGAATCTCGCGAGTGCGTCCTTCGGCGATCGTCAGGTCCAGCTCCCACAGTCCGCGCGAGACGGAATGCGCTTCGACATCAGTGGGATACACGAGGCCATCCTCGAGCTCGATGCCCTGGCGCGCGGCGCGCACGGCGGCCGGTCCGTTGCCGCGCACGAGCACCCGGTACGTGCGCTCGATCTCGGTGCTGGGGTGCGTCAGACGGTGGGCAGCGACGCCGTCTGTGGTCATGAGCAGGACGCCCTCCGTCATGTAGTCGAGGCGCCCGACATAGGTGAGGCCCGGCTTCGGCGGAACGAGCGAGAACACGGTCTTGCGGCCTTCGGGATCGTTCGCCGTCGTGACGACGCCCGTCGGCTTGTTCAGCACGAGCCACGTCGCGGCGGTTGGGGCGGCGATGACCTTGCCATCCACGGTGATGCGATCGCGCGCCGGGTCGACGCTCTGCCCGGTCCGCGCGACGGCCCCGTTGACGGAGACGCGCCCCTCGGCGATGAGCGCTTCCGCGGCGCGGCGCGATGACACGCCGGCCCGCGCGAGCGCGCGCTGAATGCGCATGGTCTCCGCCATCATCCGACCGGTGCCGCCGCGCGTAGCGCGATCGCGAGCTCGTCCGCGCGCGGAAGCTCCTCGAGGTGCCGGAGCGCAAACTGCTCGAGAAAGACGGGCGTCGTGCCATAGAGCAGCGGGCGGCCAAGTCCTTCAGCGCGTCCCGTGACTTCGATGAGACCGCGGTCGTGCAGCGACTTCAGCACGCCGCCCACGGCGACGCCGCGGATCTCCTCGATCTCGGCCCGACCGATCGGCTGCCGGTACGCGATGATGGCGAGCGTCTCGAGTGCCGCGGCCGAGAGGCGATGCGGGCGAGCGGCGAGCTGCGCGCGCTCGATGGCCTCGGTGTACTCCGGCCTGGTCAGGATCTGCCAGCCTCCGCCGACCTCCATGAGCTCGACGCCATGGCCATCGGCGTCATAGTGCATCCGCAGCTCGTCGAGCGCCGCGGTCACGTCCTCGGTGCCCGCCTCGGCATCCAGGGCGGTGAGCTCATCGATCGTCACGGGCCGCGCGCTCGCGAAGAGCGCCGCCTCAAGCAGCTTCGCTAGCGGCGACGTCACGGGCGATCTCCACACTCGCAAAGGGTCGGGGTTGGGCGATGCGGACTTCGCCGCGTCGAGCGAGCTCCAGCAGCGCGAGGAGCAGCGACAGGATTTCCCAC
>JANPKQ010000426.1:0-6759 GCA_031426115.1 Gemmatimonadaceae bacterium | reverse complement strand
GGGCTGTATGTTTTTTTGGTCACCGGCCCCTGGGGGTGGTGGGCCCCCGTATTTTTCCCTCGGTTCGGGGGCGCCCCCTCCTATTATGGTAAAAACAACTACGGGCCGGGCATCGCCCGGCCGTTCACGTCATGCCCGCAGTGCTCCGTCGCTACCGGGTGCCCGGGACGAACTGCCACCGCGCCATGACGTTCGCCCGCACAGTCTGCTCCCCGGCGGCGATCGGCGTATCGGCGGCCTGCTGCTCCATGCCGCGCATCATCGCGCTCGCCGGCTGCGGGCGATAGAAGCCGCCGGAGGTGAGCTCGAGGAGCGGCCCGAGTCGCCCACCCGCCGCCGTCGCCATCGCTTCGGCATCAGCCCGAGCGGCATTCACCGCGTTGGCGAGCGCCTGACGCCGAACCGCATCTTCGCGGGAGGAATACATGTCGAGCGCGCCGACCCTGTTCGATCCGGCGGCGAGCGCGGCGTCGATCGCCGGGCCGACCTGATCCATCTTCCACACATCGGCACGGACGGTGTTGTGCGCGACATAGCCGATGACGCGAGGCTGGGTGGCCTCGTTCTCACGGCTCCGGCTGTACTCGGGCTGCACGTTGTAGCCCACCGTCGTGATGCGTTCGGCGGGAATTCCGAGGGCGCGCAGCCGCGCGATCACCGCGGTCTGGATACGCGCATTCTCGGCCGCGGCCTCCGCCGCCGTCTTGCCGCGGGTTTCGACCGCAAGGTGGATCCGGGCGCGGTCCGGCGTCACCTGCGCCTCCCCCTCGCCATTCGTCACGATCTGCGGCGGTGGCATCGGCGCCGGATTCACGGGAACCTGTGCGACGAGCGGGGCGGAGAGCGTTGCGAGGATGGCGAGCGGTATCAGCGAAGTGCGAAAGCGCATTGAGTGCTCCGTGGTAGGCCCGATGCGCCGCGCGTCAGCGCAGCAGCATCTTGGCGATGGTCTGAAGCTGCATGTTCGACGTCCCCTCGTAGATCGTTCCGATCTTGGCGTCGCGATAGAACTTCTCGACGGGGTACTCCTTGGTATACCCGTAGCCACCGAAAAGCTCCACGCACAGCGAGGTGACCCGCTCGCAGACCTGCGAGGAGAACAGCTTGGCCATCGCGCCTTCGCGAGCGATGTCGGCGCCGCTGTCCTTGAGCCGCGCCGCGTTGTACACCATGAGGCGCGCGGCTTCGACATCCGTCGCCGCCTGGGCGAGCTGGAATTGCACGGCCTGAAAGTCGGCGATCGACTTCCCGAACTGCGTGCGCTCCTTGACGTAGGCGACCGTCGCCGCGAGCGCGCCCTGGGCGACGCCGATCATCTGTGCGCCGATGCCGATGCGGCCCTCGTTCAGCGTCTCGATCGCGATCTTGTACCCCTGCCCCGGAGCGCCGAGCATGTTCTCCACCGGAACCCTGCACGCGTCGAGCAGCAGCTCCGTGGTGCTCGATGCGCGGATGCCGAGCTTGTCTTCCTTCTTCCCGACGCGAAAACCGGGGAAGTCGCGCTCGATGAGAAACGCCGTGATTCCCTTGTAGCCCGCCGCGGGATCGATCGTCGCAAAGACGATGAACACCCCCGCCTCGGCGCCGTTCGTGATCCACAGCTTCCTCCCGTCGAGCACCCACTGGTCACCATCGCGCACCGCACGCGTCGAGAGCCCGAAGGCATCCGAGCCCGAGCCGGCCTCGGAGAGTGCGTACGCACCGACCGTCCCGCTCGTGAGCTTGCCGAGGTAGCGCGTCTTCTGCGCGTCGGTGCCGTAGCGGTTGATCGGGTAGTTGACGAGGGTGTTCTGAACGTCGACGAGGATCGCCGACGATGCGTCGATCTTGCTGATTTCTTCGACAGCCAGGGTGACCATGAAGAGGGAGCCGCCGGCACCACCGTACTGGTCGGGGACCTCGATGCCCATCAGCCCGAGCTCGAAGAACTTCGGGATGAGCGTCGGATCGAGCTTCGCGGCGTGCTCCATCTGCATCACTCGCGGCGCCACCTCTTCCGCAGCGAACTCCGCAACGGCGGCCCGGAACATCGTCTCCTCGTCGGAGAGCATCGTCAGCGGGGCGGGAACATCGGACACTGAAGAACCGGACACGGGATGGGCGGGCAGGAGGCTGTCGGACGTGGACCGCGGACGGTCGCAAGATAGCGCCGTCGACGCCCCGCGTCAGCGCACGGCGGTATCCCGGCGCGCGGTGTCGGCGCCGCCACCCTTCTCCCCGGGTCGCGGTGCGGGCGCGTCGCCCACCCATTGCTTCGACCTGGCGACCTCGTCGATGCGCCGATAGAGCGCCTCGAGGGCTGCCGGTGCTGTCGTCGACCCGAGATTGTGTTCCACACGCTTGGTCTTCCGGTCGATCGTCACCGACGTGATGACCGTCGCATGGTCGGTAGCGTCGGGCGGATAGTTGTCGCGGAGGCTGAAGAATCCGGCGGCTTCGATCTCCTTCGCGAGGGCCTGGACGTCCTCCGCCGGGATCGTCGCCTCATGGCGGCCGCGCTCCTGCACGAACCCCCGGCCCTCATACACGACCTTGCCGCTATCGCTGATGTCGAGGCGGTACACCGGGCACCGGCCGAAGCATGCGTTCCGCTCCATGGTGATGCTCACCGGGTGCGATCCCTCCGCGCGCTCGTCGTTGCCGCCGCAGCCTGCGACCGCCGCTGCAAGCGCGGTTCCCATGGTCATCGCCCTGAACTCACGACGCATCATCAGCGCGACCCCTGGGCGTGGGCACCCGACGTGCCGGCCAGCGCGTCAGCGCCGCGCGCACTCCCCCGCGCCGGGCACGCATCGCCGCAGGTGCCGACCCGACCCTCGGGCTGCCAGCATTGACACGCGGTCGCCGTGTCGATCCGCTCCGCGAGGTCGATCCCAGCGCGACGGAGGATCACTGCGGCGAGCTCCGACTCGATGCCGAACGCTGCCGTCACGCGTACCCGTACGGCGGGATTCGCTTTCGCCGCCGTCGCGACCAGCGCGGGAATGTCGGAAGTCGAGTGCCGGCCCGGCGACAACATGTACGGGAACGCGATGATTTCCGTGGCGCCGGCCGCGATGCACGCCGCAACCCCGCCGTCGATCGATGGTTCGGCGAGCTCCATGTGCGCGTGTCGCACGATCACCGACGGGCCCGCCATACGCTGTACGAGCGTGGCCATGCATTCGAGCATCTCGTTCGCTTCGCTTCGGCGGGATCCGTGGTCGATCAGGAGCAGGGCTCTCACGGGAGTCTCATGGACAGGAGGATGGGCAGAACATGTTGCCAGCGCCTCGTTGGCGGCTACCCGAAATCTCGCTGGCGTGGGACATCTGGAGAAGCGGGCAGGTCGGCGCTGGGTTCCCGCTAGCCGGTCAGCGCACTCCGACAGAAGACGCGAGCGTTTCCTTGAACACATCGAGCGCAAGCTCCACGCGACCGAACGGCGCAGACACCTGCACGCCCTGCACGGACGGACGAACCCGCTCCAGCATCTCGCGGGCGATGGCGATGCCTTCGGCGAGGCCTGCTTCCTTGCCGCGCTCGCCCGCCTGGCGCATCCGCGTAATCACCGACTCCGGCACCGACACGCCGGGCACCTCGTTGGCGAGGAACTCTGCGTTCCGCACGGAGACGAGAGGCCAGATCCCGGCGATGATCGGGATGCGCACATGGCCGATCGTGTCGAGGAAGCGCTCGAGCTGCTCCACGTCGAACACCGGCTGGGTGATCGCATACTCGGCCCCCGCCTCGACCTTCCACTCGAAGCGCCGCAGCTCGTGGGCCGCATCGATCGCGGCCGGGTTCACGCCGACGCCGATGGCAAAGCGCGTCGGGGCGCCGATCGCATTGCCGCCGGGGTCGAGGCCGTGATTCAGGTTGCTCACGAGGTTGGTGAGCCCGATGGCGTCGATGTCGAAGACGGCGGTCGCCTCCGGATACGGACCCATCTTCGGCGGATCGCCCGTGATGAGCAGCAGGTTCCGCAGGCCGATGGCCGACGCGCCGAGCAGGTCGCTCAGCATGCCGAGGAGGTTGCGGTCGCGGCAGCAGTAGTGAGTCACGGTCTCGATGCCGACCTGCTGCTCGATGAGGACGCTCGTCAGCAGCGCTCCCATGCGGCTTTGCGCACGCGGTCCATCGGGGACGTTCACCGCATCCACCCCCGCCACGCGGAGCGCGCCGACGTCGCGCAGCATCTTCGATGCATCGACGCCCCGCGGCGGGACGATCTCGACAGACGTGACGAACTCGCCGCGCGCGATCTTGCCGGCGAACCGCGAGCGTTCCGCGAAGGGCGCGGGCTCGACGCCCGCCTTCTCCGATTCCAGCACGGAGTCCACGCCGCGCGGCGTCGCGCGCCGCTCGCGGCGCGTCGTCGTCACGACGTTGCGCGGCGCCAGCGGCCGAATCCCCTCGGCGATCGCGGCGATGTGCTCCGGCGTCGTTCCGCAGCAGCCGCCGATGACGCGCGCGCCCGCGTGAATGAGGTGCCGTGCGTAGCTCGCCATGTATTCGGGGCTCGCCATGTACATGCTGCGTCCGCCGATGTCGCGCGGCATTCCGGCGTTCGGCTGCGCGCTGAGCTTCTTGCGCGTCACCTGCGCCATCTTCTCGACCGCGTCGAGGATCGCCTGTGGTCCGACGGAGCAGTTGAGCCCGATGATGTCGGCGCCCGCGGCGTCGAGCGCGATGGCGACATCCTCGACCGACGCGCCGTACGGGGTTCGGCAGTCGATGCCGATGGTCATCTGGGCGATCACCGGGCGGGTCGAGTCGACGTCCCGCGCCGCGAGCAGCGCCTGTTCGATCTCGTGCAGGTCGGAGAAGGTCTCGAGGAGGAACAGATTCGCGCCGCCCTCGGCCAGTCCCTCCATCTGCTCGCGAAAAAGGGCTCGCGCCTCGTCGAGGCTCGTCGGACCGAAGGGCTCGAGTCGGACGCCCAGCGGCCCCACCGCGCCGGCGACGAGCCCGCGCTCCCCCAGCGCCGCTCGGGCCAGCTCCGCACCCGCCCGGTTGATCTCCCGAACGCGGTCGGAGAGGCCGTACTGCTCGAGCTTCAGGCGATTCGCGCCGAAGGTGTTCGTCTCGAGCACCTCCGCTCCCGCCGCGACATATTCGGCGTGCACGTCGCGCACGAGATCGGGCGACCGCACGTTCAGCTCATCATAGCACTGATTGATGTACACGCCGCGCGAGTACAGCATCGTACCCATCGCGCCGTCGAAGAGCACGACGCGATCAGGATCGAGCAGGCGGTCGATGAGCGAGGACATTGGAGATTCGGGGTTGTGCGGCGAAACGAAGGTGACGGTTTTCAGTTTTCAGTGATCAGTTGTAAGTGGGCGCATGCCCAAAGCGACGAAGTTCACTGATCACCGATCACTGAAAACCGTTTACTTCGCTGTTCGCTCACAGTGCCTACGCGACACCTGCCCCGGCGACTGCGGCGGACCCCGTCTCCACAATCCCTCTCACCGCGTAGTACTTCGCATCGGGGTGATGAACGATCATCGCAGCAGTTGACGCCTCGGGCATAAGCTGGAATGCGGTCGTGAGCGTCACGCCGATCGACTCGGCGACCGGGAGGATCCGGAACACGGTGGCGTGGTCGTCGAGGTCGGGGCAGGCGCCATAGCCCCACGAGTAGCGCTTGCCCTGCTCTTCGCCCATGCCAAGCTCGCGGCGGATGCGCTGGTGCATCCACATGGCGACCGCTTCGGCAGCTTCGACGGCGAGGCCATGGACGTAGTAGGCCTCGCTGTACTCGTTCCTTCCCTGAAGCTCCTCGAAGCGGCGCGCCGCCTCCTCGCCGACCGTCACCACCTGGAAGGCGGCGATGTCCACGTCGCCCGAGTCAACTGACCGGAAGTAGTCGGCGAGGCACAGGCGCTCGCGCCCAACCATGCGCGGATAGGTGAAGCGGGCGATCTCGCGAAGGCTTCCGCCATCGCTCCCCCGCGCCGCCGGATCGTAGACGATGAGGTCGTTCCCCGCGGACTGCACGGGGAAGTAGCCGTATACAGCGCGTGGCTGAAGCCAGCCGTTCTTCGCCGCGTCCTCCTGGAGGCGAAGTCGCGCGGGCTCGAACTCATCGCGGATCGTCGCATCGTACTTCGGGCCCGAGCCCCGTGCGCCCCACTGGAGTCGATAGAGCTCATCGAGGTCGAGCAGCGCAAAGATCTCGTCGAGCGGAATGTCCCGACAGACGCGCGCCCCGAGGAACGGAGGCTCCGGCACCCGGTTATTCCGCGGCGTGTCGCTGCGCGCCGTGTCGTCCGTTCCCGATGCGATGTCCTTCCCGACGCCCGCGCGAAGAAACACATCTGCTCGCGCCTCGGCGAGATTGCGCTCGACCAGAGGATTCCGCCGCACGGCATCCTGGAGAGCGTCGATCGTCTCGAGACCCTCGAAGGCGTCCTTGCAGTAGAACACGCCGGAAGCGTATGGCCTCTCTCCTTCCACGAACATCGCCCGCCGGCCAAAGCGACGGTTGATCGCCGCTCCTCCGATCAACACCGGGATCTCGAGCTTCCGACGATCGAGCTCCTGGACGCACAGCGGCATCTGCTTCGACGTCGAGACGAGCAGCGCCGACAGCCCGATCGCATCCGCCCCGACCTCGATCGCACGGTCGATGATGGTGTTGACGGGCACCTGCTTGCCAAGATCGAACACCGTGTAGCCGTTGTTCGAGAGGATCGTGTTGACCAGCGACTTGCCGATGTCATGGACATCGCCGTACACCGTCGCGAGCACGACCTTTCCCTTGGTGTAGCC
>JANPKQ010000425.1:0-19210 GCA_031426115.1 Gemmatimonadaceae bacterium | reverse complement strand
AGTGTAAAGCCAAACGCTTCGTGCATTTGCGATGGGCGTCGCGCATTCGACGGCGGGGAATGCACAATCGTGGGACGGTGGCTACGTGCTGGGTACATTCGGTCAGACGAGCCGACACTCCGGCGTCGAGTAGAATCGTATCGCCGGCCCGGCGGAAGCCGCCGGAACGCGCGAGTATGTGACCATTGAGCTGGCTCCCCTTCTGCACGATTAGGAAGCATTGCCAGCATCACCTCGAGCAGGACGACATGCAAATCGTCCGGACAATGACTCGCATGCACCCAACTACAGTACGTCGCAACATCCCTGATCACGGCGCCGCGGGTGGGGAAATGCGTCCCCAGGAAGCGGCGGTTGCCGTAACGCTCGACCTTCACGAAGGGGATCTCCCCGAGGATATCACTTTTGCGGCAGGGTGGCTCTCTGACGCGGGGATCCGCGCCACCTTCTTCATTCCCTCGGCGATGCTGAGCGAGGGCCGCTATGCCGCGCGGCTGCGCGAGCTTCAGGCCGGCGGGCACGAGGTTGCAAGCCACACCCACCGTCACGACATGGTGGAGAGCGATGCCCTCATCCACGGAGGGCGGCGTGATCTCGCGTTCCTCGAAACATCTCGGCGATTGCACGAGGATTTTTTCGGGGCATCGCCTACATCGTTTCGGGCACCGGGATGGTGCGCACTCAGCGGGAGGGCGCTCGACGAACTGACGCGCCTGGGCTACTCGGCAGATTCGAGTGCGACCCCGCAGCGTCTCAGCGTTTTCGGGTCGACGCCCTTTCGCGGCGCCTGGTCACTGTCGCCACGGCGACTCCATTATCTGCGGCATGGGTTGCTCGAAGTACCGACCAGCACGGCTGTCGTGCCCGCGGGATCGCCGACGTTTCTCATCTTCAGGCGTCGGCTATCGCTCGCCTTCATCCGCGCCCTTCTCTTAGAAGCCCGGTTGTTCCCCGATAGGGTAGTCGTCGTCCAGTTCCATCCGGACGACCTAAATCCGGCGTCTGCCCAGACGGCTCCCTGCGCGGCGCGCCTGACGCCGGGGGACTTCCTGCTCCGGCGCCAGGGTGGCTTTGGCTTCAAGCATCACCTGAAGGACACGGACCGGGGTCGTATCGGGGAAACCACCCAGACCCTCGTGCGCCTCCTCGCCGCGTGCCGCTGCGTGACCGTTTGCGAAGTCGCCAGGGAGGTTCAGGCGGCGAGCGGCGGACTCGGTCGGCAGCCCCGCGCGCGGGAGGCGTCAGCGGAGGCCATGCCATGAGATCCGGTCGCGACGGGGACGGGACTACCTCGCGCCAGAGCGGGTTAGATCGCTGGAGGCCCCGACCGCGACACGTCGAATGCGGACAGCACCTCCTCTGCTGTCACCGTCGCCGCCCCGAGCTTCCCCACCTCCACCCCAGCAGCGTAATTCGCAATGACCGCCGCCTCTCGCACC
Organism: Gemmatimonadaceae bacterium; assembly: GCA_031426115.1. Lineage (GTDB taxonomy): Bacteria > Gemmatimonadota > Gemmatimonadetes > Gemmatimonadales > Gemmatimonadaceae > JANPKQ01. The sequence continues at coordinate 17,771 of JANPKQ010000425.1, read as the reverse complement.
GTCGCCCCCGCCGCCAGCATCACCGCGAGAAACGCCGTCACCGTATCTCCCGCACCCACGACGTCATACACCTCCTGCGCCGTGGTCGGAACGCGATACACCTCGCCTCCCCCCGACACGAGCGCCATCCCGCGCTCGCCCAGCGTCAGCAGCAGGTGCTCGGTCCCGAGCCGGTCGAGCATCGACGGTAGCGCCTCGGGATGCTCGAGATCGACCGCCGCCCCCAGCGCCGCCTCGAGCTCGCGTCGATTGGGCTTGAATACCGTCGCGCCGCGGTAAGCAAAGAAGTTCCGATACTTGGGGTCCACGACGATCGGGATCCGCCGCGCGCGCGCTGCGGCGATCGCGTGCGTAATCACCGCGGGGACGAGGACACCCTTGTTGTAGTCTTCCAGCACGAGGGCATCGGCCTCGGCCACAGCCTGGTTCACCGCCGCAAGCAGCCCGGACAAGTCCACTTCGGCGATGTCGGCGTCGTCCTCCTCATCGAACCGGACGACCTGCTGCGACCTCGCCAGCACCCGGGTTTTCGTCGTCGTTGGACGCCCCGTGACCACCAGCGAGCGCGTCACCGCGCCGGACCCGCCCAGCATGTCCCGCAGGCTGGCCCCCGCCGCATCCGCGCCGATGGTGCACACCAGCTCGCACGTCGCGCCGAGCGCGATGGCGTTGTTGGCGACGTTGGCCGCCCCTCCCAGCGCCAGTTCCCGCTGACGCACCCGAACCACCGGGACCGGGGCCTCCGGAGAGATCCGGTCCACGTCCCCCCGCAGGTAGACGTCCAGCATCGCATCGCCCACGATCGCGATCCGATGGCCGGGCGCTGCGCCGAGGAGGGTCGCGAGACGGTCGCGCGAGATGAAATTTTTCATGCGGGGCGGTAAGCTACCCGGGTAGATTAGAACGGTCAACGCGCTTACCGTACGAGGCACAGCCCTTGCCCCCTTCCGGGGGATTGCCGGTACCACTCCAGGTCCCCCGCTCCCCCGACTCTTGCCAGCGTTCCTCACCGGCATCAACAACAAGGCGAAGGCGAAGGTCCTCGTCGTCCAGGAATACTTCACCCTGGCAGGCAAGGCCCTTCGATTCATCTTCGCCCGCCCGTTCTACTGGGGCGACCTCATTCAGCAGATGGACGAGATCGGCGTCAAGTCGCTCGGCATCGTCCTCCTCACGGGCTTCTTCACGGGGATGGTGCTCGCGCTGCAATCCGCGGTGCAGCTCGAGACCTTCGGCGCGACGATCTACATCGGACGCCTCGTGTCGGCGGCGATGATTCGTGAGCTCGGCCCCGTGCTCGCCGGTCTCATGGTCGCGGGACGTGTCGGATCGGGTATCGCTGCCCAGCTCGGGTCGATGCGCGTCACCGAGCAGATCGACGCCCTCAACACCCTCGGCACGGACCCGATCAAGAAGCTGGTGACGCCGAGGGTCCTTGCCGCCCTCATCATGCTGCCCATGCTGACGATCATCAGCGACATGGTCGGCATCTTCGGGGGCAACGTCATCGCGACGCTCTTCGTCAAGCTGCCCACGGGCTTCTACTGGCGGACCGTGTGGGAGCAGATCGCGTCGGACGGCTTCATCTGGCGCGTCATCCCGAACGACTTCGTCCAGGGCCTCGTGAAGCCGTTCGTCTTCGGCGGCATCATCTCGATCACGGCGTGCTACTACGGCCTCAACACTACCGGTGGTACCGAGGGCGTCGGCGTCAGCACGACGAAGACCGTCGTGCTCGCGAGCATCCTGATCCTCATCGTCGACTACTTCATCACGCAGCTGCTGCTGGCGTTCATGACCTCATGACGGACAACAAGCAGGGAGACGCGCCGCCGGCTGGCGCTGGCGGCGAGGACGATCCGAAGGGCCGGGGTCGCGGCGACGAGCGCTTTCGTCGGCGCGAAGACCAGCAGCGGAAGTCCAAGTCCGCCGGGGTCCGCAAGGCAATCCAGGCGGAGCTCGAATCTGATGCGGGTGAGGACGCCGAGGAGCTGGATCGCGCCCTCGAGGCCGGTGAGATCACCGAGGTCATCGCGCTCCGGAACGTCTACCTCGCCTTCGACGAGCCGATCCTCGAGGATGTCTCGTTCGTCGCGCATACCGGCGAGACGGTCGTCGTTGTCGGCGAATCGGGCACGGGCAAGTCGACGATCCTGAAGCTCATTCTGCGTCTCCTCGTCCCCGACCAGGGCGACGTGCTCATCGATGACCAGGGCATCACGACTCTCGATTTCGACGACGCGCTCGAGGTGCGCCAGAAGCTCGGCATGGTCTTCCAGGGCGCGGCGCTCTTCGACTCGATGACGGTCTTCGAGAACGTCGCCTACCCCCTGCGAGAGCACACGGATCTCAACGACGATGAGATCATGGCGCGCGTCCGCGAGAAGCTCGAGTTCGTCGATCTCGATCCCGACAAGGTGCTCGATCAGCTGCCCTCGGAGCTCTCCGGCGGCATGAAGAAGCGCGTCGGCATCGCCCGCGGGATGGCGAACAATCCGGAGATCATGCTCTACGACGAGCCGACCTCCGGCCTCGATCCGCTCACCACCGGCACGATCACCCGGCTGATCATGAAGCTCCAGCGTGAGCTCGACGTCACCAGCATCGTCGTCTCACACGACATCCGCTCGGCCTTCCGCATGGCGACCAAGGTCGCGCTGCTCGCGGAGAAGAAGATCAAGTTCTTCGGGACCCCCGAGGAAATGGCCGCGAGCGACGATCCCTACATTCAGGATTTTCTCGGTGGGCTGTAGCCACTCGCCCTTCACACACGGGACCGCCGGCGGCGCGCCGACGATTCTCCTTACCGCGGGACACGTATGAAGCGTTCGACGTTCATCACCTGGGATCAGCTCAAGGTCGGGAGCATCATCCTGCTCGCGATCGCCGTTCTCTTCGTCGCGATCCTGAAGCTCAACGCCGCCGTCGGACTGTTCTCGAAGCGCTACGAGCTCGTCGCGCTCCTGAACAACGCGAGCGGCCTGCGGGTCGGCGGGTCGGTCACGGTGGCCGGTCAACTCGCCGGCACCGTGAAGAGCATCGAGTTCCTGCCGGTCGATGAGGACACGCTTCGCAACCTCCGGGTCGTGTTCGAGATCGACGAGGACCTCAAGTCGCAGGTGCGCGAGAACTCCCAGGCCAAGCTCAAGACGCTCGGTCTTCTCGGCGACAAGATCCTCGACATCAGCCCTGGTACGCCGCAGTTCGACACCCTCGGGACGGGCGACACGATCACAGTCGCCCCGACGCTCGACTACGAGCAGGTCATCGCGCAGGCCGCGGGTGCCGTCGATGACATGGTCGGCCTCACGAGCGACCTTCGCGAGATCACGGGGGGCATCGTGCGCGGCGAAGGCACCCTCGGACAGCTGGTAACCAACCGGTCGCTCTATACCCAGCTCGAAACGACGCTCGAGGGCACGAACAGGATGCTGACGCGGCTCCAGCAACCGAACGGCACCTTCGCGAAGATCCTCGACGACCCCGCGCTCTACAACCAGCTTACCGGCATGATTGCGTCGGTGGACACGCTGATCGCCAAGGTGAGCTCGAACAACGGGACGGTCGGCCAGCTCCTCGGCGACACGACGTTGTACCGCAACCTCGTCGGCATCACCCAGAGCAGCGACTCGCTCCTGAAGCTGTTGACGCAGGGCAACGGGACGCCGGCCAAGATGCTTCGCGACCCGGTCCTGTATGACAACCTGCTCAAGATGACGACGGACCTGAACTCGCTGATCGAGGATTTCCGCAAGAACCCGAGGAAGTACATCAAGTTCTTCTAGGGCGATGACGACCCGGGCGACTCCGCGACGCGACCGATGAATCGCCCGTCGCCCGTCGCCATCCTCGGGCTGTCGCTCCTCGGCATATCGTTCGCCGCGCCGCTGGTTCGACTGTCGGCGGCGCATCCGGTGGCGATCGCGACGTGGCGGCTCGGCTTCTCGCTGATCGTCATCGCGATCGCCCTGATCGTCTCCGGGCAGTGGCGACAGCTTCGCACCCTCCGCGCGCGGGATCTTGCCGTCGCAAGCGCCGCGGGCGTCATGCTCGCGCTGCACTTCTGGAGCTGGAACACGTCGGTCGACCTCACCACCGTCGCCGCATCGGTCGTTCTCGTCAACCTCCAGCCCGTGTTCGTGGCCCTCCTCTCGGCGACATGGCTGCGCGAGCCGCCTGCTCGCCAGCAGTGGCTCGGGATCCTCGTCGCACTCGCAGGTGCCGGCGTCGTCGCGTCGGAAGGGTTCATGGATGTCGTCGTCGCGACGGGTCACCGGCCGATGCTCGGCAACCTCCTCGCGGTCGCCGGGGCCGTCACGGCAGCCATCTACTACGTCATCGGTCGCGGGCTGCGGAAAACGATCGATCTATGGGCGTACGTCGCAGTCGTCTACGGAGCATGCTTCGTCGCCCTGCTTGCGATCTCGGCCATGCTCGCGGTGCCACTGACGCCGCACCCGCCGCGAGAGCTCGCGATCTTCGCCGGACTCGCCCTCGGGCCGATGCTACTCGGCCACACCGGGATGAATTACGCGCTGCGCTACATGCCCGCGTACGTGGTGAACCTTACGGTGCTGGGCGAGCCGATCGGCGCAACGCTGCTCGCGGCACTGCTCCCCGGGATCGCCGAGGTCCCGACGATCATCACGCTGGTCGGCGGCGGACTGATCCTCGGAGGTGTCGTGCTGGCGGCCCGGCGCGGCGGCTGACCCTTTCGGCGAAGCGCGTCATTATCTTGACAGCGTGAGATCGCGCGAGCTTGCCAACGGTGGCAGGCACCCAGCGCCAATGTCGTGCAATCCGCACCCGGTGTCGGCGTCATGAAGGCATTCGAGCTGGACATCGGCGCGACGCGCGGCGGACTGGTCGAGTCGCGGCACCGGGTCCACGCCGCAGTGGTCGATGGCAGCGACGCACTGATCGGCGGAGCGCGCGACTCGTCGATGGTGACGTACTGGCGATCCTGCGCCAAGCCCTTCCAGGTCATGCCGCTCATCGAGTCGGGTGGGTTCGATCGCCTCGGCTGGGAGGGCGATCAGCTGGCGCTTTCGTGTGCATCGCACGGGGGGGAGCCCGAACATGTGGCGATCGCGGAAGCGATGCTGCACGACATCGGCCTCGAGGAAGGTGACCTTGCGTGCGGCCCGCAGGATCCGATGTCGCCGCGCGGGGCACGTGCTGTGCGCGACGCGGGTGAGCGGCCCACACGCCTTCACAACAACTGCTCCGGGAAGCACGCCGCGATGCTCGCCCGCGCACACACCTCAGGCTGGACGACGAACGGCTACGAGCGCGAGGATCACCAGGTCCAGCGCTCCGTCCTCGAGATGGTCGCGCGATGGTCGGGCACTCCTGCCAGCGCGATTGCGCGAGGCGTCGATGGCTGCGGCGCCGTGGTGTTCGGTTCGAGTCTCGAGTCGATGGCGCGCGCGTATGCTCGGCTGGCGAGCGCGAGCCGACGCGGAGAGGAGATTCCCACGCGAATCGTCACGGCACTGAGAACACGTCCATTCCTGTTCAGCGGCACCGATCGGTTCGACTCGGTACTGCTGGAGACCAGCGAGGGACGCATCCTGCCCAAGGTCGGCGCCGAAGGTGTGCATTGCGTCGCGCTGCTCGACGCCGGGATCGGCGTCGCGATCAAGGTAGAGGACGGTGCACAACGCGCGCAGTACGCCGCGGTCCTTCGTGTGCTTCAGCATCTCGGCGCGCTGCCCGAAACGCTCCCGGCCCGCCTGGCGGAGTTCGCGCGAAAGTCCGTGCGCAATACGCGCAACGAAGTCGTTGGCGAAGTGCGCTCCCTTTCCTGAGTGCGTGTGTTCCCCTCCGGGCGAGATGATCGAGCGCGTCGGGGCATGGAATAGCTGCGGCGAGCACTGAGGGGATGACACGCATGGACGCCGACAGCTCGAGATTGCCGGTCGCTGATGCGGCAACGCTGGCGCTGGTTCGCTTGTCGGCGATCATCACTGGCGGGGGCGAGGAAGACCTGAGGCGGGCCTTCACGGACGCGCTCGATCTCGTGCCTCCGGATTGGGTGGAGGAGCTCATTCTCCAGTCCTACCTTTTCGCCGGGTTCCCGCGCGGGCTCAGCGCTGCCCGGGAGTGGCGCCGGGTATCAGGTCGAATGGCGCCTGTCGAGGACGAGGGCGCCGACTACGGGAATGCCACGCGGTGGCGAATCCGCGGCGAGGTGACGTGTTCGGCGGTGTATGGCGCGCGATTCGAAGCGCTTCGGGTCAACGTCCGGGCGCTTCACCCGGCGCTCGAAGCATGGATGATCGTCGAAGGCTATGGGAAAGTGTTGTCGCGGCCTGGGCTGGATCTACGACGCCGCGAGTTGTGCGTCATCGCATCGTGCGCGGCGGCGCGTCAGGATCGGCAGCTCCATGCCCACCTGCACGGGGCGCTGAACGTCGGTGTGGCAGCCGGTGATATCGAAGCGGCGATCGAGGCGATCGCCGATATTCTGGGGAAGGAAGATGCGCGCAAGGTGCGTCTGCTCTGGGCCCGGGTGTTGGGGAAATAGCGAATGTTCATCGATCGTGTCGTGGTTCGAGTGGAAGCGGGAACGGGGGGATCCGGGTGCACCTCGTTCCGCCGGGAACATCGGGTGCCAATGGGCGGGCCGGATGGCGGCGACGGCGGCAGGGGGGGCGACATCGTCGTCCGGGGCGACTACAACCTGACGACGCTGCTCGACTACACCTACCGGGACCGCTGGCAGGCCGAACGAGGCGAGCATGGGATGGGCTCGAACAAGACCGGGCGCTCGGGGGACGACGTCGTCCTTCCCGTGCCGCCGGGGACGATCATTCGCGACAAGGAGACGGGAGAAACGCTGGCGGAAATCCTCGAGCACGGGGAAGAGCGGATCATCGCGAAGGGCGGGCGGGGCGGGAAGGGAAACACCTTCTTCGCGACCGCCACCCATCAGTCACCCCGCGAGTGGCAGCCCGGCGAGGAAGGGCAGGCCCGCATCCTCGAGCTCGAGCTGAAGCTCATCGCCGATGTGGGCCTCGTTGGCGAGCCGAACGCAGGAAAATCCACGCTGCTGTCCGTCATCTCCGCGGCTCGGCCCAAGATCGCCGATTACCCGTTCACGACCCTCGCGCCAAACCTCGGCGTCGTGCAGCTCAGTGACAGCCGGACGTTCGTCGTCGCTGACATCCCGGGCATCATCGAGGGGGCGCACGAGGGCAAGGGCCTCGGCCTGCAGTTCCTGCGGCATATCGAGCGCACCCGGCTCCTCGCCTTCATCCTTCCGGTTGACGAGATGGAATGGCAGGAGGGTTACGATCGCCTGCGCCGCGAGGTGGCCGAGTACTCGAAGGAGCTCGCCGCGAAGCCGCATTGCGTCGTGTTCACGAAGATGGATCTCCTAGGCGACGACGATCGGCCGCCGCTCGACGCGCCGGAGGCGTTCGGGATCTACCCGATCAGCGCGGCCGGCCGGACCGGGCTCGACACTTTGCTTGCTGCGTGGTGGAGCAGGCTTCTCGCGATGCGCACCATCGTCCAGCGGGCGCACGATGAGGTCGCGCTCCCCTGATGCACCGGGCGGAGATCGAGACGTCGGAGCTCGACGCCCCGCCTTCGGTCGAACGCAGCGCGATCCGAACGATTGCGATCGGGGATGATGCGTACCCGTCCACCCTGCGCGATCTCCCCCAGCCTCCCAGGGAGCTCTTCGTCGTCGGGTCGCTCGCGACCCTCGCAGCGCCGGTGGTCGCCGTGGTCGGAACGCGCAATGCGACCGACTACGGGCTTCGAGTCACTCGCGAGCTCTGCTCGTGCCTTGCGCGCGCCGGAGCGTGTATCGTCAGCGGATCGGCGCGTGGTATCGATGCCGCCGCGCATCGCGCGGCTTTGAGTGTCGCAGGGCGCACGGCCGCCGTCCTGGGGACGGGCGTCGATGTCGCCTACCCGGTCGGTCACCGGGAGCTTCAGGCGAACATTGCCCGCCGCGGACTGCTCCTGTCCGAGTTCCCCACCGGAAACAGGGCCTCGAAGGGTTCGTTCCCCCGCCGCAACCGCATTCTCGCCGCACTGGCATCGGTGACGATCGTCGTCGAGGCACCGACGAAGAGCGGCGCGCTCGGCACCGCGGAGATCGCCGCCAACCTTGGCCGGGTCGTCGCGGCCGTCCCGGGGCCGATCGACTCGCCACAAAGTGCGGGCACGAACGAGCTGCTGCGCGATGGCGCCGTCGTCATCGCAACGGTCGAGGACGCGTTGGCCCTCGTCGGGCTGACCGCTCCTGTCCGCACGCAGCATGCGACGTTCGGCGACGCGGAGCGGTCGATTCTGGCCGAGCTGCGACGCGCCCCTGCCGACCTGGATTCGCTGACGACCAGAACCCGCCTGCCTGCGCGCGAGTGCATGGCGGCCGTGACGGCGTTGGAGCTCGCCGGCGCCGTCGAATGCTTGCTGACGGGCGAGATCCGGATGCGCTGACGGGAACTCTCGCGGGTTGGCGCGAAAAAAAGGGCCTCGCGCATTCGGTATATTCCTGCGTGCACCCGCGCCACCTGTACGTCCATGTGCCGTTCTGCGCCCGACGCTGCTCATACTGCGATTTCTCGATTGCGGTACGCCGAGTCACTCCGGTTGACGAGTTCCTCTCCGGCATCGCGGCCGAGCTTCGCCTTCGCTTCCCGCGGAACGGAGCGTGGGAGCTGGATACGCTCTACCTCGGCGGCGGAACGCCGTCGCGACTCGGTGGCGAAGGAATCTCGCGGCTCATTGCGCTCGTCCGCGAGCATGCAACCCTGACCCCGGGAGCGGAGGTCACCGCCGAGGCGAATCCTGACGACGTTGACGCCGCGAGTGTCCGTGCCTGGGGTGAGGCTGGCGTCAATCGCCTCTCGCTCGGTGTGCAGTCCTTCGAGCCAGTCGTGCTCCGCTGGATGCACCGGTTGCATGATCCCGAGATTGCGGCACGGGCTGTGGCAGTCGCGCGGGACAACGGCATCCCCGATCTGTCCCTCGACCTCATCTTCGCACTCCCCGAGGCGATCCCCCGTGACTGGACTCGCGATTTGGACATGGCACTCGCGCTGGAGCCCGGCCACCTCTCCCTGTACGGTTTGACCGTGGAGCCGCACACCCCCCTCGGTCGATGGGCCGCGCGCGGAGACGTCACGGAAACTCCGGAGGAGCGCTACGAAGCGGAATTCCTCGAGGCCGACCGCCGTCTCACCGCCGCGGGGCTGGAGCACTACGAGGTTTCGAATTTCGGCCGGCCGGGCTCGCGCGCGCGGCATAACTCGTCGTACTGGTCCGGACGGGCGTACGGAGGCATCGGCCCCGCGGCGCATGAGTATGATACAGCACGCCGGAGGTGGAACGTCGCTGCGTACAGCGACTGGGTACGACTCCTGGGTGCCGGCGCCGATCCGATCGGGGGCGATGAGCTTCTCACTCCCGAGAACAGGGTGGCCGAGGGGGTGTACCTAGGACTGCGCACGGTGGACGGTCTCAGGCTCTCGGCCCCCGAGTTGATCAGGGTTGCACCGTGGCTGGAGGCGGGGTGGGGCCGGCTCGTCGGGGACGTGCTGCGCTTGACTCACCTTGGTTGGCTCCGGCTCGACGCCCTTGCTGCTGTCTTGTCAGTTATCCGAAGTCGTTAATAGGTTGGCACTTATGCCGTCGCCCGAGCTCTCCGAACGCGAGCGTCGCGTTCTAGAAGCCGTCATTCAGAGCTACGTGGAAACGGCTGAACCGGCCGGTTCCCGGACCATCGCGCGCCGATTCGGGCTCGGGGTGTCGCCGGCGACCATCCGCAACACCATGAGCGACCTCGAGGAGAAGGGGTTTCTCTTCCACCCGCATACCTCCGCGGGTCGGGTCCCGACCGACCTCGCCTACCGGGTCTACGTAGACTCGATCATCCGTCTGCCCCAGGTCGCACGCGAGGAGCGCGACGTCCTCAAGGAGCGCATCGGCACCCGGGGGTCGACGATCGAGGCCATCCTCCAGCGAGCCGCCCAGAGTCTCGGCGTCGTCACCCAGGAGCTCGGCATCGCCCTTGGGCCCCATTTCGACGGGGCCGTCCTCCGCCGGATCGAGCTGGTTCGCCTCTCCACGGAGCGGATCCTCATGGTCCTCGCGCTCGAAGGTGGGGCGATGCGGACGATTTTCGTCGAGGTGAAGGGAGAGATTGCCGACGGAGCGTTGCACGAGGTGTCGTTCGTGCTCAACGAGCGCCTCGCCGGCCTGCCGCTCAGGGAGGTCCGGACGTCGCTCGGGACGCGCCTCCGCGACGCGATCACGGCGCCGGGAGCTTCCGAGCTGCTGAATGTGTTCGTCGAGCAGGGCGAGCAGCTCTTCGACGTCGTGCCGCAGATGCAGCTGGGACAGGCGTCGATGCTCGCCGAGCAACCGGAGTTCTCGAGTGGTGACAGCATGCGGCGGCTGATCGAGCTCACCGACACGCGCCAGGATCTTGCAGAGCTGCTGCGCCGGCGAAGCGCGACGGCTGGTGTGTCGATCACGATCGGCAACGAGCACGATGATCCCCGGCTCGAGCGCTTCACCGTGGTGACCGCGGAATACCGCGCTGGCGGGTTGAGTGGCGTCATTGGCGTCATCGGCCCGACGCGCATGCCCTACGACAAGGTGATCTCCCTGGTGCGACACACGTCGCAACTCGTGAGCGATCTGCTGGACTGACCCAGACTTTTCCCATGGCTGACTATTACGTCGTCCTCGGCGTCGCGAAGACCGCGACCGATGACGAGATCAAGAAATCCTACCGCAAGCTCGCGATGCAGTTTCACCCCGACCGCAACAACGGGGCGCGCGAGGCGGAAGAAAAATTCAAGGAGATCACCGAGGCGTACGACGTGCTCCGTGACCCGGACAAGCGCGCGGCGTACGACCGGTACGGCGAGGCGGGGCTGCGCCGTGGCGCCGGGGCCAGCTACCACCACGTGGACCTGTCGGAAGCACTCGGCATCTTCATGCGCGACTTCGGCGGGTTCTCCGGCTTCGGCGACCTGTTCGGCGAGCAGCGGGAAGGCGCGAATCCGCGCAGCGGCGCCGACATCAAGGCGACCATCACCTTGACCCTCGCCGAGGTCGCGACCGGGGTCGAGCGCACGCTCAAGGCAAAGCTCCTCGATCCGTGTGACAAGTGCGAAGGGTCGGGCGCCGAACCCGGGTCGAGTGTGCAGCGGTGCCCGACCTGCGCCGGAAGCGGCGAGGTACGCCGCGCACAGCGCTCCTTCTTCGGGCAGTTCGTCAGCGTCGCTCCGTGCCCGACATGTTCCGGCGAAGGGACGGTCGTGCAATCGCCCTGCAAGCGGTGCAAGGGCGACGGACGCATTCGCGCGGATCACGAGATCAAGGTTCGGATCCCGCCCGGAGTCTCCACGGGCCAGTACATGACGCTGCGCGGCGTCGGCAATGCCGGCCCGCGCAAGGGGGCTCGCGGCGATGTCCTCGTCGCCTTCGAGGTGGACGACGACGCGCGCTTCGAGCGCGACGGCGAGGACCTGTACTGCGAAGTGCTGGTCTCGTACCCCCAGCTCGTGATGGGAGCGGACATCGACGTTCCCGCCGTGAACGGAACCGTGTCGCTCCGCCTCCCGACGGGAACACAGAGCGGCCAGATCTTTCACCTTCGCGGGCGCGGGCTGCCGCGCGTGAACGCCACGGGAGTCGGCGACCTGCACGTGCGTGTGCAGCTATGGACGCCGGACCGCGTGACGCCCGAAGTAGAATCGTTGCTGAAGCAGCTCGGCGAGCTCGAGGCCGCACCACCCGCGACGCGCTCGAAGGGATTCTGGACGAAGATGAAAGAGCGGCTCGGCGCTTGAGCTGGCTCTCGGTGCGCGTCCGAGCGCCCGCAGAAGACCGTGACGCCGTCGTCGCCCTGCTCTTCGAGATGGGCTCGCAGGGCGTCCAGGAAGATGGCGACGTGCTCGCGACTCATTTCGCGCCGCCCATCAATCGGAGTGAAGTCGCCGAGCGCATCGGCCGCGCCAGTGCGCTCGCCGTCGTGGAGATGACGGACACGCCGGCTGTCGATTGGAGCGAGCGGTGGCGCGATCGGATCACGAGTCATCAGGCGGGTCCGCTGACGATTGCGCCGCCCTGGCTTGCCGACCCTGATGATGCGCAGCGCACGATCGTCATCGACCCGGGCATGGCGTTCGGCACGGGTGATCATCCGACGACGCGCGGCGTCATCCGCCTCATGGCGAACGTCATCCGCCCCGGCGACACGGTCGCCGACCTCGGCGCGGGGAGCGCGGTGCTCGCCATCGCCGCCGCCCGACTGGGCGCACGCAGCGTTGCCGCGATCGAGCTGGATCCCGATGCAATCGAGAACGCCGAGGAGAATGTCGCGCGGAATGGAGTTTCCGATCGCGTCACGGTGCTGGAGGGCGATGCCGGAATTCTCCTTCCGCTCGTCGGCCCGGTCCGCGTCATCCTCGCCAACATTATCTCGTCGGTCATCACCGCGCTGCTGCCGGTCATGCGGGACGGCCTGGAGCAGGGCGGGGCACTGATCTTCAGCGGCGTGCTCGTCACTGAACGCGCCGCGCTGATGGATGTACTTGCGCGGGCCGGGTGGTCGGTGGAGACCGAGGACATCGAGGGGGAATGGTGGAGCGCATTGGCGCGTCGAGCGTAGCGACTTTCTTCTCCACCGAGCCCCCCGTCGCGGGTGCAATCACGACGCTGAGTGACGACGCGGCGCATCACCTGCGCGTACGCAGAATGGGTCCGTCCGACCGGATCAGGCTTACCGACGGTGCGGGGTGCGTGGGAGTGGGGATCCTCATCCGTCTGTCAAAGAGCGGGGGGGCCGTCGAGGTCGAGGAGGTGGAGCGAGTCGAGCCCCCACCGGACGTTCACCTCATGGTCCCCATTGCCGATCGCGACCGCATGCTGTGGCTCGCCGAGAAGAGCGCGGAGCTCGGTGCGACTACCTGGCGGCCGGTGCTCTGGAGGCGGTCCCGCAGTGTCACTCCTCGCGGGGAAGGGACAGCATTTCAGGGGAAGATTCGCGCGCGAATGATCTCGGCGCTCGAGCAGAGCGGCGGCGCCTGGCTGCCGACGCTGTATCCGGATGCGCCCCTCGATCGCGCCCTCGCTGCGGTTCCCAGCGGCACGCGGTTCGTCCTCGACGCCGGCGGGACACCGATGTTGGAAGCGTCGGCGCCGGCTCCGGTAACGATCGCGATCGGCCCCGAGGGAGGCCTCGAGGATGCCGAACTCGAGGCACTGGCTGCGGCCGGATTCCGTCCCGTGAACATCGCGGCCGGCATCCTGCGGTTCGAGACCGCGGCCGTGGCGGGCCTCGCGATCGTGCGGGCGGCTCTCGGAAAAACAGGGAGGATCGATGAGCGCTGATTGTCTTTTCTGCAGGATCGTCCGCGGCGAAATTCCCGCGAAGCTCGTCGCGGAGACGCCGGAGTGCATCGCGTTCCGCGACATCAATCCCCAGGCTCCAGTCCATGTGCTCGTCATTCCGCGCGCACATGTCGCGTCGCTCGACGCGCTGACCGATGCGGGCGTACTGGGGAAGGCCGGGTTGCTTGCCGCGGAGATCGCGCGTACCGAGGGCGTTGATGCATCGGGCTACCGCGTGGTCATCAACAATGGCAGCGACGCGGGCCAGAGCGTCGGACACCTCCACCTGCATCTGCTGGGCGGACGGAAGCTGGCGTGGCCACCGGGGTGAGTTATTCCGCGCGGGCGGCGCCTGCCGGCGACACCGTGCGTCGCGGCGTAGATTGCACTCATCCGGTCGTGCTGCCGAGCCCTTCGAGGACGCTGCAAACTGCTTGACACGTTTGATCGAGGCCCGATAGGTTGAACGGCTGGCGTGACTTACCGGGCGCCGCCGGCCATCGCGGCGCGGGCGCCGCTCATCGAACGAACCGACGCAGACGGACAGCGTAAATGTCAGACCTCCTCGCGCGCCTCCAGCAGGACATGAACACCGCGCGAAAAGCGCAGGACAAGCCTCGAACGCTGCTCCTCGGGACGATCCTCTCGGACGTGAAGAACCGCCGCATCGAGCTTCGCCGCGACCCGAACGACGAGGAAGTTCTCGACGTCGTGAGGAAGGGCATCAAGCGACGACGCGAATCGGTTGAGATGTACGTGTCCGCGAAGCGCGACGATCTCGCGGAGCGGGAGCGTGCGGAGATCACGCTGCTCGAGGGGTACCAGCCGCCCCAGGTGAGTGAGGCCGAGCTGCGAGCCGCGGTGCAGGCCGCGATCGCCGGTGGGGCATCGAACATCGGGGCCGTGATGGGGTCCGTGCTGCCGCGCTTCAAGGGCCGCGCCGAGGGAAGCACGATCAGCGCGATCGCTCGTGAGGAGCTTGGCAGGAAGGGGTGACCGTGCGTGCGCAGCGTCCTTTCGAAGCCCGAACTGGCGAGGCATACCGCCGGTTCGGGCTTTTCTGTATCCAGTCGGACTGACGCGTGAGCGATAGTCACGCACTCCGCATCCTCGAGCTCGATGCTGCACTCGCCCTGGTCGGGGGGCGCGCGGCCACCGAGCTCGGGGCCGCGCACATCCGCGCCCTGCGCCCGCGCTGCGATCGAGCGGGGCTGGAACGGGAGCACACGCGTGTCGCGGCGATGCGCGCCATGGTTGGAAGCGACGAGGGATGGCCGTCCGAGCCGATCCCGGACCTGCGCGAGGCGCTTGTGCGGCTCGGGGTGCCCGGGACGTGGTGGAGCAGCGGGGAGTTCCTTGCGGCCGCGACGCTTCTGGCGTCATCGCGCCGCACGCGCGATGCGCTTCGGGACGAGCGGCGACCGCAGATGGCCCGTGCCGTTCTCGCCGAACTCTCCGGCCGGCTCGTCACGCAGGCAGACGTCGAACGCGTTATCGACCGCACGATCGCGCCGGACGGACTCGTGCGGGACGATGCGTCGCCGCTCATGCGGAAGGTGCGTCGCGAATTGCGCGGCGCGCAGGGAGAGCTTGTGCGAATGCTCGAGCGCATGATGGCCGCGCTCGACGCGCACCAGCAGGTGCCGGACATGTCGGTCACGGTGCGCAACGGCCGGTATGTCATTCCGGTCCGGCGCGACGCGCGGTCGTCGCTCGGCGGGATTGTACACGACTCGTCGTCCACGGGGGCGACGCTCTTCGTCGAGCCCCCGGCCGCCGTCGAAGCGGGCAACCGGATCCGCGAGCTCGAGGCAGAAGAGATTCGTGAGACCGAACGAATCCTCCGCGAGCTCACCGAGACAATTCGCCCCGGCCAGCCCGCAATGGTCGCTGCGATCGAGGCGCTGATCGAGCTCGACTCGCTGTACGGCCGGGCGCGCTTTGCCGCGGAGTTCCTGTGTGCACCGGCCGATCTGTGCGATGCCGTGGAGGGCTTCGCGATTCGCGAGGGACGGCACCCGCTGCTCGTTGCGCAGGGGCTTGCCGTCGTACCGTTCGACCTGACGATGGACCCGAATGAGCGAACGCTTCTCGTTTCCGGACCGAACACGGGGGGCAAGACAGTTCTCCTCAAGGCCGTCGGCCTCATTTCGGCCATGGCGCAGTGCGGCGCACCGCCTCCAGTCGCGACGGGGAGCCGCATCCCGGTCTACGACGCGTTCTTCGCGGATGTCGGCGACGAGCAGTCGATCCAGGCGAGCCTCTCGACGTTCAGCGCGCACCTGCGGAATCTCGCGGAGATTTTGTCCGAGGCGACCCGTGACTCGCTGGTGCTCGTCGACGAGCTCGGCTCCGGGACGGACCCGGTCGAGGGCGCGGCGCTCGGCGGCGCCATCCTCGAGGATCTGACTCGCCGCGGCACGATGACCCTCGCGACGACGCACCTCGGCGTGCTGCAGCAGCTCGCCACGGAGGTACCGGGGGTCGTCAATGCGTCCCTGCAATTCGATCCGGTTGCGCTCGCACCGACGTATCGGTTGATCAAGGGAATTCCGGGACGTTCGTATGGCCTGAGCATCGCACGGCGACTCGGGCTTCCGGCGCCACTGCTTGCGCGAGCCGAAGCGCGCGTGCCGCGAGGGGAGCGCGACGTCGCCGCGCTGCTCGCCGAGCTGGAGACACGGGAGAAGGAGCTCGCGGAGCGTGAGCGCATCGCCGCGGCCGATACCGAGTCGGTGCGCGACCGCGGGGCGCGAATCGCGGAGCGCGAACGAAGCGTCGGGGACCGGGAGCGCGAGGTCGAGCGCGCATCGCGGCGCGATGCCCGGCGCTACCTGCTCGGCGCGCGTGCGGAGATCGAGCGCACCATCCGCGAGCTCAAGGGCGTCGAGGCGGATGCGCTCGATGATGCCGCACGTGCTGCACGCCAGCGTGTCGAGGCGCTCGCCGCGACCGAGGGCGATGCCCTGGCCCGCCTCGAGGCGAACGAGCAGCAGCCCTCCGGCAGGGGTATCGTCGCGGGTCCGCTTGCCATCGGAGACACCGTCGAGATCACGACCTTCGGCGGTCGCGCGGGCCGGGTTGTCGCTGTGCGCGACGGAGACGCGGTCGTCGCCGTCGGGTCCGTGAAGATGACAGTCCCGGTGAGCGACGTGCGCCGCTCCGCACGGAGAGCGGACACGCCGGCGGCCGCCGTCGCCCTGCGCGGCGACATCCCGGACGTCCATGCGCCGAGTGAGATCGACCTCCGCGGCTTGCGCGTGGATGAAGCGGAGAGCGCCGTCATGCTCGCGCTGGATGCCGCCTCGCGCGCAGACCTCCGGCACTTGCGCATCATTCACGGGAAGGGAACGGGCGCCCTCCGAGAGCGCGTCGGCGAGATGCTCGCAAAGGATACGCGCGTGTCGAGCCATCGCCCCGGCGCATGGAATGAAGGCGGCACCGGCGTGACGATCGTGGAGCTTTCCTGATGTCGCGCCGTTGCGGATGCAGATCCCCGTTCAGGTCGGGCGCAGCGTGATCCCGGACGAGCTGGTCGAGCAGGTGCGGGAGGGCGCTGACATCGTGCAGATCATCGGGGAGCATGTCTCCCTGAAGAAGATGGGCACGGA
This sequence comes from Gemmatimonadaceae bacterium, assembly GCA_031426115.1. Classification (GTDB taxonomy): domain Bacteria; phylum Gemmatimonadota; class Gemmatimonadetes; order Gemmatimonadales; family Gemmatimonadaceae; genus JANPKQ01. Next base: position 795 of record JANPKQ010000425.1, on the reverse strand, counting down.
TTACCGCGGACCCTGTCCATTCCATCAGGGAACGAAGCGCAACTTCTCTGTTTCGCCGAAGAAGGGCATCTACTACTGCTTCGTCTGCAACGAGGGTGGTGACGTCTTCAGCTTCCTCCAGAAGCGGCTCGGCATGGAGTGGCCTGCGGCAGTGCGCCTCGTCGCGGAGAAGATCGGCATCGACATCCCGGACAACTCGCCGCGGAGGCAGGGACCGGACCCGCGCGAGAAGATGTGGGAGGTCGTCGGCACCGCCGCGGAGTACTGCCGGCGCATGCTGTGGGAGGACGAGGCTGGACGCGCGGCGCGCGCGTACCTCGAGCAGCGACGAATCACGCGCGAGGTGGCCGAGCGGTTCGGGCTCGGGTGGGCGCCGCGCGAGATCGGCGTGCTGCGCAGCTACCTGAACAGCCTTGGCTTCGAAGACGAACGACTTCTCGAAGCGGGCCTCCTCATCGAGAGCGACGAAGCTAGCGAGCCACGGCCGCGATTCCGCGCGCGACTCATGTTCCCAATTCACGATGTGTCGGGCCACCCGGTCGGTTTTGGCGGCCGCCTTATTGCCCCGGGCGAGCCGAAATATCTGAACTCGGGAGAGACCCCCGTTTTCTCCAAGGGCAAGCTTCTCTATGGCCTGAACTGGGCCAAGCAGAGCATCCGTCGCGACGAGCGTGCACTCCTTGTCGAAGGCTACTTCGACGTCGTCCGCCTCGTCGCGGCCGGCGTGGAGAGCGTCGTCGCTCCGCTCGGCACCTCGCTGACGGAGGCACAAGCGGCCCTGATCCGCCGCTACAC
>JANPKQ010000424.1:0-29607 GCA_031426115.1 Gemmatimonadaceae bacterium | reverse complement strand
GCGCGCGATGGGGCGGTTTTCACCCCCCGCCCCCCCCCCCTACCGTGGTGGCGACTGGCGGGTGGCGGGGCTCTGCTTTTTGGGGGGCACAAACCGGGGGCCCCCCAATCCCCCCATCGACAGGTCAGGCGTCCGGTCCCGGATCGTGATCCGCTTCGTCGCGCTCGTACGGCCGAACTCCCGCTACGGTGATCCGGTGGCTGACGAGCGGCAGCGGCAGCTCCGCCTCATCGCCGATCGTGATCGCGCCACGCAACGCGCTTCGCCCGACCTCGATGCCGCTCGTGTCGTGCGCGAAGATCGTCGCGAGCGGCTCTCCAGCTTCAACCCAGTCGCCCACGCGCGCGGTGATGACGAATCCGACGGACGGCTCGACGATGTCATCGACCTTGGTGCGTCCCCCGCCAAGCGCCGTGAGTCCGCGGCCGATCGCGCGCGGTTCGATCCGCGCGACAAAGCCGCGCCGCGGCGCTGCGAACAGCTCGCACGCCTCCGCCTGCGGGAGTGCGGCCGGATCCTCGACGACGCCGGGATTGCCGCCCTGCGCTTCGATGATGGCCGCGAAGCGCTCGGCCGCTGCGCCCGACGAGATGGCACGCTCCATCGCGCGGCGCGCAGCGTTATGCGTGCGGACCGTTCCGCCGAGGACGAGCATCTCCGCCCCGAGCGCATAGGTCACCTCGAGGAGATCAGCCGGACCCTCGCCCTTGAGCGTATGGATCGCCTCCTCGACCTCGAGAGCGTTGCCCACTGCCCGGCCGAGGGGCCGGTCCATCGCGGTGATGAGGGCGACGGTCGGGCAATCATGGTCGGCGCCGAGGCCAACCATCAACTCCGCGAGCTCCAGTCCGCGGGCGAGCTCCGGGAGGAAGGCGCCCGACCCGCGCTTGATGTCGAGCACCAGCCCGGTGAGACCTTCCGCGAGCTTCTTGCTCATGATGCTCGACGCAATCAGCGGAATGGATTCGACGGTGGCCGTGGCGTCGCGGAGGGCGTACATCTTCCGATCTGCCGGGGCGATTTCTCCCGACTGTCCGATGAGCGCGCATCCTATGCGCTCTATCTGCGCGCGGGCCTCGGCGAGCGTCAGCGATGTACGGAACCCCGGGATCGCTTCGAGCTTGTCGAGCGTTCCTCCGGTATGCCCCAGGCTCCGCCCCGACATCATGGGAACCGCCACCCCCAGCGACGCGATGAGCGGCGCGAGGATGAGCGAGACCTTGTCACCGACGCCGCCGGTAGAGTGCTTGTCGATCCGCGGCACGGAGAGATGCGAGAGGTCGAGACGCGACCCGCTCCCGAGCATCGCCTCCGTGAGCGCCGCGATCTCGCCGCGATCCATTCCGCGCCAGTACACCGCCATGAGGAACGCGGCCATCTGATAGTCGGGCACGTGCCCCGACGCATAGGCCATGGCCAGCGCACGCCATTCCCCCGGCTCCAGTCGGCCGCCGTCGCGCTTCCGCTCGATCAGGCGGTGGGCGAGCATTCCTGGGTCTCCGGGGTATTCCATCGTGATCCACCGCGCCGGCGGGCCGTAGCCCCACGCCAGATCGTAGAGAGAGCATTCGGATGACGGTTCGCAACTGGTTGGTCGCATTCACCCTCATGGCAGCCGTTCCGGCGGGCGCCCAGAACGTCACGGAACCGCTGCTGGCAGGCGATCGCGCGCACGTCGCGCTCGACGCGGCCGCCGCGCTCGAGCATTACGAGCGCGCGCTCTCCGTCGCCCCGCAGAACTACGAGGCGCTCTGGAAGGCCTCCCGCGATGCCGTCGACCTCGGAGAGTTCACGGCGGAGCGACGCCGGCGCGAAGAGTATTACCGGCGCGGCGAAGCCTACGCGCGTCGCGCTGTGGCAGTGAACCCCAACGATGCCGAAGCGCACTTTCATCTCGCCCGCTCGGTTGGAGTTGCAGCGCTCGCACTCGGCGTACGCGACCGGGTGAAATACGCGAACCTGGTTCGATCCGAGGCGATACGTGCGCTCGAGCTCGACCCGAAGCACCCCGGCGCGCTCCATGTGATGGGAATGTGGAACGCCGAGGTCATGCGGTTGAGCGGACTAGAGCGGTCGTTCGCCAGGACGTTTCTCGGCGGGAAGGTATTCGGGTCGGCCAGCTGGGCGGATGCAATCCGCTACATGGAAGAGGCAGTCGCGGTAGATCCGCATCGCCTGACCCACCACCTCGACCTCGCACGGATCTATCGCGACCGCGGCGAGAAAGCAAAGGCGCGAGAGCACTACCTCGCGGTGGTCCAGGGCGTCGCGACGGAGTACAACGACGCGCAGTACAAGCGGATCGCCGCGCGCGAACTGTCCTCGCTACGCTGACATCGGCATCAGGGCCGGAGCAGATCCGGCCCTGATCGCTTGACGCTACAGGCCGACGCGGCGCCGTCCGCGCTCGAGCATGTCTTCGGCTACCCATCCGCCGCGGGTCGCGCCCCGCGCGATGCGCCGGCTTCCGCGACGGGCTGCCCATTCGAGTTCGTCGCGCAGGTCATCCCACGAGTCCCGGACATCTTCTCGCACCGACCGCGCCTTGCGGCCAATGCCCGCGCGCGCCTCTTCGCCGCTCTGCGGCGCAAGCAGCAGCGCCGTTCCGCTGCCCAACAGAGCGCCGAGTGCGAGGCCGAGCCCGAAGATTCCCAGCCGGCCCCAGTCCATCGGTTCTTCGTAGGGACGCCCAAGCGGCTCGGTCACCTCGTCGTCCTGATGCACGTCGGGGCTGGGAACACGCGTCATTTCGGGTCCATTGCCACGAAGCTCGGGGCGGGATGTCGAGGAAACGTATGGCATGCTCAATTCACTCCATGGTAAGAAACTTGCGAGGCAGCGCGATGCTGATGATCCGTTCGGCGTCTTCCTCTCCGGAAAAGACGGTAGCCACCCCCACGCACGAGTCGAACCACACCGACTCTTCAGGAGGGTCCTGCCCGTCACCACGGAGCACCGCCTCTTTCCGACCGTCAGCGATGAGCCCGTCGTTCGAGGACATGCATGAACCCCAACGGTAAGACCGTCCTCCTTGTCGAGGACAATGAGGATAACCGCATCGTTTATTCCACCATTCTCCGGCACTTCGGGTACCGGGTGATGGAGGCTCTGAACGGTGAGGAAGGAATCGCCAAGGCACGGGCCGAGAAGCCCGACCTCATTCTCATGGATATCTCCATCCCGATCATCGATGGCTGGGAGGCGACGCAGGTCCTGAAGCAGGATCCGGCGACGCATTCGATCCCGATCATCGCGCTCACGGCCCACGCACTCGCGTCGGACCGGGAGAAGGCGATGGAAGTCGGGTGTGACGGATACCTTGCCAAGCCGTGCGAGCCCCGGGCGGTGGTGGCAGAGGTTCAGCGTTTTCTCGGGAAGGGCGATGGGACTTGAGGCGAACGCCCGAATCCTCATCGTCGATGATCATGAGGACAACATCGAGCTCCTCCGCGCCCGTCTCGAGGCCTGGGGGTATCGAACCGACTGCGCGATGGATGGCGCGTCGGCACTCCGGGCGGTGTACGAGGCAGCTCCCGACCTGATCCTGCTCGACGTGATGATGCCGGAGATCGACGGCATCGAGGTGGCGCGGCGCATCAAGGCGGACGCATCGCTGCCGTTCATCCCCATCATCATGCAGACCGCGCTCGACTCGATCGAGCACAAGGTGGAGGGCCTGGACGCCGGCGCGGACGACTATATCACGAAGCCGATCCACTTCTCCGAGCTCCAGGCGCGCGTGCGATCGCTGCTGCGCATCAAGGCGCTCCAGGAAAAGGTCGCCAACCGGGAGCGCGAGCTGTCGGAGATGAACGACCGGCTCCTCCTGATCTCACGGACCGACGGCCTCACGGGGCTGGCGAATCGACGCCACATTGAAGAGCGCCTGCATGAGATGTGGGAGCACGCCGTACGACTGAACGAGCCTCTGGCGTGCGTCATGTGCGACATCGACAAGTTCAAGAGCGTGAACGACACTTACGGGCACCAGGCCGGCGACGCCGTGCTGAAGCAGTTCGCGGACGTCCTCAAGAACGAGGCACGCGAGATTGACCGAGTGGGTCGGTATGGCGGCGAGGAGTTCATTGTCCTCCTGCCCGGGACCGTGCTCGACGCTGCGGTGACCTTCGCCGAGCGGGTGCGTAGCGCTGTCGAAGCGCGTACATTCACCTTCGACGGTGGGACCCTGCTGCGGACGGTGAGCTGCGGGGTGGCCGCCTTCCCGCATCCCAGGGTCCAGGCCCACGAAGGGCTCATCAAGGCCGCCGACGGCGCGCTGTATGTCGCAAAGGAGACCGGTCGCAACAAGGTCGTTCGCTTCGACAGCCGCGAGTACAACGAGCATACCCAGCCCGATGATAAACCAGAGGGAAACCCCGCCGTCCCCGGCGGACCCGTCAACCCCGAGTGGGGAGATCGCCCGGCTGGAGGCTCAGGTCTCGGAGCTGCAGCGCGAGCGTGACCAGCTGGTCACGCTCGTCGACATCCTCCAGGAAATCTCGGCTTCTCTTCACTTCGTAGATATCCTGCAGGCCATCGCACGGAAGCTCGGTGAGTCGTTCGGCCTCGACCGCTGCTCGATCTTCCTCACTGGCGAGGCTCGCGACGTTCGCCTCGTCGCCAGCTACGAAGATCCGACGATCCGCAACCTCGTCGTCGATCTCGATCGCTACCCCGAGCTGCAGCGCGCGTTCGAATCGGGTGAAACCGTCTTCGTCCCCGACGCGGCGAACGATCCCATGTTCGCGAACGTCAAGTCGCTGCTCGACCTGCGGAACGTCCGCTCGATCGTGGTCGTTCCGATTCGATGGCGGGGTGCTGTCATCGGGGCGATCTTCCTGCGCACGGAACGAGACGCCCACGCGTTCTCCGATAGCGACGTTCGCTTCTGCCAGGTCATTGCGTCGCTCACGGCGAAAGCGCTGCGCAACGCGCAACGGTTCGAGGCTGCCATGCGCAACACCCAGGACCGTAGCGACGCCGAGCGGCGCGGGGAACTGGAGCGCATCGCCCTGCTGGCATTCGTCCGGAGACTCCTCGAGCGGTACAACCGCTCGGAGAATCACGCCTGGGCCGAGACCCTGCTGCCGAAGGCGTCGGACGACGAGCTGAACCGGCTCGTCTCGGTCGCGATGCAGGTGCTCGAGGAGGAGGCAAAGGGATGATCGTCCACCGGGATCCACTGCGCCCTGATCCCGCACTGATGAGGGAGATCCACCCGTGTTGATGAGCAAGGAGATCAACGGCGCGCTCAACGTGCAGATCGGCCATGAGTTCATGGCCTCGCTGCAGTACGTCTCGATTGCGACCTACTTCGACGTCGAAGGGCTCCCATCGCTCGCGAGGCATTTCTATCGACAGGCGGTCGAGGAACGCGACCATGCAATGCGGTTCATCAAGTTCGTGGTCGATGCTGGCGGACGCGTGGAGATTCCGGCGATCCCGGCCCCGCGCAGCCGTTTCAGCTCGGCGGAGGACGCAGTGCAGTTGTCGCTGGACCAGGAGCTCGCAGTAACCCGGCAGATCAATGAGCTCGTGGATCTCGCGATCAAGCAGAACAACCACGTGACGAAGAACTTCCTCGACTGGTTCGTCGGTGAGCAGCTCGAGGAGGTTTCGAGCATGGATACCCTCCTGCGGATGATCAAGCGCGCCGGCGACAAGGGAATCCTCTTCGTCGAGAGCTACCTGCACGGCAGCCGCCTCACTCCGCCAGCCGACGCCGGGAGTTGACCGCGGCCGCGCACGCGTGATGTCGCCCCGACCCGAGCTCGCCGCCCGCGCTGCGACGCTGAGAGAGCAGATCGAGCGCGCGAACCATGAGTACTACGTCCTCGACACGCCGAGCCGCAGCGACGTTGAATACGACCGGCTCCTGCGCGAGCTCCAGACCCTGGAGCGCGAGCACCCGGAGCTGCGCACGCCGGACTCACCGACGATGCGCGTCGGGGCGGAGCCGCAGGGCCAGCTCTCGAAGCACACCCACCTCGCGCCGATGCTCTCCCTGGGGAACGCCTTCGCTGACGACGAGCTCACGGCGTGGGAGGAGCGCATGGTCCGCATTGCCGGGGATGGCGCGCGGGCCGGCTACAACGTGGAGCTGAAGATCGACGGAGCCGCGGTGAGCCTCACCTATCGCGATGGCATGCTCGTGACTGCGGCGACGCGCGGCAACGGGACCATTGGCGAGGAGGTGACGCCCAACGTCCGCACCGTCCGCGACGTTCCGCTCCGCCTCCGCGGCTCCGGCTTTCCAGCGTTGTTCGAGGTGCGAGGCGAGATCTACATGCCCTTCGACCGGTTCGAAGCGATGAACGAGGAGCGCGGAGCGGCCGGCGAGCCGCTGTTCGCCAACCCGCGCAACGCCGCCGCCGGCGCGCTCCGCCAGCTCGATCCCGCAATCACTGCATCGCGGCCACTGCGCTTCTTTGGCTACTCGGCCGCAACCCCGTCCGGCGCGAGCCTGCCGGTGGAAGCGCAGTCCGCGCTGCTCGACGCGCTCGAGGCGTGGGGCATTCCGGTGGCGCCGCACCATCGCCGATGTGCTGCGCTCGAGGAGGTCTTCGCGATGGCCCACGAAATCGAGCACCGCACGCGCGCGGAGCTCAACTTCGCCATCGATGGGATCGTCGTCAAAGCGGACTCGCTCGCGCTCCAGGAGGAGCTCGGGGTCGTGGGCGGGCGGGAACCGCGCTGGGCGATCGCGCGAAAGTTTGCTCCCGACATTGCGGTGACACGCCTGCTGTCGATCGAGGTGAATGTCGGCCGCACCGGCGCGATCAATCCGTATGCGATGCTGGAGCCCGTGGAGATCGGCGGGGCAACGGTGAAACTCGCGACGCTGCACAACGAGGAGCTGATCCGAACCAAGGATCTTCGGGTCGGCGACTGGGTGCAGGTGAAGCGCGCCGGCGAGGTCATCCCGCAGATCATCGCGCCACTCCCCGAGCGCCGCGATGGAAGCGAGCGGCCCTGGATGATGCCCTCGACCTGTCCGTCCTGCGCCACGCCGGTGGAGCGCGAGGCCGATGTCGTCGCGACGTACTGCCCGAACGTCGGCTGTCCCGGGCGACGCCTCGAAGGGCTCGCGCATTTCGTGTCGCGCGGCGCCATGGACATCCGCGGCCTGTCGTACGCGCGCATCGAGCAGCTGATCGAGGCGGAGCTCGTCCGCGACGCCGCCGATCTTTACGTCCTCACGGCCGAACAGCTGATGCAGCTCGAGCGATTCGCGGCGAAAAGCGCAGCGCAGCTCGTCGCGGCGATCGAGGAGTCGAAGGCACAGCCACTCTCCCGCCTCCTGAACGCGCTGGGCATCCGACATGTCGGAACGGGCGCGGCGCAGCTGCTTGCGCGACACTTCGGCTCGATGCGCGCGCTCATGGATGCGACTGAAGACGAGATCCTCGCCGTCCGCGGAGTCGGCGCCACCATCGCCCACGCCGTCATCGGCTACCTTGGCGATCCGGCCGGCCGCGATCTCGTCGCGCGGCTCGAGCGGCTCGGCCTCACGATGACCGAGGCGACTGCCGCTGCGTCCGGTGGTGCCCTCGCGGGCTCCACGGTCGTCCTCACCGGCACCCTTCCGACGCTTACCCGTCCGCAGGCCACCGAGCGTATCGAGCGTGCAGGGGGCCGCATCACCAGCTCGGTGTCGAAGAGCACGACCTTTGTCGTCTCGGGCGAGAGCGCCGGCGGCAAGCTGGAGAAGGCACGCGCGCTCGGCGTCGAGATCATCGATGAAGCAGAGCTCTTGCGCAGACTCGGACCCGAGAAATAGTTATCGCCATGCCCGACCGGATCGACCTCGCGGATCACCAGATGGTCGCGCTCACCCGCGCGTCGCTCGCCGCCCTTCGCGCCGCCCTCATGCGGGACGCGGGGCCGGCGGCCGCGACGTATCTCCAGGAAGCCGGCTACGCTGGCGGCGATGCGCTCTTCGGGTCGTTCTCGGAATGGCTTCGGGCGCGTGGATCAGGCGACCCGATGGAGATGGACCTCCCGGGTTTCGAGATCGCAGCAACGGAGTACTTCCGGTCTGCAGGGTGGGGGTCCCTCAGCATCGGCTCACTCGGCGAGGCGGTTGCGACGCTCGACTCCGACGACTGGGGCGAGGCAGATCCCTCGAGCGCCCTCACCCAGCCGGCCTGTCACCTGACCACAGGGATGTTCGCGAGCTTCTTCGGGCGGGTTGCCGAGGCGCCGCTGGCCGTGCTCGAGGTGGAGTGCCGGTCGATGGGCAGTGAGCGCTGTCGCTTCCTCATCGGCAACGCGGCCGTCATGGAGCACGTCTACCTCGAGCTCGAGCGCGGGGTTACGTACGACGAGGCCGTGTCGGAGATGGGGTGAAGACTGAGAACTGATCACTGAAAACCGTCCACTCGCTTCTCCGCCGACGCCCTGCGAAGAACGAAGTGATCAGTTGTCGGTTTTCAGTTGTCAGTGTTCGGTTGCGACTGCGGGTCGGGTCAGCCGTCCGCGTACATCCCCGCGTCCTTGTACAGCGGATTCGGGACCAGGTCGCCGTCCACCAGCACCTCGCGGTCCCACGGCAGGATGATCGTGCTGTCAGTGGCGAGCGCGTGGAAGTCAGGCTCGTACGGCCCGGTGCGGAAGCTGACGGCCGTGCGCACGTCACCAGCGCCCGCGTTGATGAGCGCGCTGACGGCCAGCCGCATCGTCTCTCCCGAGTCGCACGTCTCGTCCACGATCAGCACGCGGCGGCCCCGCGCCTCAGCCGGCGCGGCGCTGAGCACCGCCGGGATGTCCCGGATCGTCGGTGAGAGAAAGCGGCGGCTCACGGCGATCGAGTGGAATTCCCGATCGAGGATCGCGGCGACGACCGCCCCGGGCACGACCCCGGCCGTGGCGATGCCGACGACGATCTCCGGATCATAGGAGCGCGCCACCTTCAGTGCGAGCGCGCGGGACAGCTCTCCAAAGAGCGGCCATTCCACGTTGAGCACTCCCTTGTTCGGATCGACGGCATAGCGACGTGGCATGGGCTTCCTCGGGGAGGGCTCGCGGGACGACGAGCCCAAAGCTAGCCCGCACGCGTAGTTGTCGGAAGCGCGCCAGCGCCGCGCGCAGAGGAGAAAATGGTTGCTCGGACCTGCGCCAGCGCGTAGCTTTGCGGCTTGCGCCCTCGGATAGGGCGTCGTGCGCTCGACCTCGCGCACCCGACCTTCGCCGCGCACGTCGTGGCGCTCCTTTGACCCGATTTCGCGACTCATGTCCTGGTGGAGCCGCCTCGTGGGTGGCAAGTCGGAGAGCGAGCTCAAACCGCAGCGCCTGGATTACCTGAGTGAGGCGCTCGCGCTGGAGCGGCAGGGCGACTACGACGCCGCCCTGACCTCGTATCGGCTCGCGCTGCGCGACCAGCCCGATGACCCGAAGGTGCTCCAGAACATGGCGATCGCGTTTTCCAAGACCGGTCGGCTCGACGAGGCGGTGCGCTGCTATCGCCGCGCACTCGACCTCGATCCCCGGCTCTCCGGCGCGCATTACGGGATCGCCTTCCTGCTACTCAAGCGCGGCGATGAGAGCGGCGCGCAGGAGCACCTCGCGCTGTTCCTGGAACAGCCGCCGAAGGGCGCCGAGGCCGACCGCTGGGTGCGCCATGCACGGCAGACGCTGGAGGCGCTGCGCACGGGCGGCGCGGAGGCGGTGCCTGACACCGACGCCTAGGCTGGGCCGGGTTCTCGCGGTCGTCAGCCAGAAGGGTGGAGTCGGAAAGACGACCACCGCCGTAAACCTGGCGGCCGCCTTTGCGCGTCGCGGCCTGAAGACGCTCATCATCGACACCGATCCCCAGGGATCGGTACGATTCGGGATCGGGCTCCGTCGCGGCCACGAGGCGGTGGGCCTCTCCGACTACCTGAACGGCGCGCGTCCGGTGCGGGATGTCGTCCTCCCCACGGCCCTTCCCTGGCTCCGCGCGATTCTCGCCGGCTCGGTGAGTGACGCGGCGGACCACGCCTTCTACCAGGAGCTCGTCACCGAGACGACGCTCCTGCGAGACCTGCTCGTTGCCGCGCGCGACCGGTGCGATGTCGTCGTCGTGGACACTCCGCCCGGACTCGGCGGCATCGTCCGACGCGTGCTCGAGTCGAGTCAGCACGTCGTCGTGCCCCTGCAGTGCGAGCCGCTCGCGATGCAGACAACTCCGCAGATCCTGCGGGGTATCCAGGATATCGTTCACGCCAATGCGGAGCTTACCCTGGATGGACTGCTGCTGACGATGTTCGACCCTGCGAATGCCGGATGCGTGACGGTCGCCGAATACGTGCGTGCCCACCTTCCCGCGAACATGGTGTTCGACGCGACGATCCCGCGCACCGCCGGCGCCGCCGACGGTTTTGCCGCGGGCCAGCCGGTCGTGCTGCGAGACCCCGGCGACCCTGCATCCATCGCCTACACCGAGATCGCATCGGTGCTCGCGGAGCGGTTCACATGGACCACGGCCGCCCCCCCATGAGCATCGCGTCCGTTGTGCCGCGTCGCGCGGTCCTCGCCGTCGCCGCCTGCGCGGGAATCGCCATCTGGGGCGCGTGCTCCGACATCGCGGGCCCGGATGAGCCCTTCTCCCTCGAGTTCGAGACGCTCGTCGCCCCGTCAATCGTTTCCGGCGACACGCTCCGGAACATCGACGGAACCGCCATCCCGCTCTCCGCCGTCGCCTACAACCTTCGCGGCCAGCCACTGGACGGGGCGTCGATCACCTTCATTGCGCTGGACACAACGCGCTCGCTCGTCATCACTCCTGCCACGGGCTACGTGATTGCCAGCGGCCCTGGGCGTGGGACGGCACGCATCCTGGCGAGGACCGGCAATCTCCAGAGTGCCCCGGTGACGCTGGAGATCGTCGCGGCTCCGGACAGCGCCGCGCGGTCCGGAGCGATCGACACCCTCCAATACTCGTTCAGTGATCCGACGCGGAATACCTCAGCGCCGCTTCGGGTCATCGTCCGGGATACGGCCAACGCGCCCGTTCCCCGATATCTCGTGCGCTTCCGACTCGAGCGGCTGGCGGATACGCTCGTCGCCCGTCTGGTCGATGACGGGGGGCGGCGCTCGCCGCTCGATGCGACCGGTGTGACGGCGATCGACACGACGGGAACGGACGGCATCGCGAGTCGGCAGATCCGATTGACGCCGAATGCGTCACTCTCCTCCGGGCTCGACTCGATCGTGGTGTTCGCCGATGTCAAGCTGCGCACCGCGCACGTCCGGGGAAGTCCGGTGCGCCTCACACTGTTCGTCCGGCAGCGCACGAATCCGTAGCATCGCGATCCTTCACTCGCGCGCGGCGCACGCGCGCGCCATGACATGGAGACTTCGATGATTGCTCGCGGCGGTCCACGCCCGACGCCGGGAACGCTCAATCGGCTGTTCTTCGATGCCGTGGAGCGCTTCGACAAGCCGGATGCGCTGCAGGCGAAGATCGGAGGGCGCTACCAGCCCATGTCGCACCGGACGCTCGCGGAGCGCGTGCGGCGCACCGCGCTGGGCCTTCGCAAGCTCGGCGTCCAGCGCGGAGACCGCGTGGGGATTCTCTCGACGAACCGCCCGGAGTGGGCGATCGCCGACCTCGGGTGCCTCACCGCGCAGCTGGCCGACGTCCCCATCTATCCCACGCTCCCCGCGGAGCAGATCGCGTACATCCTGAGCGATGCGTCCGCCGTCGCCCTGTTCGTCTCCGACGCGGGCCAGCTGGAAAAGATTGCGGCGATCCGTGGGCAGCTTCCCGGGCTTCGCCATGTCATCAGCTTCGAGGCGACCCGCCCCGCCGGTGCCGACCTCACCCTCACGGAGCTCGAGGCGATGGGCCAGGCGACGGAGACGCCGGAGGTAATTGCGCGCTATCGAGGCGATGCGCTGGAAGTGCAGCCGCACGAGCTCGCGACGCTCATCTACACATCGGGAACGACGGGCCCGCCGAAGGGCGTGATGCTCACTCACGACAACCTGTTCTCGAACGTCGAGGCATCGCGCCAGGTGCTGCCGTTCGGACCGGGCGAACTGTCACTGAGCTTCCTGCCGCTGTCGCACATCTTCGAGCGGATGGCGGGCCACTACCTCATGCTGGCCGTCGGCGCATCGATCGCGTATGCGGAGTCGAACGAGAGTGTCCCATCCAACCTCCTCGAGGTCCGGCCGACGTTCGTGCTGTCGGTTCCGCGGCTGTACGAGAAGTTCTACGCGCGCGTGCTCGAGAATGCGCTGTCAGGCGGTGCGGTGAAGAAGCAGATTTTCTTCTGGGCCCGCGCCGTCGCGGATCGTTGGAGCGCCCGGACACTCGCGGGCCAGTCGGTCGGTCCGCTCCTTGGTCTCCAATACCGGATCGCGCAGCGGCTCGTGTTCTCGAAGCTGCGGGAGCGCATGGGGGGGCGCCTTCGCGTGTTCGTGTCGGGCGGCGCTCCGCTCGCCCCCGAGATCAACCGCTTCTTCTACAGCGCAGGGCTCATCATCCTCGAGGGCTACGGGCTCACGGAGACGTCGCCCGTCATCGCGGTGAACACGCCGGAGCATTTCCGCATCGGGACGGTGGGGAAGCCGGTCGCGGGCACGGAGGTCACCATCGCGCCGGACGGTGAGATCCTCGCGCGCGGCCCGGGGATCATGAAGGGGTACTTCAACAACCCCAAGGCGACGGACGAGGCGATCGACGCGGAGGGCTGGTTCCATACCGGGGACATCGGCGAGCTGCGCGATGGCTTCCTTGCCATCACCGACCGCAAGAAGGACATCATCGTGACGGCGGGCGGGAAGAACATCGCTCCGCAACCGATCGAGAACTCGATGAAGACGAACAAGTACGTCAGCCAGGCCGTGATGATCGGCGACAAGCGGAAGTATCCGATCGTGCTGATCGTCCCGAACTTCGACCAGCTCGAGAAGTGGGCGAAGCGGGCGAATATCCTGTGGGCCGACCGGAGCCAGCTGATTGCATTCCCCGCCGTCAAGGCGAAGATCGAGCGGGAGGTGGAGGCGTCACTCACCGGGTTGGCGCGCTTCGAGATGCCCAAGAAGATCGCGCTGCTCGAGCACGACTTCAGCATCGAGCGCGGAGAGCTCACGCCGACCCAGAAGGTGAAGCGCCGTGTCATCGACAAACAGTACAAGGCCCTCATCGATTCACTGTACGCGGACGATGTCGTCCCGGCCGAGGCCTGACCGCGGCATACGTCCTGCACTTCTTCGGCTTGGTACCACCATTTCAGGGAGACTACATGCGCAAGATGCTTCTCGTCATCGCGCTCGCCGGCGGAGTAGCGGGCTGCGGCTTTTTCCGGAAGACGCTCGGCGTCGGCGACAGCTCGCCGGCTCACAGGTCACCGACAACCACCAGCATCTGGGGCGACTGGGTCCTCGCCACTGCGCCGGATTCGACGGCGTTCCTTGGCGCCTCGAAGGTCGAGATGCGTCTCGGGGAGACGTCGTTCACGATCACGGCGAACTATCCGACGCGCCCGGTCGTCACCGTCAGCGGATCCGTAACCGTCACCGAGGACGGCGGACTCGTCACGCTCCAGCCGCAGACCGGCCTCGAAGGCATCGGCAGCGGCGGATTCGCCTGGCAACCGGGCGAAAAGGTGACGGTCGTGGCAAGCGCTGCGGGCAACACCCTCGTGTTCGCGCCACCCCGTGACAACGTCGCCAGACCGAGCTCGGTCTGGTACCGCAAGGACGCCGCGCAGAAGGCGGGCACCATGACGCCTCCCCCGCCCCGCTGATCGCACACCCGGGGATCGTTCCGGACGTGCAGTCGAAGGTACGGAGAGGGCGCCTCGTCGAGGCGCCCTCTCGCGCTCGCTAGCGAGGCCTCAGGGTCATTGGAACGGGCGGCGTCGCGATGACACCAGCCTCCCCGACCCAGTCCCGATCGTCTCGCGCGCGCTCGGTCACGCCAGGGGGAAGCGGTACCGAGACCGGCGCCACCAGCCGACCCCCCGACTTCAACGCGCGCACGGCCGCTTCCACGAGGCGCGGTGCCGCCATTCGCTCATCGAGCGCGACGCCGCGCAGCGACCCCGGCGCGACTGGAAGGCGATCGTCGATGCGTATCGCCGAGAGCCCATGTCCCACGCGCGTGCCCGCCGGCGGATCCACGAGCAGAATGGAAACGGGGGAGATGTCGAGCAGGGCGCGCGCGGCGCGACACCAGCTTCCGCTGAGGATTACCGCGCCCCCTGGGTCAAAGAGGTCGAGCATGGCGGCGCAGCGCATTGCCATGTCTTCATCGCTCTCGGCGTACGCGCCGCGGGCCGACTCCCGATTGTCCATCGTCGTCTCGCCGAAGAGCGCCACCCCGTCGCGAATCGGGTAGGTCGCGCTGCAGATCGGACAGCCGAGCATGCCGGTAATGATGTCGCGGTCCGCCTTCTCGTAGATGGCGGCGACGAGCCAGGTGTCGTCGTGATCGCGCGGACAGCGAAGCAGGTCAACGAGCTCGATGAACACGACTCAGGACCGCGAAACCCGAAGCTCGTCGATGTTGACAGCGGGCGGACGGGTGACGACGAACAGCACCGCATCGGCGACTGCTTCGGCCGAGAGCATGGCGACGCGCGGCGTGAAGCCGGGACGCGTGTCGGGGGCGACCGGGTCCCAGAGCGGAGTGTCCACGGGCCCGGGCGAAACGAGCGACGCGCGGACGCCGGTGCCACGCAGCTCGGCGCGCATCACTTCGTGCAATGCACGCAGTCCGAACTTGCTCGCGGCATAGGCCCCGTTCTCGGGGAAGGTCATCCGGTCCGCAATCGAGCCGATCGTCACGATGTGTCCCGCCCCGCGCTCTCGCATGGCGGGAAGGAAGGCATGAACGAGGTGAAAGGGCGCGACGAGGTTCACGGCGATCGTCCGCTCGAAGTCCGCCGGCTGCATCGTGTCGATCCCGGCAAGGGCGAAAGCGCCGGCATTGTTGACGAGGATGTCCGGGGCGCGTCCGAGCTGACGGCGCACCTCGGCGGCGGCGGCGTCCACGGCGGCGGTGTCGGTCACATCGCAGGCAATGGCCACGGCATCACCGCCGATTTCGGCAGCGCGCTCGGCGAGCACTCGCTCGGAGCGGGCAAGCATCACCACGCGCGCGCCAGCCGAGGCGAGAGCGCGGGCGGTGGCGAGTCCAATGCCGCGCGATGCTCCGGTGATGACCACTGCACGACCCGACAACGGACTTGCAGCCGTCATTCGCCCACGTACTCGACGTAATGGTTTTCCGTCTCCCACAGACGCAGCCGATGGAGGCGAGCCGGGAGGAATCGTGGCTCGAGCACGCCCCAGCAGGCGACCACGAGATTCTCGGTGGTGGGAATGATCCCGCGCATGAACTCGACCTCGACGTTCAGGTTCCGGTGATCGACGTGATCGATCACCGCCTCCTGGACGACCTGCTTCACGACGCCGAGGTCAACGACGTATCCCGTTGCGGCGTCGATGTCTCCTGCGACGGAGACCTCGAGGACGTAGTTGTGCCCGTGCCAGTTCGGGTTGTTGCACTTCCCGAAGAGCGCGCGGTTCCGCTCATCCGAGAATGCTGGGTTGTGCACGCGGTGTGCGGCGTTGAAGGTCATGCGCCGCGTCACGGTGACAATGGGCATGGCGTTGAGTTCGGGTGAGGGAGCCGGCGCTGCGATCGAGGGCCACGGCGCGCGCCGGTCGCGTGGATTGTGGGCGCGCCGCGCGCAGCGTTAGACTGTGTGCAACGCAGAGGCCGCGGGACTCACTGACATGCGGACGACACAGAGTGGCTGGCGGTGCTGGAAAGACAGAAGCTCCGCCGGTGGGCGGAGCTTCCGAGGACAGGAACGAAGAGGGTTTTTTGAAGCCCAGTCGAATTTTTGAGGCCCTCACCCTGCCTTCCGTCTTCCCCGCACTGGGGCATGGCGTCAGCAAAGATTATCGCGCCCACTCGAAGGACTTGTTGGCTCAAAAAGTGTGTCTCTTCGCCCCACGTTTCGTTTCGTTTCGTACCAAGGCAATCTACGGACCGCACTGAGGCGCGTCAATTCATGGATCTCGGTATCGCAGCTGCCATCGCAATGCTCGTCGTGTGGGCCATCGGCACCGTCGCCTTCGAGGCGCCGGGGTGGCTTCACATTCTTCTGACCGTCGGTGTCTTTCTGCTCATACACCGGATCGTCGTTCGCGGTACACCCAATCCGGCGGACAAGTCGCCTCGTAAATAACGACGCAACCACTCGAGGGTAACGGCCTTCGAAGCGAAGGGCATCACCCTTTTCACGCGTCGAATGCCGGTTGCACGGCATCGACGGCAGTCCCCCGCGATTCACGTCATCGTGCATCGCGGAGAGCACACTCTCACGGTTCGACAGGAGCTCCGAGATGACCCGACGCTTGACGGCAATGTTCATCGTGGCCGCACTCTGCTGCATCGCATACCCGGCTGGCGCGCAGGGGCGCGGCGGACGCGGCGGTGGACGCGGCGGCGCAGAAGCCGCGCAGCCGGTGCAGATGTCCGACCAGACGATGATGGGCCGCATCTGGAACGAAGGGATGATGGAGAAGTCGCAGGCGGCGGCGCTCGCGCAGGTGCTGCTCGACTCGATCGGGCCGCGACTCACCGGATCGCCCGGGATGGAAGCGGCGAGCCGCTGGGTGATCTCGAAATATCAGAGCTGGGGGATCCCTGCGCGCGCGGAGCAGTATGGCACATGGGCGGCGTGGCGTCGCGGGCCAACGCACATCGACCTCATCGCGCCACGCGTGCGCTCGCTCGAGGGAATGATGCTCGCGTGGAGCCCGGGCACGAACGGCAGGGCGGTCGAGGGTGAAGTGGTGCTTCTGCCCGAGGCCGCGGACTCGACGGCGTTCAAGGCATGGCTGCCGAACGTGAAGGGCAAGTTCGTCCTGACGAGCGCGCCGCGGCTGTCCTGCCGCATGGCGTCACAGTGGGAGGAGTTCGGGACGCCGGCATCGGCGGAGAAGATCCAGGCAGACCAGACGGCGTTGACGACTGCGTGGGCAGCGCGCTCCCGCGCCGCCGGTGGCGCGGCGACGATGCATGCGCGCCTCCAGGCGGCAGGCGCGGCCGGTGTGCTCGGCATGAACTGGTCGAACTACCCCGGGATCAACAAGATCTTCGGCTCACCGAGCCAGCGCGTCCCGACGCTCGACCTGAGCTGCGAGGACTATGGCCTCGTATTCCGGCTCGCACAGAACAACCAGGGCCCGCGCATTCGACTGAACGCCGAGTCGCAGTCGCTTGGCGAGAAGCCGGTGTTCAACACGATCGCCGAGATCAAGGGCAGCGAGAAGCCGAATGAGTTCGTGCTGCTCTCCGCCCACTTCGACTCGTGGGATGGGTCGTCGGGCGCGACGGACAACGGTACCGGCACGATCACGATGATGGAGGCGCTTCGCATTCTGAAGACGGTTTACCCGAATCCGAAGCGCACGATCGTCGTCGGTCACTGGAGCGGCGAGGAGCAGGGGCTCAACGGATCGCGCGCGTTTTCGGAGGATCATCCGGAGATCGTGAGCGGTCTTCAGGCGCTGTTCAACCAGGACAATGGCACCGGCCGCGTCGTGAACATGTCGCCGGCTGGTCTCGCCGGTGCGGGCCCGGTGCTCATGGGATATCTCCAGCAGGTTCCGTCGCAGATCTCGGGCGGCATCACCTATCGCGGCCCCGGCGCCCCGTCAGGCGGCGGAAGCGACAACGCGTCGTTCATCTGTTACGGCGCCCCGTCGTTCAGCCTCGGCGCGCTCGGCTGGGACTACTCGAGCACGACTTGGCACACCAACCGTGACACCTACGACAAGGTCGTCGTCGACGACCTGAAGAACAACGCGACGCTGACCGCGATGTTGGCGTACCTCGCGTCGGAGGATCCGCGCTCGATGCCGCGTGACAAGGCGTCGGACCCGGCGACCGGGCAGCCGATCACGTGGACAACGTGCACGAAGGCCGTGAGAAAGTCATCCGACAGCACGCGATAACGCGGGGGCGCGCGGTTGCGGGCCTCGGGACGGATTGCGTTTCCCTGGCCCGCGTCAACACCTGGATCCTGGCATCTATGACGAAGGGTGTTGAGATCCCACGGATGCAACGGATGAAGCGCAACAGCTCCTTGTACAGGGAGCCCTCCCCGTGGCATCCGCGGTTGAATTTGCATTTGTTTTTGCCGTTGTCCGCGTAAGTCCGCGTCGTCCGCGGCAGGTTCGTAGTTGCAGTTGGTGTTGAGGTAGCAGTATCCGCGTCGGTTCCGCGAAATCCGCGGCTGCAGTTGGCCGTTGGGCGTGCCGCCCTCGCCACCGTCGCCACGCTTGATACTCGCCAGCGACGCCAGCGCGCGGCGGCGCCGAAGACACTCCGCGGCGCCTGACAGTCATTCACCCGCGGCGCAGGTCGCTCGCGCAACGAAGGCTGGATGCTAACAGCGAGATGGAGAACGGCCCCGCGTCAGTTAACGCGGGGCCGTTCTCTATCGTCCTGCGTTTCCAGATGCGCGCGCGAACTAGGGTCGCTTCCAGCTGTCCATGATCGTACCGCCAATGACGCAGGTCTGGACGCCCTTGCAGGCTTCCTTCAGCCCTTCGGAATAGGCCTTCGCGATCTCGAGCTCCAGCAGCTTCGGGTTGGTGATGTACGACTGGGCCGACAGGCGCGTCGCCTCGGACGATGCCTGCGCCGCCATGACGACCGCGCGCGCATTTACCGAATCGATCGTGAACTGCTTCAGCGCCTTGTCGAGGATCTGTGCCTGCTGCGCTGCCTGGATCCGCGCCTGCTCGATCTGCTGCGGAACCTTGATGTCGCGCACGAACACCTGCTGGATGATCGCGCGATTGCCGATCTTCCGCTGAATGTGGTTCTTCACCGAATCCGACAACGCCGCGCGATTCTGGAAGATCTCGGCGATCGTCCACTGGGCGAGCGCATTCCGGTAACCCTCCCGAATCGCGTTGACGATCTCGGTCTCCGCCGATTCCGGCGTGCGCTTCTCCTCGAACACCTTGAAGATGGTCGCCGGGTCGTACTTGTAGACGATCGCGACGTCACCTTCCACCGTGATCGGGTCCTGAGTCTGCGCAGGGATCATCTCCTTGCCACCGACCGCCGATGGGTAGTTCTTCTCGGTCATCGTGAAGCAGGTCGATGTCGTGAGCACGGTCAGGTTGAGGCCCGTTGCCATCCTGGGATTCACGACCTTGCCGTAGCGCGTCTCGATGCAATGCTCCGTCGAGTCGACCTGCGTGCATGCAGCCAACAGTCCGAGTGCGACCACCAGCCCTGATCTTCGCATTGCGTGCATCCTCATGTGTATTGTGCCGGCCGCGCGCCCCGGCCCGCTGCGCCGTTGAGGGCGCGCGCCGCACAGGCATCGCTTCGGGAGGTGGGCGCATCCAAATCCGGAGCGCTGTCCAAACCTCCACAACGAAGGACCACCATGGAACGATACTGCAACGTCGCTCTGGCGGCCGTTCTGTCTGTCGCCGTCGCCAGCTGCGCAGATGCGCAGCGAACGGCACACCCCCCTACGGTAGCGGACAGCGCGGGGATTCGCATCGTCACCAACACGTGGCCGACGCTCGCCGCGGCAACCGTTGGAGAGACACCGCTGGTCGATATCGGCGGGGGAAGCAGCGCGACCGAGCAGGTAACCTACGTCGTTGCAGCCGCGCGGCTTGCCGACGGCCGGCTGACCATCGCCGAGCAAAGCGTCCCGTCGATCAGGATCTTCGATGCCGGCGGCCGGTTCGTTCGCGCGATTGGACGGGCGGGCGCAGGTCCCGGAGAGTTTTCGTCCATCACCCGGCTGGATCTGCTGCGCGGCGACTTGCTGGCCGTCTACGACGGCATGCGTACGACGCTGACGGTCTTCGACACGACGGGGCGACTCGTGCGAAGCGATCGGCTCGTGGCTGGCCAGGGAGGCCTCAGGCTGGAAGGCATCCTCAGCGATGGCGCGATGGTCCTCTCCCGCGCATACAACACGATGTTCGGGCGGACCTCTCGGCTCGAGCGTGATCCGATCGCCTACGTCGCCGTCCGGCCGCCGGCCGCGGCAATCGACACCATTGCCCAGGTCGCGGGAACCGAGGTTTACATGTATGCCGGCGTGAACTTCTCATCGCGCCGCGAAGTGCCGTTCGGGCGACGGTCGGGTATTGCCGTCGGTCGCGAGCGCATCCACATCGGTACGGGTGACGCGTGGCAGATCGAGTCGCGCGCGCCGGATGGTCGCCTGCTTGCGCTCTACCGTGTTCGCCATGCACCGGTCGCGGTGACCGCGTCCGAGGTCGCGCGCTACAAGCGCGAGTATCTCGAGCGGATGAAAGGAACGCGCGTGCAGGCGGTCGGTGGTGGCGGCGGGCCTGACATCCGGTCTGCCATGCTCGCCCAGGACCAGCGGATGCTCGAGGCCGTTCCATACCCGGGGACCCGCGCGCCCTATGACAGCCTCATGGCGGGGCCGAACGATGAGCTGTGGGTGCGGTCGGCTCACCCCTTTGAGGGTGAGCCCAGCACATGGATCGTTCTCGCCCGCGACGGCGCCGCGCTCGGCACGGTGACCCTCCCCGGAGGCATGCGGCTCTTGCAGGTCGGCAGCGACTTTCTGGTCGGATTGACGAAGGACGGGGATGACGTGGAGCACGTCGGGATCTATCCGCTCGGTCGGACAGGGGCGCTCTCTCCGCGCTGACGGCGCGTCGCGCGGCCCGACTCACTCGATGAGGCGCCGCCTCGGGGGTGCCTCGATTGCCTTGGCGCACAGCGCCTCGAGCTCCGCGTCGCTGAGTCCGTCCCACCCGGGCGGCACTGGCGCCAGTCGGCGCCGGTCGTGCGCCGACTCGAAGGCCAGCCACCCGCGGGACAGGCCGGCAGCGATCCGGATGCGCGACCCGTCCTCGTTCTCTCCCCGTCGCGTGTCGTGCCGCCGTCGCTCGAGCACTGGGGGATCCGCATCCGGATCGCCGTCCGCGCGCCGCCGGTCCCCGCCTGACCGACGCTCCGTCCACTGGGGGATGACATCCCACACACTCCAGAGGACGCCCGCGGCGTCGGTAAAGCTGCGATGACCCATGGCGCCCGAGTGTAGACGGCTCCATTCCCCGCGTCAATTGGCCCGCAATGGGATAGCGGGCTCGGCCGGTGTCGGGAACATGCCCCCGAGATGTGTGGCGCGGCGGCCTCGCCGCCTGTTGTGGCACCGCAACAGCTGTTGTGCCGAGCACGCGCAATGGACGGTCCCGCAGGGCCAATTCGCGGTCCGCGGTCGGTCCGCGCATGGTCTCCCAATTGCGCCCGGGCCCGCCGTCCGCCGCCGCGAAAAGCGGCAGCATCGCGAGAACGGGCGCGTCCGTCTCGCCACACCGCCCGGCACGCGCTCCTGCGCTGCGAGGTCCAGTTCGAATGAGCGACTCAATCGCGAGCTACGAGCAGAACATTGAGGGGGCACGGCTCGCCCATGGGCGCGGCGATCGCGCCGGGACGGAGCTGGCCCTGCGTGAAGCGATCCGGACGGCGGAAGGTCTCGCCGATGGCCACCTGAAGCTGGTTGCGGCGCTCATCAAGCTCGGTGAGCTGAAGCATGCTGATGGAAACTCGGACGAGGCGGAGATCCACTTCCGCCGGGCGCTGGAGATTGGAGAGCGAGTGCTCGGCCAGGACGACCTTGCGCTGGTCCCGCCCCTCACGAGCCTCGGCGCCCTCCGCATCGCCCGCGGCGCACCGGAGCAGGCCGAGCCCCTCCTCACCCGGGCCCTCGCGATCAGCGAACGGTCACTCGGCCGCGATCATCCGGATCTCGTCGTCCTGCTCAACGAGCTTTCACGGCACTACCTCAAGCAGTCCGCGTACGGCTTCGCCGAACCCCTGCTGCTGCAGTTGTACTCGATCAAGCGGTCGAAGGGCGAGGACCACCCGGAAGTGGCAACCGTACTCGCGACGCTCGCAGGGGTTCGTCAGGCGCTTGGCCGTCATGACGCGGCCGAGCAGCTCTGGAGACGGGTCCTGGATATTCGCGAGAGCACGCTCGCACCGAACCACTTCGCGACGGCCACGGCAATCGAGCACCTCGCCGAAACCTGTGCAGCGCGCGGAAAGCTCGGGGAAGCGCTGCAGCTCTTCCAGCGCGCGCTTTCCATGCGGGAGCTCACCCTCGGCGCAGCACATCCGAGTCTTCGCGTCTCGCGCGAGCGGATCGCCGACCTGCAGCTTCAGGGGTCGGAGGAGACATTCGGGCTCGAGTCGGGGCTACTCTCCGGGCTGTCGCAATGGCACCTCCCGACGACCTCGGAGTTTGGCGGAGCCGGTGCGGATACTGCCGATCTTCCCCGCCCTGGTAGTGCTCGCATGCCGGACGTCCCGGCGTCGCCCGCGCCGGTGCCATTCACGCCCGTTGTCGCTGCCCCGACCCCCATCGCCGCCCAGCGTCGAGCGCCGCTGGCGGCAACGGGGTCGGCTGCGGAGCCGCGGCCGTTCACGGCACCGATTGCAGCCGAACCAGCTCCTGGGAGCGGACCCTCCGCACCCGTGGCCGCCCCGTTCGCTGCTCCGGCCGCCGTGGTAGCTGCGGTTCGGGTGCCGGAAGCGCGCCCCCCGTATACGCCCGAGTCGGATGCACGTCCGGTGGCGAAACGGGTCGAAGAGCTCCACCCGGAGTATGCGCCTGAAGCCTTCGCCGAGGACGATGACGCGCCGTCGGCGCTCCGACTCTTCGCGGTAGGCAACGTCGGACAGCCCGGCGGTGCGCTGGTGATGCCATCCTTTGCGGGCGATCTCGCCACGATCGAGGAAGAGCTCGCCCAGCAGGAACAGGACGCGATGTTCGGCAATCGCGCGCGCAGCGTCGCGGCATCGGCGGCGGCACTCGTTCGGACGCGGCCGGTCCCGGTCATCGCCGTCGGGATCAGCGTGGCTGCCCTGGCGTATTTCGCGATGGGCGCAGGCGCGACGTCGGAGCCCGACACGTTTCAGCCCGCAGTGCCGGCGACCCGGAGTGCGTTGCCTATCGCAGCCGCGACGATCACCGACTCGGCTGCCGGCTCCATCGGCTCGATCGGGGCGCTCGAGGGATCGGCAACCGGACGCGCGGCGAATGTTGCACCGACCACCGACCGGTCCACCGCTCCGACGCCCAGCGCATCGGAGCCTGCGTCGCGGACATCGTCGAAGACGTCAGCACCGGAGCGTTCGAATGTGTCAGGGCCGGCGTCGGCGCCGGAGCTTGCTCGTCCGCTCGGCGGCGCAGTGAGTGCCCAGCTCGACTCCGCGATGCGCGCTGCCGGCGGCGGCGCGTCGTCCTCGGCCGGCGATGCGCTCACGCGCGCTTCCGTCACGTTCACGCCGAGCCTCCTCGAGAAGCCGGCGGCCGGGATGACCGCCCCGAAGTCTGCACAGCCTGAGCTCATCGGCGGCATGCCGAAGATCGCCTATCCCCCCGCGCTGCGCGCGAAGGGGCGCGAGGTCCAGGGTCAGGTGCTCGTCGAGTTCAGCGTGGACACGCTTGGCCGCCCGGACATGAGCACCCTCAGCGTGCTCCAGTCCGACCACGAGCTTTTCACGGCGGCGGTGCGCAAGGCGGTTCCGTCGATGCGCTTCGTGCCCGGGCAGGAGAACGGCCGGAAGGTACGTACGCTCGTCACGAAGCAGTTCCGCTTCGCGATCGATCGCTAGCACGACGCCTGGGCGCTAGATCTCCCAGTTGGACAGAACGACACCACTCGCGGCGCGCGGTTCCGGGTAGCCGGAGAGCGTCATCCGGAGATCGGTCCACCGGACACGCGCGCCGATCGCGATCAGCCGCTGATAGAGGGCGCGGTACTCGCCCTGGACGCGGAAGGCGACGCGGCGAGTACCACTGCGTCGCGCGAAGTCCGCGAGCGCGCGAACCATCGGCTCGACGTCGTCCGCGGACGCGACAACCATCTTGAGCACCCGCAGTTCCTCTCTCGCCCGACCTTCGACCAGCGGAACCGTATGGCACAAGGCGTACGCAACCAGCCTATCACGCTCGTGCAGCAGGACCGTGTCACCGAGCGCGAGGTCGTTCGTGAGGCGAAGCTCGCGCGTGAAGTCGTAGCCGGGCAGGAGCGAATGCACGAGCGCCGCACTCTCGGCGACCTGCTCTTCGTAATCCGAGGACGAGAGCCGGCCGAGCAGCACCGGGGGACGTTCGGCGGGCGCGGCGTCGAGCGTCAGCGTCAGCGTCAGTCGGCCCGGCTCGAAGCCGAGCGACGAGTAGAAGCCGATGTTGTCCATGGTGCGCGGCATCGTCTCGAGGCCGATCGTCGTCGCGCCCTGGCTCCGAAGCCACTCGATGCCGGCACGTACGATCTCCTTTCCCGAGCCGGCGCCCTGATACTCGGGCTTCACCGCCAGCGGTCCCATCCAGCCCTCGACCCCTGAGCAGTGCGCGATGTTGAACGCGGCGATCTCGCCGCGCTCGCCGCGCCACAGCATCGCACCGCCGGCCGCGTCCTCCACGGCATAGCGCCAGATCGGCTGGTTGAGGAACGGCACCCGCACGCCGACCATTCCGTCACGCCGGTAGCGCTCCGTGAAGGCGTCGCTGAACACCTGATTCAGCGCCCCGATCTCCTCGATCCGCACAGGCTCCGGTCCGTCGAGCGGACGCATGTGTCGCCAGCTGCGTGCGGTCGCCATCAGTCGCCGGCCTCGGCAAGCAGCGCACGGGACGGCAATGGCTCCGCTGGGAGGCTGTCGACCACGGGCTCGCCCGACTGCTCGACGACCGAGCATCCGGTCTCCGGGTCGTGCCGGACGCTGATGACACGATCGAGGCCCTCGCGCACCGACTCGATGTGCGTGATGAGGATGACCTGCTCGAACCGGTCGTGAAGACGGCGCAGGAGCTCGACGACGTTGTGGCGGCGCGCTTCGTCGAGCGAGCCGAACACCTCATCGAGGATGAGCAGCGAGAACGACTGGCCGGCGCGCTCGGCGATCATCTGCGAGATCGCGAGCCGTAGCACGAGGTTCGCCAGGTCCTCCTCGCCGCCCGAGATCACCGGCTTGGGAATGCCATCCTCGAGCACGATGACGTTGTACTGGTCATCGAGCTCGAGCTCCGCATACCGCGCATCCGTCAGCTCCGTGAGGAACGCGCTCGCGAGCTCTGACAGCTCGGGGCGGAGCTGGAAGTTCAGGTCGGACCGGAGATCCGAGTAGGCGCGGTCCAGCTCGTCATGCATGCGCCGCTCCGACTGGAGCACGGTCAACTTCTGCTCGATGCGGAGCACCTCGCGGCGTGCCGCCTCGGCCGATTCGACCAGTGATCGTGCCGTCGCCACGTCGCCCTGTGCGGCGACTGCCGTCAGCTCCGATGCGTGGGCGTCGCTCGCGGCGTACTCGTACGCAGTGCGCAACGCAGCGAACTCGCTCTCGGAGAAGTGGATCGCGTCGCGTCGCTCCCGAAGTTCCTTGAGCCGCTGCCCCTGTGCCAGCGAGGCGGCCGCGATGCGATCCTGCTCGCGCCGGAGCTGCGGCTCGCGGTCGATCAGGGCACCGAGGCGAGACGCACGCGCGTTGATCGGCGTGAGTCGCTCGATGGCGCGCCGGAGCTCGGAGTGGCGCGCGGCATCATAACCCACGGGGATGGACGCGAGATCCCGCTCGAGGCCCACGCGCCGCTGGTCCTTCACCGCGATCTCGCGCAGCAGCTGCATCCGCTCCTGCACCGCGAGCTGCACCTTCGCCAGTCGTCGCTCGAGGGCGCCAACCTCGTGGAAGACGCTCCGCCGATACTCATCCAGCTGCCGGACGTCGTCAGGCATCTCCTGAAGCTGCTCGAGCCGCTGCTTGAAGTACTGGCCATCAACGCGGACGGTCTCGATCTGTCCATCGAGCTCGTCGAGCACCGCGCGGAAGTGGCCACCGAGCGGACGCGCGCAGGTCGGGCAGGCACCTTCCTCACCAGCGGCGACGAGGCGGTCGCGCTGCTCGCGCAGCTCGGTGTACTGCGTACGGAGTGTGTTGCGCTTCGTTTCCGCTTCCTGGCGATCGCGCACCCATTCGGTGCGGCGTGCCTCGAGGTTGCCCTCGGCGGTCTCGAGCGCCGCGCGCTGCCGCTCGAGACTCTCGGTGACTTCCTCCTCCATCGCGGCTGCGGTGTCCACGCGTTCGAACCGCTCCCGCATTCGGCCGAGCTCCTCGACCAGCGCGCGCTCCGTCTCGATGAGCGTCTGCCTCCGTCCCTCCTCCCTGGCGAGTGCCTCGAGGCGCTTCAGCTCTGCGCCGATGTCAGCGAGCGGCGCGAGCTCGACGGCGAGCTTCTCGAGCTCGGCGTGCGCCGCGGCCAGCTCGCCAAGGTCGCGCGACAGCCGTTCCTGCTCGCGCAGGATCCCGGTTCCCTCGTTGTCGGCGACGCGAAGCTCGGTCAGCAGCTCCCCGAGCCGATCCCGTTCTTCCTGCGCACGCTGCCAGCGGGGCGAGATCTCGATGAGCTTCGTCTCGCTCTCGATGCGGCGCCGGTCGGCGGCATCGGCTCGCGCCCGGGCATTCGCCAGGCGCGTCTCGGACTCGACCACCGCGCGTGACGCCGCTTCGGGATCGCGCATTCCACTGCGAAGCCCCTGCATCTCCGCGACGATCATCTTTCGCCGCTCGCGGACGAGATCCTGCGCCGTGCGCAGCTTCTCGTAGCCGAGAACCCGGGACAGGAACTGCGCGCGTTCCGACGGCTTCATCGCCGCCATCACGTTCAGCTCCTTCTGCCCCGTGAAGTACGTGTTGAAGAATTCCGCGCGCGTCATGCCGAGCCGGCGATGCAGGAGCTCGGTGACGCCCGTAATCGTGTTCGCGATCGGGACCGATGCGCCGTCGAGATACACCTCGGCGGATGTCAATCCACGATCGATATGATAGCGGTGCCCGCCGAGCTCGAAGTCGAGCTCCACCCGGACCTGGGCGCGTGCACCCGCTCGGTTGAAGCGGATGGTCTCGCGCGTTCCGCGGGCGGCGGAGTTGCCATACAGCGCCCACGCGATGGCCTCGAGGATCGTCGTCTTCCCCGCTCCATTCGGGCCGATGATGCCGGTGATTCCGCTGTCGAACGTCAGCACGCTGTCGGCGTGCTGACGGAAGTTCAGCAGCCGGAGCCGGTCGATTCTCAAACGGCCGCCTCGCGCGGATCCGGCTGGGTCTGAGTGGCTGCCTCGGCTTCCTCGAGATACCGGAGGCCGAGTGCGACGAGCGCCTCGCGGTCGATGTCGCTCTCGATGACCCGGCCACGGAGCTTTTCCCGGACCGTCTCGGCCAGCGACGGGCGCCGTCCCGGCGCGCCGTGGCCGTGCACGCGGATGATCTCGGGCCGGCGCGTGTCGAGGAGGAAATGCAGCGTCCGCCGCTTGAAGCCGCGCAGTGCGTGATGGTCCAGGTCGCGCGCGATGTGTCGCGGAATGTCGCGGATCACGAGCCGAACGATCTTGTCGTCGATGCCGCCCTCGCAGCCATCGATGCATTCAACGATGCGCGCATCGACGTCGGTCCCTGACAACCCGCGGGCCGAGAACGTCGGGAGATCCACGAGCGGGCGCGATGCCGGCAACGCGTGGAAGGCGTGGGTGCGCCGCTCGAGGTCGTACTCGATCATCCCCTTCCCCGGGAGCCCCGCGCTTCGCTCCTCGACGAGCTCGCCCCACGGGTTGGCACTCGTGTATTCGATGGAGCCGGAGTAGAAGGCGTTCGGAGCGAGCTCCCGGAACACGTGATAATGGCCCAGTGCCACATAGCTCCACCGCTGCACACCGAGCGCCTCACGCGGAATCTCGATCGCCGCCCGCTCCTCCACCGCGCCGCGCGGAATCACTCCCTCGACCTCGCCGTGGAGCAACAGAATGTTGAATCGCGCTTCCGGGTCGGGCGTGTACTCGATCCGCGCACCCGGGAGGTCCGGCACGGCGAGGATCGAGAGATTGCGCTCCGGGATCTGGAGGCGCTGTGGAGCGGCATCGATGACGTGCACGCCGAGGGGCGAAAAAAGGCGCAGGATGCAGCCCGTTTCCGCGGCGCGGGGCGTGTCGTGATTCCCGGCGACCATCACGACCGTCGTGTCGGGCAGCTCCTTCGTGAGGCGGGCGAATTGATGAAAGCCGTGAAGGATCGCGGGGTTCGTCGGGCGGACGTTGTGAAAAATGTCGCCCGCCATCAGGATCACATCCGGACGAAGCTCAATCGCGCGATCAATGGCGCGCTTGAATGCGGCAGCAACGTCCGACTCGCGCTGGTTGATGCCAGCCGGAGTCAGCCGCTGATACTGCCGAAAGCCGAGATGTATGTCCGAGAGATGGAGAAGCCGCACGACCGACCCTGGGGCAGGTTTGCTAACTCTTCTGTACACTTGAGGATAGCCAGCATCCTCACTCCTTGTCCAGAGCGTGCATCCGCTGCGTGATCGTCAGGAGGAACCGCATGGGATGCGCTTTGCTGCCGGCCGCCGGTGGCAGGACGGAGCTCAGCGTGATGACCGCGCGCGAATCCGTCATCCACCCGCGCTTCCGATCGATGGTCATCGCGCCCTTGATCGTGCCGGTCATCTGCACGCCCGGCGGGCCGCCTGCCGAATCGGTCGCCGTCCGGGACAGCTCACCACGCAGCGAGACGTATGCGATCTCCTTGTTCCGCGATAGCGAGTCGAATCGGAACGTCGTCTTGAGCGATGCGCTCGTCGCAATTCCTTTCTGCGCCTCGATCGGGACCGTGACGACACGCGACCAGCGCTCGCCGAGCGAAACGGGAGTGCGCGGCAACGTCGCCGGCATCTGTGCGACGAGTGAGCGGAGCTCGTTCGTCAGCGTGCCCGGATCGGACACGATTTCCGACGACCCGTCGGGCAACACGCGCATCTCGACCCGCGAGCCCTGCAGGCCCTGTCGGATGCGATCCCCGGTGGCGTCCTTGGCGGCCGCGCCGACGACGCTGACGGAATCCGTGAGCGCGAGGACGCGGGCGGCTGCGCTGTCTGCGCTCATGATGATGGCGCGCGCGAGGATCGCCATCGACGTGGACATCGTCATCGTCGAATCGCGGCTGCCGACGCGCGTCGTTGCCTTCATCTCCACCATCTGCTCAAGCCGGAGATGCAGGGTGTCGCCGGGTGTCGGACGGATCTCGAGGAGCATCGGTTGCGCCGCGGCGCGTCCGACGCAGATCGTCGCCACCAGCGCCGCATCGCGCAGCATCCGGAGTGCCGAAAGCGCCACGACTAGAACCCGTAGGGGTCGTCGGTCGGGGCAGACCGAATGGACACTGGAGCGGGACGGGCAACCGGCTTCCCGTGCGGGATCCGCGACCGGAACTGGCCCTTGAAATACCCACGCACATCGGAAGGCTTCGCCAGCATCGTCGCGTTGCGCGCGCGCAGGACCTCCTCATCCTCGTACAGCGACACCACATCCTCCACCCATGCGACCGTCAGCGATGGGTCCAGCCGCCGCAGGGAGCGCAACACGGCTTCGGCGAGCGATGGATCCTCGGCCTGGGGATACCGCTCCGCGCCGTCCCGGCCGTTCATGATGGCCGGGCGCGGAAAGCGTACGAAGATCGGTTGCGTGAAATGCGGGTGACGCACCATCAGTTGCCCCTTCTCGAGTGTCGCGAGCTTCGTCCGCGTCGCC
>JANPKQ010000423.1:0-27348 GCA_031426115.1 Gemmatimonadaceae bacterium | reverse complement strand
CGCGAGTGCCGCCCCGCACCGCAGGCAAGATCGAGCGCCGGCGCGCCGGGAGGAATGCGAACGCGCGCATCGATCAGCGTTGCGACCCCTTGCGCGTCGTGCTCATCGCGATGGGGATACAGCGCGAGATACTCCTCGCCGAACCACTCCTCGAACCAGTCCGTCATGTGAGACCCGCAAGGCCGCGTCCCAGGGCTCGATGGAGAGTCACTTGTGGTACGGCTCTCCGCGGAGCAGCGATCCGGCCCGGTAGAGCTGTTCCGCGAGTACGAGGCGCGCGAGCTCGTGCGGCAGAGTCCATGGTGCCAGCGAGAGCGTGGATGCCGCCGCGCCGATGACGTCGCGGGAGAGCCCGTATGCGCCACCGATGGCGAACGCCAGGCTGCGTCCAGCATCGCGCTCGCGGCCGAGCCATGCCGCGAATTCCTCGGAGGTATACCGGGCCCCGTCGATGGCGCAGGCGACGAGCCGCGCCCCCGCGGGAATGCGCGCCCGGAGCCGCTCGCCTTCACGCTGGGTGACGACCGCTTCGTTGACGCCACCACGGGCGGATTCTTCCTTCACCTCGTGAATCTCGAGCGCCCAGTAACGGCCCGCGCGAGTCTCGTAGTCCTCGATCGCGGCAGCGAGCGAGGCGTGCCGCGGCTTGCCGACGACAGCGACCGTCAGGCCCACCGGCGACGGGTTCGCGCATGGCGGGGAGGGCGCCTCACGCCTCGCGCACGCACGCGGCTGCGTCGCCGCGACATGCGTCAGGCATATATGCCCCGAAGCTTGTGCACCGTCGAGACGCGGCTGATGGCAAGCATGTAGGCCGCCGTGCGCATCGAGACCTTGTGCTGTTTCGCGAGCGTCAGCACGTCGCCGAACGACCGGGTGATGATCTCGCGGAGGCGATCGTTCACGACGTCCTCCGTCCAGAAGTATCCGCCTCGATCCTGCACCCACTCGAAGTACGACACCGTGACGCCGCCCGCATTGGCGAGGATGTCGGGAATCACGAAAATGCCCTTCTCCTCGAGGATCGAGTCCGCCGCGGCGGTGGTCGGCCCATTGGCTCCCTCGCAGACGATCTTCGCACGGAGCTTTGGCGCGTTCTTGCTCGTGATGACGTTCTCGAGCGCCGCGGGCACGAGCACGTCCACGTCGAGCAGCAGGAGCTCATCGTTCGTGATGCGATCGCCGCCCGGGTATCCCTCGAGCGTCTTGTGCTGCTTGACGTACGCAATGGCATCATCGACGACGATGCCGGCCTTGTTGTAGACCGCACCCGATCGGTCGCCGACCGCGACGATCCGGCAGCCTTCCTTCTCGAACAGCTGTGCGGCCACCGATCCCACGTTCCCGAATCCCTGGACGGCGATCGTCGTGCCCTTCACTTCCATGCCGAGGTGCCGCAGCGCCTCCTTCGTGACGAGGACGCACCCCCGTCCCGTCGCTTCGCGCCGGCCGAGCGAGCCACCCATTTCCACCGGTTTGCCGGTGACGACCGCGGTGACGGTGTGCCGCATGTGCATCGAGTAGGTGTCCATCACCCAGGCCATCACACGCTCGTTCGTGTTGACGTCCGGTGCTGGCACGTCCGAGTCCGGACCGAGCGTGTGGATGATCCCTGCGGTGTACCGGCGCGTAAGCCGCTCGAGCTCCGACACGCTCATCTTGAGCGGATCGCACACCACCCCGCCCTTGGCTCCGCCAAACGGGATGTTCACGACGGCGCACTTCCACGTCATCCACGCCGCGAGCGCGGTCAC
The DNA here is from genome assembly GCA_031426115.1 of Gemmatimonadaceae bacterium. Classification (GTDB taxonomy): domain Bacteria; phylum Gemmatimonadota; class Gemmatimonadetes; order Gemmatimonadales; family Gemmatimonadaceae; genus JANPKQ01. The sequence goes on along the minus strand of JANPKQ010000423.1, from coordinate 25,594 downwards.
TTCCTCGAGCGTGACCTGCAGGTCGAACCGGATGCCGCCCTTCGCCGGACCACGGGACGTGTTGTAAAGAACCCGATACCCCGTGTAGACCTCGACATCGCCATTGTCATGCTGGACCGGGACCGAGACGATGATCTGCTTCTCGGGATGACGGAGGATCTTGTACACCCCCGGCTCGAGGTCCAGCAGCTCCGCGGCGCGGTCGAAGCGCGACATCATCGCCTCGAAGGGATTCACCTCGTTGAGGAAACGATCCTTGTCGGGGCGAACGATCTTGTCCGTTGGCAAGCGCAGGTCGGTGGCCATGGGAGAATCAGGGAGAAGGCCGAGGGTCGTCGGCCGCTGCAGGATCGAGGGAACGTGCCCTGAGGACGGTCCGGATCGATGCCGCCAACTGATCCATGCCGTCCTCGATGATTACGCGCTGAGAAACATACCATAAGGCCGGGGCGGCGCGAGGCCACCCCGGCGCGATCTTCACCGCGTCCTTGAGTGTACACACCATCACGGTTCCGTCGGGCGCCGCGCCCGCCAGCGAGGCGATCTCCGCGTCCGTGAACGCATGGTGGTCCGGGAAGAAATGCGCATCGACCACAGCACCCGCGGCCTCGATCTGGGCGCGGAGCGCGCCGGGATCCCCGACGGCAGCGATGAGCCGGACGCGGGTACCCCGCAGCGAATCCAGCGTCCGACGCTCCGTCCCCTCGGCGCGCTGGAGACCATCCGCGGCGAGATGCGCGATGGCGATCGGGATGTGCCTCGCAGTCCGGGACACATCGCGGCCCACCTCCTCGGCGCGCTCCCTCGAGACCGCCTTTCGCGTGATGACAGCAACCGTGGCGCGATCGAGGGCGCGGAGTGGCTCTCGCCATGGACCGGCTGGAAGCAGGCGCAACCGACCTGACGCCCAGCGGTCTGCGCTCACGAGCACCCAATCAGCGTGGCGGCGAATGCGCCGATGCTGGAAGCCATCGTCGAGGACGGCGACATCGGCGCCGCCCTGCCCCGCTGCCTGCACGCCTGCGACCCGGTCGGCCGATACAATGACCGGGATGTGGGGGTGGAGTCGCGCATGAACGAGCGGCTCATCGTCACCGTAGCCTCGCAGCACGATGGCGGGGTGTCCGCCGCCGGCGAGCAACTGCGCCGCCGCCCAGGCGGCAATCGGTGTTTTCCCCGTCCCGCCGACCGTCAGGTTGCCAATGCTGAGCACTGGAACCGCGGGCACCGCAGACTCGAGTACGCCGCGATCGTACAACGCGCCTCGCGCATGGACGACCGCACCGTAGACGCGCTCCATGGGATAGAGCGCCGCACGCGCGAGCATGCTCGCCGCTCCCGATCCGAACCAGACGCGCTCGACGGCTGTTCGCTCACCCACGCGCCCGCTCCAGCGCCTGCTCGAGCAGGGCGTGGAACCTCGGCACTTCCGCTGCAGCGTCGCGCGGGGACTCACCGGCGACGAGTTCCGGCCCGCCGTAGGCGACGTTGATCCTCGCAAAGGGTTTCGGGATGAGGAAGCTGTCCCAGCTCTTCAGATGCCACGCCGCGCTGGCGTGTGCTCCGACGGTGAGCACGGGAACTCCCGCGCGCTGCGCTGCCACCAGTGCGCCAGGCGCAAAGGTGCCGGCGGGTCCGCGAGGGCCGTCCGGGGTCACCGCGACCGGTCTTCCCCGCTGCAGCTCGGCGACGAGCCCGAGCAACGCTCGACCTCCGCCCCGGGACGTCGAGCCACGGACCGCGTTGAAGCCGATGGTTCGTGCGATCCGTGTGATGATCTCGCCATCGCGATGCTCGCTGACGAGGATCGCAATCCCCTGACCGCGATGCGCCCAGAGGAGTGGCAGCATCTGGCCGTGCCAGCATGCAAACACGTACGGCGCATTGGCGGCGCGGAGGCCTGAGACAGCTTCGGGATTCAGCACCCGGACCCGCCAGGTCCAGGCGAGCAACCGCACGACGATTGCGCCGAGTGGAACGATCAGCGCGAGTGCGCGGTCGCGCTTGCCTCGCTTCGCATCCGTCATGCGACGAGGTCGGAGGCCATCTGCGCGACGCGTGCGGCAGCGCCCGGAGTTCCGAGGCGCGACCGAACATCCGCCAGCCCGGCGAGCGACTGCGCACGCGCGGGAGAATCGGGGTCGAGCAGCGGCACCAGCGCGTCTGCGACGGCGTCCGGGCGGAGCGCATCCTGAACGAATTCCTTTGCGACCTCCCGCCCCGCGACGACGTTGACGAGGCCAATGTGCGGAATGCGCACGACACGCCGCGCGATGGCGTACGTCCATCGACTCGTCCGGTACGCGACGACCAGCGGACAGCCAGCGACGGCGGCTTCGAGGGTCGTCGTTCCACTCTTGCACATTGCGGCGTCGGCCGCGCGAAGGACAGGAAACGACGCGCTGCGCACGACCGGGAACGGACAGCGCGCGCGATCGAGCTCGATCCCGGGAGCAGCGCTGACGATCACCTGGAGCTTCGGGCGTCGCCGCTTCATTTCGGCGCCGACCTCGACGAAGAGGTCGAGGTGCTTGGCGATCTCCTGGGCCCGGCTGCCGGGGAACAGCGCGAGCACCGGCGCGTCGAGTCGAAGGCCGAGTGCCGTTCGCGCTTCATCCCTCGATGGCAGCGCCACCGCGCGGTCGAGCAGCGGATGCCCGACGAACGTCGCGTCGATCCCGTGCTCGCGCAGCAATGCTTCCTCGAATGGAAGGATGACGGCGGCCTTGGTCACCGTCTTCGCGATCGTCGGGAGCCGCCCGGCTCCCCACGCCCATACCTGAGGCGTGATGTAGTACAGCACGGGCACACCGGCCTCGCTCGCCGCCTTCGCCACTTTCATGTTGAAGCCGGGATAGTCCACGAGCATGATCGCGGCGACCGTGCCGCTGCGCAGCCGCTCGCGCAGCGATCGGAGCAGCGCGTAGTGTTTCGGCACATGTCGAAGGACTTCGACGAACCCCATCACCGCAAGCCGGTCGCTATGCTCGATCAGCGTCACGCCTGCCTGCTGCATTCGCTCTCCACCGATCCCGCTGACGCGAAGCGTCGGACGCAGGCGCCGGAGCTCCGCGGCCACCGCGGCCGCGTGCAGATCGCCGGACGTCTCGCCGGCGATCATCAACACCTCAGCCACGGGGCCGCGCCGCACCACCGCCGCTGAGGGCAACCGCGCCGCGCTCGATCTCGCGCACGATCCGAAGCGCAACCGCCAGCGCCTCACGACCGTCTTCTCCCGACACGACGACCGGTGCTTCGCCGCGCAGGGCAGCCGCGAAGCTCTCGAACTCGAGACGGAGCGGCTCGCCCTCGGGCGCTTCGAGCGCGACTCGCTCGACGAACGCGTCGAGCTCGAGCGGCGCCTTGGCGAGGGCCGCGAGATCCAGGTCCCCGCGCATCCGATAAAACTCCCCGTTCCCCGCCGCGAGGTCGAGCGAGAGATATCCGCTCTTCTGGAAGATCCGGATCTTCCGCATGCGATCTCGCGACACCCGACTCGCCGTGATGTTTGCGACGGCGCCGGACGAGAACGTGAGCCGCGCGTTCGCGATGTCCACGAAGGGTGTCAGGACCGGGATGCCGACGGCAGCGACGTCGTTCACGTGCGACCCGACCAGCGTCCGCACGAGGTCGAGGTCATGGATCATGAGGTCGAGCACCACCGCGACGTCCGACCCGCGCGGGTTGAACGGGGCCAGGCGGTCGCTCTGGATGAATCGCGGGGCCTCGACATACGGCATCGCCGCACGCATGGCGCGATTGAAGCGCTCGACATGTCCGGTCTGGATGATCGCCCCGTTCTCTCGCGCGAGCGCAAGAAGGGCATCGGCTTCCTCGAGCGTCGTCGCCAGCGGCTTCTCGATGAGCACGTGCTTGCCACGGCGAAGCGCGGCACTTGCGACGGCGTGATGGGCGGGCGTCGGCACCGCGACCGTCACCGCATCGACATCATCCAGCAGCGCATCGACCGTGGGATACGTGCGGACCCCGAGCTCCTTCGAAACTTCCTCGGCGCGCGCCTCACGGTCCTCGTGAAAGCCGGCGAGCGCCACGCCCTCCACGGAGCGGAGGATTCGGACGTGATGAAATCCGAGGCTCCCCGCGCCGATGACGCCGATGCGCACCGGGCCGGTCAGAATCCGACTCCGCGCTGACTCTCACCGAAGAACTGGAGGAACTCCTGCACCTCGGGAAACTGCTCCAGCTCCTCCGTCGCGCGTTCGCGCGCCTGCGACACGTTGAGCTCCGACCGGAAGAACAGCCTGTACGCCCGCTTCAACTCTCGCCGCACGGGCTCGGGGATGCCATTGCGCTCGAGACCGACGGTGTTGAGGCCATACAGGCGCAACGGATTGCCGACCGCCTTGAGGAAGGGCGGGATGTCCTTGGCGACCCGCGAGCATCCGCCGATGAAGCTGAACTTTCCGATACGCACGAACTGGTGCACCGCGGACAAGCCCGAGATGATCGCCTTGTCCTCGACCGTGACGTGCCCTGCGAGCTGCGTTCCGTTTGCGAGGATCACACCGTCCCCAACCTGGCCGTCGTGGGCGACGTGCACGTACGACATCAGGAAGCTGTTCTTGCCGATGACCGTCTTCATCGAATGCGTGGTGCCGCGATTCACGGTGCTGTATTCGCGGACGCTCGTGTTCTCGCCGATCTCCACCGTCGTCGGCTCGCCCCGGTACTTGAGGTCCTGCGGGTCGCCACCGATGATGCTGCCGCTCCCTATTTTCACATTCGCGGCGAGCTTCACATTGCGCTCGAGCGTTGCCCGCGGCGCAATGACGACGCCGGGGCCGAGCTCGCACCCCTCGCCGATGATCGCAAAGGCGCCGACCTGGACGCCGGCGCCCATGATCGCGTCCGGCGAGATCAACGCCGTCGGATGGATCAAGGTCATCGATCCCGTACCATGGCCGCCATGTCCGCCTCGGCCGCGACTTCGCCGTCCACTCGTGCGACTCCGCGCATCTTGCAGATCCGTCCACGACTCTGGGTCATGTCGAGCTCGAAGCGCAGCTGGTCACCGGGCTTCACGGGACGCCGGAACTTCACGTTGTCGAGCGACATGAAGTACACGACCTTGCTCTCGGGCTCCTCGACCGCGCCCATGAGGAGCATGCCCCCCACCTGCGCCATGGCTTCGATGATCAACACCCCGGGCATGATCGGATGCCCCGGGAAATGGCCCTGGAAGAACGGCTCGTTGATGGTGACGTTCTTCATCCCGACGATGCGCACCCCCGGCTCGATCTCGAGGATGCGATCCACGAGGAGGAACGGATACCGGTGCGGCAACACCTTCATGATCTCTTCGATCCCGAGCACGGTGGTCTCCTTGACCGCGACCTTGGTCATCTCGCGCACCAGGGTCACGGTCCCCCGGTGGCTTGGCTTCAGCGCAACGATCCGCGCCCTGACACGTGCGCCTGCAAGCGCCAGGTCGCCAACACAATCCATCGCCTTGTGGCGCACGAACTCGTCAGGCCACCGCAGCTCCGTCCCGACGACCGCCGCTTCATCCAGCACGACCGCGTTGTCGGTCGATGCACCCCGAATCAGTCCCTTCGCGCGCAGCGCCTCGACTTCGCGCACGAACCCGAACGTTCGTGCACCCGCGAGCTCCGCCGCGAACGATGCCGGGGTGACCGTGAATTCTCCGCGTTGCCGCCCGATCAGCGGATGCGGGAAATCGATCGTTACGTCCACCCGCAGCTCATTGCACGGAAAGGCCTCGTACACGGACTCGCCATCGATGACGCGTACCGACTCGCGCAGATGAAGGTAGCGCACGCGTCCGGAATGCTCCACGATGCCCGCGTCCCGCAGCGCCTCGAGAAACGGTCGGGCGCTCCCGTCGAGGATGGGCGGTTCCGGCGCGTCGAGCTCGATGAGCAGGTCGTCGATTTCCGCACCGGCGACTGCCGCCAGCACATGCTCGACGGTGTGCAGCCCCGATGCGCCGCTGCCCAGCTGGGTACGCCGCTCGCTTTGCACCGCCCGGTCCACGGTCGCCGGAATGAGCGGCTGGCCCGGAAGGTCATGGCGCCGAAAGACGATCCCGTGGCCACTGGCCGCGGACCGGAAGGTGAGCCGGCACGGGTGTCCGAGGTGAAGCCCGACACCCTCGACCGAAACAGCTCGGGCTATCGTTTGCCGACGATCGCTCATTCGGCTGCGCCCAGCGCGCGCTCGATGCGCTTGAGCATCCCCGACAGCTTGAACAGCGCCGCGGTCGCCCGGAGTGATTCGCGGTGCGGGCGCGCGGGATAGCCGGACCACGTCTCGCCCGCCGGTACATCGCCAAAGACGCCCGACTGGCCGCCGATGCGGGCGCCATTCCCGATGTTGATGTGCCCGCCGAGACCGGCCTGCCCGGCGATGATGCACCCGTCGCCGATGCGCGCCGATCCGGAAATCCCCACCTGTGCCATGATGAGGCACGCTCGCCCGATCCGCACGTTGTGGCCGATGTGGACGAGGTTGTCGATCTTGGTCCCTGCACCGATCACAGTGTCATCAATGCTGCCGCGGTCGATCGTCGTGTTCGCGCCGATCTCGACATCGTCTTCGATCCGGCAGCGGCCGACATGCGGGATCCTTTCCTGGGCCCCGTTTCGATAGACATAGCCGAAGCCATCCGACCCGAGTCGGACGCCAGCGTGCACGAGGACCCGCTTCCCGAGCTCGGTGCCGCGGTACAGCACCACGCCTGGCCAGAGAACGCTGTCCGCATCGATGCGCACGCCGTCGCCGACAACCGTGTTGGCTTCGATGACGACCCGGTCGGCGATGGTTGCGCCCGCGCCGACGACAACGTTCGCGCCAAGGGTGACATCGGCGCCGAGCTGCACGCCGCGGCCGATCGTCGCGGTCGGATGGATTCCCGATGCACGCGGCAGCGTCGACGCGTAGAGGTGCGGGATGAGCGTTGCGAGCGCATCGTGTGGGCGCTCCACGATGACGCGCGCCCGGACTGACCCGGCGGTATCCGCGAGATCCGGCGGCACGAGGATGACACCCGCCCGCGAGGCACCGAAATCATCGGCGTATCGCGCGCTCGCAAGGAAACTGAGGTCTTGTGGTCCCGCGCGCTCGAGAGGCGCGATCCCGGTCACGACAGCGGCACCATCACCGCGAACGGTCCCGCGCACGAGGTGCGCGATGGCGTCGGCGGTGAGGGAGCGAACTCCCTCACCGCCGGTGGGCTCCTGCCGTTGGTCGGACTCGTTCACCGCGCCGGCGGTGGCTTCACCCCGGTGGGGGCCTGCACAGGTCCGCCCGCAGGCCTGGCTGGCGTTGCCGCAGCCGGCTTCGCCGACGCTGCGATGCGCATACGGGCGATGACCTTTTCCGTGAGGTCGAGGTTCTTGTCCGCCGCAACGATGACCTGCGCCTCGGAGCCGACATCGAAGATGAAGGCGTACCCTTCCTCGGCGCGGAGCTCGTTCAGGACCCGGTTGAACATTTCCATCAGCGGTCGCGAGATGTTCTCACGCGCCTCGGCGAACTTCTGGTTGAGCCCCTCGGCTTCTGTTGCGAAGGCGGTCTGCTTCTTCTTGATCGCATCCTCGCGCTGGGTCCGGACGGCCGGCGCGAGCGCCGCTTGATCCTTCTGGTAGGATGCGATCATCGCCTCCATCGAGTCCTGCATCACGCCGAGACGCTTCTGGAAGCCATCCGTCTGCGTCTTGAGCTGCGCCTCGAGACTGGCACGGCCCGGCGCCTGCTGCAGCACGAGCTGCGAATTGATGTAGCCGAACTTCGCCGGCCCCTGCGCGACTGCCGTGGATGCCGCGAGCATCGTGAACGCGAGCGCGAAACCTGCCGCGCGAAGAGACATGTGCATGTTCGCTCCTGTTAGAACAGCTGTCCGAGTTTGAAGTGCAGCTTCCACTTCGGGTCCCGCCGCCCTTGTGAGTTGAGGCGGTCGAAACCGTATGCCCAGTCGAGCCCGAGTGGCCCGAGCGGAGTGATGAGTGCCACGCCGACTCCCGCTCCGCGGAAGAGGCGCGTCGGGTCTATCTCGCGCGGGTGATCCCACACGTTGCCCGCGTCGTAGAATGCATTGACGTAGAAGCCCTGCGACACGCGCATGCCGACTTCGGCCGTCGTCGTAAGGAACGACCGGCCGAACGACGAGCGCTGCGCCTGGTTGATGCTCCCGGACGGCACGAACCCCCGCGGGGTGATCGTGAACTCGTCGTAACCGCGAAGCATCTCGCCCTGCTGTGTTCCTCCGAGCGCGAACTCCTGGGCGGGGAAGAAGGGTCCCGTATTGCCGAACACCGTGCCCGCACGGAACGTCAGCCCGACGACGAATTCGATCGGGTTCGCCCCGATCTTGCCGGCGCCGAAGCTGCCGAGCGGCGCGTACGAGCGAAGCTCCGTCGTATAGCGCTGGAACTGCGCCTTGCCGCCGAGCGGACCGCCGTTGAACTGCGCGTCGATCGTCTGGAGGCTTCCTGCCGTGGCGAACGGCATCCCGAGCCGCGTGTCACGCGTGACCGTCGTGCCGAGCGTGGACCGGAAGCAATTGTCGCACTGGCTGCGCAGGGTGCTGAGGAGCGAGCCCTGGTCATTGCCGTACTTCACCGCCTCCAGGCCGTACGACACGAACACCCGCGAATTCACGGAGTTCCGCAGCGGGAATCCGGCGCGGAGTGATCCACCCGTCCGCGTCTGGCGTCCGAATTCCTCGATGACGTAGCGCGAGCGCGTGTGGTACGCGTCGACCTTTCCCGAAACGTTCGACCGCTTGATGGCCGGATCCGTATAGCTCAGGTTGAAGTCGTTGATCAGCGCGCCGAACTGCCACTGCAGCGAGCCGCGCTTGCACTGGCCGAACAGGTTCGGCTGGTCGAGGCCGATGAACCCGCCAACGCCGGCTCCCTGCCCCACTGACGCGCCGAAGTTGATGTTGCCGGTCTTCTTCTCCGTCACGGCGAACGAGATGTTCACATCGCCATCGGGCCCCGCGGGATTCACTTCCGGATTGGGAAGCGGCGTCTCGAAGAAGCCCAGGTTCGCGATCCGCTGATAGCTCTGGACGAGGCGGTCGCGGTTGAACACCGAGCCCGGATAGATGATCAGCTGGTCCCTGATGCACGCTTCCGTCGTGTAGTCGTTGCCCGTGATGTCGATGCGGTTGACGACGGACACAGGACCTTCCCGGATCTCCCAACGCAGGTTCGCCGTCGGCACCGAGTCGGGACCCACCATGACCCGCTCGACGATCGGACGAACGGAGACCGAGATGTATCCCTCGTTGTAGTACGCAGTCTGGACGCTCTGAGTCGCGGCGTCCCAGCGGGCTTCATCGAACACGCCCTTTGGAACGCGGTCGCGCCTGATGAGCGACGTGACCCGTTGGGTCAGCGGCTGTGGCTCGTCGGTGAACGGATAGAATTGTGAAAGCTCTTGCGTCGTGAACTGCCGGTTCCCCACGACCTCGAACGTGCCAACCTTGTACTGCGGCCCCTCGGTGACCTCGAGGCGAACTTCTGCCTTCCCGCGCTCGGCGTCCACGATCAGGGTATCCGACGTCACCGCGAAATCGATGTATCCCCGGTGGGAGAAATACTTCGGCAGCGTCTCGGCGAGATCCGTCGCGAACACATCCTCGTCGAACTCGCCCTTCCGGAACCAGAGGAAGCCTTCCGGCTTCGTCTTCATCGCGTTGACGATCTTCTTGTCGGAGGCCGTGACGTTACCCGCCACGCGGACGCCGGAGACCGCAAGGCGTCGGCCCTCGTCGATGTTGAACGTGAGCGTCGCATTCCCGCCGACGAGGGTGGTCTCGGGGCGGATCTTGGCGAGATAGTAGCCGCGGTCGGCGTAAACGGAGTCGACCTCCGTCGTGACCCTGGCGACTTCGGCGGCATCGAGCGGCCGGCCGATGATCAGCGTCACCTTGTCCTTGACGGTGCGCTCCGAGACAGCCTTGGCCCCCGTGACCTCGATCCCGGTGAGGACCGGCCGCTCGTGCACCTCGATGACGACCACGTCCTTGTCGCTCGCCGAGCGCTCGCAGAGCAGCCGCACGGAGTCGAAGTTGCCGCCCGCGAACACCGCCTTGATCGCGCGCTGGGTCTCCGTCACATCGAGCTGCATGCCGCTGCTGAGCCCGGCGTCCGTGCGAATGGTTACCGCACTGATCCGCGTATTGCCGCGGACGGCGATGGAGTCAGGAACGGAGCACGCCGTCTGTTGCGCCGCAACGGACGGGACGACGGCGCCGAGGGCGACGAGAGCGAGCAGAACCGGTTTGAGCATATCGGTGACAATATACACGCGAAACGCCCGGTCGGGTCCATGGGGACCGACCGGGCGTTTCAACCACCTGGGGTGAGGTGGGTCAGGCCTGCGGCGTGCTCGTCAGGACGCGGAACTCCAGCTTCTCGCCGTCCGCCGCCAGGTCGACTTCGATCTCGTCGCCCTTCGAGAATTCCCCGAGGAGAATCTTCTCCGAGAGCGGATCCTCGATGAACCGCTGGATCGCCCTCTTCAGCGGGCGTGCGCCGAAGTGCTCGTCGTACCCGTGCTTGACGAGGAAGTCCGAGCCGCCCTGGGTGAGCTTCAGGGTCAGCTCCTCCTCGACGAGACGCTTCTGCACGTCCTTGAGCAGGATCCCGACGATCTGGGAAATGTGCTCTCGGCTGAGCGGGTGGAAGACGATGACGTCGTCGAGCCGGTTGAGGAACTCCGGGTTGAAGACGTGCTGCATCTCCTCTTTCACCTTCTCGGAAATCCGCTCGAAGTTCGCGCGCTGGTCGGGGGCGGCAAAACCGAGCCCTTTCCCCTTCGTGATGTCGCGGGCGCCGACGTTCGACGTCATGATCACGACCGTGTTCTTGAAGTCGATGACCCGGCCGTAGTTATCGGTGAGGTGTCCTTCATCCAGCACCTGCAGCAGGATGTTGAACACATCAGGGTGCGCCTTCTCGATCTCGTCGAGGAGCACGACGCTGTACGGCTTGCGCCGGACGGCCTTCGTCAGGGTCCCGGAATCCTCGTAGCCGACATAGCCCGGAGGGGCACCGATGAGCCGGGACACGGAGAACTTCTCCATGTACTCGCTCATGTCCACGCGGATCAGGGCCGAGGGGTCGGCGAACAGGAACGTCGCCAGCGCCCGCGCCACTTCGGTCTTTCCGACGCCCGTGGGGCCGGAGAAGATGAACGAACCGATAGGGCGGTTCGGATCCTTGAGGCCCGCGCGGCTGCGACGAATCGAGCGGGACAGGGCCTTGATCGCCTCGTCCTGCGCCACGACCGACGCGTGCAGTTCCTCTTCCATCCGGAGGAGGCGTGCCGTCTCCGCTTCCTGCAGTCGCGTCACCGGAATGCCCGTCCAGCGGCTGACGATGAAGGCGATCTCTTCCTCACCGAGCGCGGGTCGATGCGACTGACGCCGCTTCTCCCACTCTTCCTGCTGCTTCCGGATCTCCGTCTGAACCTCACGCTCCCGATCGCGCAGGGAGGCGGCCTTCTCGAAGTTCTGGTCGCGAACAGCGGTTTCCTTCTCGACGTTGATCTCCTCGAGACGGCCCTTCAGCGCGGCGACTTCCGGCGGCGGAACCTGTGCGGCCAGGCGTGCGCGTGCGCCCGCCTCGTCGATCACATCGATCGCCTTGTCCGGAAGGAACCGGTCGGTGATGTAGCGCTCGGAAAGCTTCGAGGCGGCGACCAGCGTCGTGTCGGGGATCGTGACGCGGTGATGGTCCTCGTACTTCTTCCGGAGGCCCTTGAGGATCTGGACCGTCTCATCGATCGAAGGCGGCTCGACGATGACCGTCTGGAAGCGACGCTCGAGCGCACCATCCTTCTCGATGTACTTGCGGTACTCGTTCAGCGTCGAAGCGCCAACGCACTGGAGCTCGCCGCGCGCGAGCGCGGGCTTCAGCATGTTGCTGGCGTCTATTGCGCCTTCCGCGGCACCGGCACCAACGAGCGTGTGCAGCTCGTCGATGAAGAGGATGATGTTCTTGTTCTGCGCGATCTCGTTCATGACCGCCTTGAGGCGCTCCTCGAACTGACCGCGATACTTCGTCCCGGCGATCACCGCCGCCATGTCGAGCGAGAGCACGCGGTGGTCGCGAAGCGACTCGGGGCACTCGCCGGTGGCGATGAGCTGCGCGAGCCCCTCGACGATGGCCGTCTTGCCGACGCCGGGTTCGCCAATGAGGACCGGGTTGTTCTTCTTCCGGCGGGTCAGGACCTCCATGACGCGCTCGATCTCCTTCGCTCGCCCGATGGTCGGATCGAGCTGGCCTTCAGCGGCGAGCTGCGTCAGGTCGCGGCAGAAGTGATCGAGGGCGGGGGTCTTGGACTTCTTCTCACCCTTCGGCGCCGAGGCCTGCGGAGCGCCGCCGCTGCCCTGCTGCTGGTTGGTCGCCGCATTCTGGCCACCGACATCGGTGCCGAGGAGACGCAGCGTCTCCGTGCGGGCCGCGTCGAGGTTGACATGCGCGTCGGTGAGGACCTGCGCCGCGATGCCCTTCTCCTCGCGGAGGAGGCCAAGCAGGAGGTGCTCCGTGCCGACGTAGCTGTGGTTGAGCTCCCGGGCTTCGCTCATCGCGAGCTCGAGGACTTTCTTTGCGCGCGAGGTATAGGGAAGGTCGGGGCCGGAGCCCTGCTGCGCTTTCCCCTTCTTGACCGTCTCCTCGATCTTCTGCTGAATCTCTTCGAGATCCACACTGAGACTCTGGAGCACGGCCGCCGCGACGCCCTCACCCTCACGAATGAGCCCGAGCAGGATATGCTCCGTGCCGACGTATTCGTGGTGAAGACGCGCCGCTTCCTCGCGAGCCATGGCGAGGACTTTTCGGACGCGCTCCGTGAAGTTATAACCGTTCATGCTACCCTCAATGCCGGGGGTTGCCCGGCTACCCGTTCATGCCGGATTCAGTGGCGAGCGCCTGCCGTACATACCGCGCACGGGCTAGGTTCGCATCGCTTTCCGTCAGAGAGCGCCCTTCCGCCTGAGCGAGGTGCGCCGACTGCGAAAAGATCAGGAGCTTGTTGAGAGTATATACACTGAGACCGGACATCAGTTTCAGCCCGACTGCCAGCCGAACACCGCTGAGGTAATTCATCGCCTCGTCGAACGTGAGGCTTCGTGCGTATCGAAGGGTCCCGTACGCTCGCCAGAGCTTGTCCTCGATAATATAGCCCGCATCGCGGAGCAAGACCCGCCGAGCTTCTTCCTCGCGCTCGATCACATGACGCACGACACGCACCAAGTGATCCAGCAATTCCTCCTCGGACCGTCCCAGTGTCGTCTGGTTCGAGATCTGGAAGAAGTTCCCCACGACCTCGCTCCCCTCACCGTACAGTCCTCGGTACGTCAGCCCCATTTGCTGCAGGCCCGCCAGCACCTTGCCGATCTCCTTCGTCAGCACGAGCCCCGGCAAGTGGATCAACACCGAGGCGCGCATTCCGGTTCCGGTATTCGTCGGGCAGGCCGTCAGGTAACCGAACTCGGAGTGAAACGCGAACGGCAGCTGTCGACCGATCTCCCGATCCAGTCTCTCAGCCGCCGCGTAGGCCTCGCTCAGCTCGAAGCCTGATTGCAGCGCCTGGATCCGGAGATGGTCCTCTTCATTTACCATGACGCCTACGTCGCCACTAAGAAACACGGCGGCTCCGGTCCGCACCGGATGCTGGGGGTCCAGCCCCGCGAGCTCCTTGCTTACGAGGTGGCGTTCATGGAGGAGGAGCCGGTCATCCAGCGAGAGCTCGTCCACCCGCACGAGGACGCTGTTCGCCATGGCGGGCACCGCCCCGGTCGCCTCTCGCAGCTGCGAGAGCACCCGCAGGCGCTCCCCGTCCCGCGCGCGACTCGTGAAAGCGAATCCCTCCAGGTTCCGCGCCAGCCGGATCCGCGTCGAGAGGACGATGTCGGCATTCTCTCCCGAGGCATCGAGCCAGCTGACGCCTCCATCCGGCAGCATCGAGAGGTCGAGGCTCATTCGAGCACCCGGATGCGGTCGCGCAGCTGGGCCGCTTCCTCGAACTGCTCGGCTTCGACCGCCCGGCGCAGCTGCTGCCGCAGCTCGCCAAGGATGGTGAGCTGCTCGGGCATCCCTGCCTCGGGCGGTTCGTACCGCCGTCCGGCGTGGCGCGAGTTGCCGTGCACCCGCCGAAGCAGGTCGCGCAGGCTCGACTCGAACGCCACGTAGCACCGGGCGCACCCGAGGCGTCCGGTCGACCGGAAGTCCTTCAGCGTTGCCGAGCAGAACGTGCACCGCCCCGCCTCGCCCGGCGCGGCGATCATTTGCTGCTGCACGGCGTGCAGCAGGTCGCCGAGGGGGTGGCTCGCCGCCGTCACCTCGACCCCACGCTCCGCCGCGCATTTCTCGCAGAGATGCACGTACGTGTGCGTGTCGCCGTCCACCTTCGACAGCTTCACGACGTGTTCCCGCTCCTTGCAGACATCGCACATCATCTAGGCAACAACCTCGTGGACATCGGTATCCTTCAACCGCCCCGACTCCAGCAGCAGCACGCGGTGCGCGCGCGCGGCAAGGGATCGGTTGTGCGTCACCACGACCATCGCGATCTCGAGATCCTTCGCCAACTCGGCGAACAGGTCGTGGAGAAGTTCGCTGTTCATCTTGTCGAGATTTCCCGACGGCTCGTCCGCGAGGACGATCGCCGGGTCGATCGCGAGCGCGCGCGCAACAGCGGTGCGCTGTTGCTCACCCCCCGACAGCTCCGACGGGCGGTGGTGCATCCGGCCGCTGAGCCCCACGCGCGCGAGCAGCTCCTCGGCACGGCTCCGCGCGGTGCGCACATCCCAGCGCGCGATGCGCAGCGGCATCATCACGTTCTCGAGCGCAGAGAACTCCCGCAGCAGGTGGTGAAACTGGAACACGAACCCGACGTGCTTGTTGCGTAGCGCCGCGAGCTCATCATCGGGAAGACCGTGCACCGCGACACCCTTCAGAACGACGTACCCCTTGGTGGGGCGATCGAGCGCGCCGAGCATGTGCAGCAGCGTGCTCTTCCCTGCACCGCTCGACCCGATGATCGCGACCATCTCGCCGCGTGCGACCGACAGGTTCACGCCGTCCAGCACCGTGATGAGGCTCTTGTCGCCCCCACGGTAGGACTTCACCAGGTCATGCGCCTCGACGACTGTCATTCGTGTCGGATCGCCTCGATCGGAAGCAGCCGGGATGCCTGCACCGCTGGGTACAGCGTCGCCAGCCCGGCGATGGCGAGGCTCGCGACGACGATCAACGCCACGTCCACGGGCTCGGTGGCGGCCGGCAGGTGGTCGATGAAATATACCTGCGGTTCCAGCGCGATCCACTTGTAAGTCCCCAGCCCGAACGAGGCGATGAGGCCGATTGTCGCGCCGATCGCCGTACCCACGGCGCCGATCACCAGCCCCTGCACGAGGAAGATCGTGCGGATCGCCGTGGCGCGCATGCCCATCGCGCGGAGGATTCCGATCTCGCGCGTCTTGTCGGTGACGACCATCGTCAGCGTGCTGACGATGTTGAACGCGGCGACGATGACGATGAGCAGCAGGATGACGCTCATCGCGAGCTTCTCGAGCTTCAGGGCCTTGAACAGCGACGCATTCTGCTGCTCGGAGTCGATGACCCGGACATTGAAGGATCCGAAGACGTTGTCGACACGCTTTGCGACCTCCGGTGCGTCGCTGCGGTCAGGCGTCCGGATCTCCACGCCTGTCACCGCGTCGCCGATCCCCGCGAGGATCTGCGCGGCGGCGATCGAGACGTACGCATACTTGTCGTCGTACTCGAACATTCCCGTGTCGAACAGTCCAGTGACCTCGAAGCTCTCGAAGCGCGGGACGATGCTCCCGGTGACGGCATTCGTCGCCGCCGACGCGACGAGCGCCACCTTGTCTCCGGGAAAAACGTTCAGCCGGTCCGCGAGCAGGCGCCCGATGACGATGCCGCGGCCAAGACCATCGGAGCTCGCGAACCGGAAGTCCCCGAGTGTCGCGTGCTGCCGAATCGTGGTGATGTCGGGAACCCCCGGCGCCTCCGGCTGGATACCGACGATCTGCGCCGGCTCGGGCGGCCCGCCGGAGCGGGTGACGAGCGCCTGCGTAAGGACGACGGGCGCTGCCGCGACGACCCCCGGGATGTTCCGGATCGAGTCGAGCGTCGTTCTCCACTCCGGCATCGTCATGTCACGCGACCACGTCAGCACGCGGACGTCGGGACTGCCGACGAGAATCTTGTCGCGCAGGTCCCGCTGGAGCCCGTTCATCACAGCCATGATGACGATCAGCGCACCGACGCCCACGATGACACCGGCGATCGCGATGACGCTGATGAACGACAGCAGTCGCGAGCCGCGGCGGCTCCGCATGTAGCGCCAGGCAATTGCCAGCTCGAGTCGCGTCATTCTGCGCGCATCACCGGAAAGAGAATCACATCGCGAATCGACGCGGTGGCGGTCAGGTACATGAACAACCGGTCGATCCCGATCCCTACCCCACCCGTGGGTGGCATGCCGTATTCCATCGCACGGAGGTAATCCTCGTCCACCCCCGATGCCTCGTCGTCGCCCGCCGCCCGGAGCCTCGCCTGCGCATCGAACCGGCTACGCTGGTCGATCGGATCGTTGAGCTCGCTGAACGCATTGGCCAGCTCGCGACCTCCGGCGAACAGCTCGAACCGCTCGGTGAGGGTCGGGTCCCCCCGCTTTGGCTTCGCCAGTGGCGACAGCTCCACCGGATAGTCCACGACGAACGTCGGGCTCTGGAGGCGGGACTCTACCAGTGCCTGAAAGAGCTCGTCCATCAATTTGGGACGGCTGAGGCCGTCAATATGTTGCACCCCGACCCGAATCGCGGTGTTCCGCAGGCCGGCGTCACTCATCTGGCGTGGGTCGGAGCCGACGGCGCGAACGAGCTCGGGTACCCACTCCACCCGCGGAAATGGCGGCCGAAGCTCCGGAACGCGATCCCCCACGCCCTGAATGCCTCGAAGGGCATCGGCAGAACGCTCGATCAACAGTTCAACGATTGACATCATGTGCTGGTAATCCGCGTACGCCTCGTAGAATTCCAGCATCGTGAACTCCGGATTGTGCGTCCGGTCGATCCCTTCGTTGCGGAAGTCGTGGCCGATCTCGTAGACGCGCTCGAATCCACCGACGATGAGCCGCTTCAGGTACAGCTCATCGGCGATGCGGAGATACAGCGGCATGTCGAGCGCGTTGTGGTGCGTCGTGAACGGGCGCGCCGTCGCGCCGCCGTACAACGGCTGGAGCACCGGCGTCTCCACCTCGACGTAGTCGCGACCATCGAGGAAGGTCCGGATCGCGGTGACCATCCGCGAGCGCGCGACGAACAGCGAGCGCACCTCCGGATGCACCGCGAGATCGGCGTAGCGCTGGCGATAGCGCTGCTCGGGATCCGCAAATCCCGAATGCCGCACCGTGACACCATCGACGACCTCCTCCTTGCCGAATGGGAGGGGACGGAGCGACTTCGCGAGCATCGTGACGTCCTCGACCCGCACCGTCACTTCACCGGTCCGGGTGCGGAACAGCGGTCCGGCGACACCGATGACGTCACCGAGATCGAAATGATCGAGCAGTGCATAGCGCTCGTCACCGAGCACATCGCGCCGGAGGTAGAGCTGCACGCGGCCGCTGGCGTCAGCGAGGTGCGCGAACGTCGTCTTGCCGTGGGCACGCCATGCGACGAGCCGTCCGGCCATGCGCACGACGGGGCCCTCCTCCGCCGACCCGAGCAATCCGGTCGCGTCCGCCGCCATGTTGCTGCGGTCGTAGGCGTAGGCAAATGGCTCCACGCCATGGCGACTCAGTGCCGCGAGCTTTTCGCGCCTGGCCTGGAGGACGAAGTTGAGATCGTCGGTCACGCGCTTTCTCCCGGCGCGCTGTCCCGCTTCAGGTAGGCCTCCATGAAGGGATCGATTCCCCCGTCCATGACCTTCTGGACATCGGTGATCTTCAACTCGGTGCGATGGTCGTTCACCATCGTGTACGGCTGGAAGACGTAGCTGCGGATCTGGCTGCCGAAGGACACGTCCGACTTCGTGGCGTCGAGCGCAGCCTTCTTCGCATCGAGCTTGTCCTGCTCGGCCTGATAGAGCCTGTTCTTCAGCATTTTCATCGCGGTCGCCTTGTTCTTGAACTGCGATCGCTCGGCCTGCGACGCGGTCACGATGCCGCTCGGAAGGTGGGTGATGCGCACCGCGGAGCTCGTCTTGTTGACGTGCTGGCCGCCCGCGCCCGACGCGCGATAAACGTCGATGCGCAGGTCTTCGGGACGGATCTCGATGTTGATCTCCTCGTTGACAACCGGGTACACGAAGATCGAGGCGAAGCTGGTATGGCGGCGCGACTGCGAGTCGAACGGAGAGATCCGGACGAGGCGGTGAACGCCGCTCTCGGGTCGGAGAAAACCGAACGCATACATGCCGCGGATCTCGAGCACGGCGCCCTTGATGCCGGCTTCTTCTCCATCGCTGCGGTCGAGCACCTCGACCTCGAAGCCACGGCGTTCGGCCCACCGGATGTACATCCGCTCGAGCATCGCCGCCCAGTCCTGCGCTTCGGTGCCACCCGCGCCTGCGCTGATCTCGACCTGCGCATCACGAAAATCGTCAGCCCCGCGAAGAAGCGAGCGAAGCCGGAAGTCCGTGAGCTCCGCCTCGAGTGCCGCGACCTCGCGATCCAGCTCGGCGCTCATGTCCCCATCGTGCTCGACGGCGAGCAGGTCATCCATCTCGCGAGCGGACGCCACCCGCGCCGTGAGCCTGTCGAAGGGATCGAGCCATCCCCGGTGTGCCTTGACCTGCTGCAGGAGATCCTGCGCCCGTTCCTGGTTGGTCCAGAAGTCCGCAGCACCCATCTGCTGCTCGATCTGGCTCAACGCGGCGCGCTTGCCGTCCAGGTCAAAGATACCTCCTCAGCTCGTCGAGACGCTCCGCGATCTCTCGCAGCGTTCCCCCACGCTCTGTGTCGGCCATGCTCGCGTCTCCCGGTATGACGCGAGCCGCATCCCCAGGGGAGCGGCTCGCTCGGATTCCATCCATTGGCGCCGTCGCCGCATCTATTCGCGTGGCGCCGTGTCGTAGTGGAGTATAGTGGAGCGCCA
The DNA here is from genome assembly GCA_031426115.1 of Gemmatimonadaceae bacterium. Classification (GTDB taxonomy): domain Bacteria; phylum Gemmatimonadota; class Gemmatimonadetes; order Gemmatimonadales; family Gemmatimonadaceae; genus JANPKQ01. The sequence goes on along the minus strand of JANPKQ010000423.1, from coordinate 6,471 downwards.
ACGCGCGCGCGACGCGTCGCCGGCGCTAGAACATCTTCTGCCCGCCCGCGAGGATCTCGTTCAGCGCATCCTGAAAATGCGTCGTGCCTTCGGCGAACTCCTTCCCCACCTGGTCGAGATATTCCTCGTAGCTCTTTTTGATCTCCTCGCGGAAAATCTGCTTGAGCGTGCCGTTGCGCATCGCCTCTTCCCGCTTCTGCGGCTGGTAGGCGACCATGTCCGAGACGAGCGCCCGCGCCAACCGCTTGGCTTTCTGGTTCGGGTCGTTCGCAAGGAATGGATTGATCGGCGCACGCCGAGCCGGCGTTGGAGCCCCGCCCGGTGCAGGCACCGCTCCCATCGCCGGAGGCTTCGGTGCCGCGCTGGCGGGAGCGCCGACTGCCCCTGGCGCCGACGCAGGCCGCTGCGGGAATGCCGGCATGTCCGCCGTCTTCGTCGCGGTCGGCGCGATCGGTGGTGCATTGGACACGGTGGGCCTCAGCGGGGACGGCGAGCCCCCCTTTGCCGGTCCAACGCTCGGGCCCGCGCGTCCTGACGCAGCGCCCGCCGGGGGCGCCGATGGCGGAACGAATGGCGGACGTGATGACGCCGGGGCGCCCGCAGGATTCGTCGCGCGAGGCGCCCCACTCGCTGGAGGGGTTCCGCCAGCCGGCTGCGGCGGACGTTGGGCAGGAACGCCCAGCGGCGCGGTGGGAACCGTCGCCGCGGACGCGGGGACGAAGGGCCGCGACGCTGGAGGGGGCGCCCCACCAGCCAGATTTCCCTGCACTGGCTGACTGCCCGACGCGGCTCCCCCGGACCGCGAGGGCGCGGCCGGAATTGGCGGCATCGATGGCACGCTCGGGACTCGCGCCGCAGGGGCTCCCATTGCCGGCGTCGGGCGCGAGGTGCCAGCACCCGCACCGGCCGCTGCCCCGGCGCCCTGCGTCGGCGTACGAGGAGGCAGCGGAGGAGGCGGCGGGGCAACGGTTCGCGCTGGGGGAGTCGGCGTGGGGGCGGCCGCTCTGGTTACCGGAGGCGCGGTCGGCACCGGCACGTTCAGTGGCGTCTGCGAACGGGAGAAGCCGGGCGACGCGGGTTGTGGAGCGACGGACGGCGCCATCACGGGAGGTGTCGGCGAACGCGGCGGCGCTACCGATCCCGACGTCGGCGCAGGACTCGGCGATGACGTTCCCATCGCCGCGGTGGCCGGTGTCGATGGGGTCGCCGATGCCCAGGCCCCCGAACGCGCGGGCGTCGGCACTGACGCGCGTGCGGAGGTTCCGCCGGCCCCAGAGGCTACCGGTGATGCAGCCGCGCCGACGAAGTCCTCTTCGATGACGCCCGACGCTCCAATCGTCATCACCCCGCCGCAGACCGAGCACCGCGCTCTGATACCGGCCTGAGGCACCTTCGCCGGGTCGACCCGAAAGACCGACCGACACTCGGGGCAGGAAATGTTCATGACTCCTCGGGTCCACCGTAAGCGTCGGCGCGCTCCACTGGCGCCTCCGCGTCTGCTGATAACGGATCATGCCGGCGGTCGATCGAGAACACCGAGCCGGCCAGCGTCTTCGCGTAGCTCTTCATCTCGGTCGCCAGCTCACTGACCTCGGAGGCATCGCCGAAATGCCGCCGCTCGTTGCTGACGACCCCGATCGAAAGGGTCATCAGGGGAACGCGGTGGAGCTGGCCCCGGCGATCCTTTCCGAAGAAGTATCCCGCCCGTCGGTCCTGCTCCGAATACTGCACCGGTGCAAGCACATCGAACACCGCGATGATCTCCGTGCACACCTCGTTCACCCGCGCCACCGGAATGATGGCAATGAAATCGTCTCCACCAATGTGCCCAACGAATCCCTGCTCTCCGCACATGCCCCACACGACGTCGTGCAGGATCTGGGCGAGCAGGCGGATGATCCGATCCCCTTCGTAATACCCGTACCGGTCGTTGAACTCCTTGAAATGATCCAGATCCGCATAACACACGGCGAAGAGCACGCCGCTGGCCAGGCGACGCGTGATCTCCGCCTCGATCGTGACGGTGCCAGGAAGCCGGGTCGAGGGATGGACATAGATGTCGCGCTCCGACCGTCGGCGCATCGCCGCGAGGCGCGCCGCGAACTCCCGATCCGACGTCCCTTGCGCAATGACCTCGTCGGCCCCGGCGTCAAGGGCGCGAACGACGACGTCGGTCCCCTCGCCGACGAAGGTCACCGCCGGAACGATCGCCGTGTAGACGTCGCTCTTGATGCGTGCGCACGCGTCGAGGGCGGAAGTGTTGCCGCCTCTCGCGTCGAACGCGACGACAGCCGGGCGGCCGCGGAGGGCGAGCGTCATCAGCTCCTCCGCCGATTTCACGCCGACCACGGTCATGCCCTCCGCACCCGCCCATGTCATGAACGGGCCCGGCGCCGACTGTCCTTTCGACTCGAACAGAATCGCTGTTTGCTGGGCCACGCTAGGCGGAAGTCATGCAGTGAGGGCCAGTATACCAATGGCGAACCGTGAAATCAAACGTCGGCGCCATAGCGAGTTGCGACACCTGACATCCAGAAGAAGAAGAAGGCAACACCGAAATGGCGTCAACGATCAGCGGAACTCCGCCGGAAACCGGTTCGACTCGGCGTCCTGTCCGACTGCAGTCACGATCCTCGAGAAGCCATGCAGCTGCCATCGCCGAACACCGCGCGGTGGGTCAACATGGAGTAGACGAGCGAGAGCCCACATCGGGCAACGAGGAGGAAGCGACGGGTGCGTGGAGCAATTTCCTCAGGGTTGGCCCGGCGTGTCTGCAGCCGCCCGGACTGATGCTTCATGGCTCTCGAGCCCCACTTCCACGCGACGGAAACCCGGGCGACCACGGGATCGACGCCTCGAGGCCGATGCCGGAGTCGGATTGACGCGCCGTGCGAATGCGCACGGTGACGTATGCGTCCACGGTACTGAGTGCATGGTTGGCGATGATCACTCCCAGGTCCTGAATCGAGCGGCGAAAAGCATCGTTGCTCCGTCCGATCGTGCGACGGAAAAGATCCTGCTCGAGCTGGGCGTTGCGCCAAGACCACCGGTACTCCGGCTGGATGGCCCGGTCGGCATAATACTCGAGGGCGGCGGTGTACTGCTCGCTGCTCTGCGGCGGTGGGGTCGCCGGATCCTCCCAGAAGGTGGTGCGCGCTCGCAGCCAGATGAACCCATTGAAGCTTTCGGGATTCGGCTCCGGCTGGAGCCCATCGACGGGACTCGAATCGAAGACGCCGCTTTCGATGTAGTGCTCCATGCGCTCGTAATACTCGAAGTCGCCGGTCGGGCTCACGTCGGAGAGGTAGGCTCGGGCAACCCGCGCAGCGAGGCGTCGGTATTCACGCCGCTGCCGCTGACCTTCGCGTACGTCGGAGGCATACCGAAGCCAGCCGTACCCCTCGACCGCCAGGTACGCGAGCGCTCGGTCCTGCCCCAGCAGCCCCTGTCCCGCACCGGGGAGGATGGCCGAGGCGAGAGGTCCGAGCCATGGCGGCCGTGCCTCGCGTCGCGCCGGCGCCTGTGGTGACCATGCTGTCCGGCCAGCGGTGACGCGTGCAGGAAACACGGCTGAGAGCACCACCGCGGGCCCCGGGACGTCGGCTCCCGGCGCGGAGTCGGCGATGTCGAGCGGCGTTGGGGCAAGGAGGAACGACACACTGTCGCGAGCTTCTCCGCGGGTCGGGACGCGATCGCCACCGGCGCGCCCACCTTCGAGGGACACCGTCGGGCGCACCGATACCTGCGCCGGCGTAACCTGCGCCGCGACCGGCACGGTGACGCAGGCGAGCGCTATTGCAACCGCTCCCGCTGCCTGCCGCATCAGAAGAGATATCGCAACGAGACGTGGATCGGCGGCTCGCCTGCTTCGGCGTAGAGACCGCCCATGACTCGCGCGATGTCCACGAACAGTCCGCCGGCACCGAACCCCGCACCGATCGCCGGTCCGGCCCCCTCTTCGAGGACATAGCCGGTCCGGAAGTAGTATCGCTTCTGGTACGCGAGCTCGATCCCAACCCGCCCCGATGGATTCTCCACCCGGAGCTTGTCCACGAGGTCGCCGGACAAGCGCACTTCCGTGTCCTTCACCCCGTCGAACGGTGGGAGTCGGTAGCTCACGCCAACCTGCACCCGCGTCGGCAATGGGTCCGACTGCTCGCTGTCGTTCACCTGCACGCGGAGCCCGAGATTCCGCACCGCCAAGCCGATCGTCACCGGAGACACCGGCGACACATCGTACTGCACTCCGAAGTCGAGCGCGCTCGTGGTCGCGACGACGCGAGCGTTGGGCGGACAGCTGCCGCTGCAGTCGAAGCGAAGCTGCACGACTTTGTACGTAATGCCCGCCGCGACGCGGTCGGCGATCGAGGTCGCGTACGTCGCCGCGTACACGAACGAGCGTGGCAGCAGGAACCCGGAGGCACCGCTCCCGTCGTTGATCTCCTGCTCTCCATAGTTCAGGACGTTTGCCGATACCGCGAAGACGCCGAGCAGTGGAAAGGGGAGCACGACCGACACTGCGTCGCCTGTCGCGATGAGGTTCTGCGAGTGGTGGATCGCCACCTCGTACGACTCCAGGCGCCCGAGCCCAGCGGGGTTCCACCAGACGGACTCGCTGCCCGCGCGCTCTGCGACGACGGCGTGGCCCATTCCAACGGCACGCGCGCCGACCGGGAGGAGCAGGAAGAGCGCACCTTCGGTGGAGACATCTCCCTGCGCCGCGGCCGGGGCGACCGTTGCACCAAGCAAGGCAGCCCCGACCACGGCAACGGCCGCCCAGTTAGAGCGGCGTTGCCTCATCGATCAGCATGATGGGGATGTCGTCGCGAACGGCGTAGCGGAGACGGCATGCGGGACACGCGAGGCTCGACTCCTCGGCACGGTATTCGAGCTCACCTTTGCACTTGGGGCATACGAGAATCGCAAGCAGCTGTGGAGAGAGCGTCATGAGGCTCGATCTTCCGGTTGGTAGCCGAGACGGCGCAATGCGTTGCGATCGCGCCGCCAGTTTGGGAGGACCTTGACCCAGAGGTCGAGGTAGATCGGGGCTCCGACCAGCGCCTCGATCTTTGCGCGGGCGGCCTTTCCGATCGTGCGGATGCGCAAACCCTTCGCTCCGATGAGGATCGCCTTCTGGCTGTCGCGCTCGACGTGCAGCACGGCCCGAATGTAGATCGGTTTCTGACCCTCGCGAAACTCCTCGATCTCGCACGCGACGCTGTAGGGAACTTCATCATCGAGTTGCTCGAGCGCTGTCTCGCGTACCAGCTCCGCGGCAAAGAACCGCACCGACTGGGTGCTCAATTCGTCGTCCGGATAGAGGTACGGGCTGACCGGGAGGTGTCCACCAACGCGCTCCAGCAACGAATCGACGCCCTCTCCGGTGAGGGCCGAGATGAGTGCTGCGCCGGGGTGATCGGCGGCGAGATGGTGCCGCTGGGCGTCGCTGAGGCTGTCGATCTTGTTGAACGCGAGGATGACGGGTGCTCGGGGAGCACGCTCCAGCTCGGCCGCGGTCTGAAGGGGCGGCGGCGGGCCCTCGGCGAGGTCCGCGAGGTAGACGATGATGTCAGCCTCGGTGAGCGCGCGCAGGGCGACGGCGCGCATGGATCGTTGGAGCTCGTATTTTGGATTGAGCAGTCCAGGGGTGTCGAGGATGACCATCTGGACGTCGTTGGCCGTGTGGATGCCGACGATGCGGTCGCGGGTCGACTGGGGCTTCTCGCTGGTGATGCTCAGCTTCTGGCCGATGATGCGGTTGAGGAGGGTGGACTTGCCCGCGTTCGGCTTTCCGACGACGGCGACGATTCCGGAGCGGGTCATCGCGGGAAGTTAGGTGTCGGTCAGCCGTCTGACAACGCGGGCGTGAATGCGACACGTGCCGGATAAGCGCGGGCTATCAGATGGGAATCTGGTGCGTCACCTGCTGGATGTGCCACGAGCCACCCGATCGAAATCGGGTGGCTCGTGGACTGAGGTGCCGGCGACGGCCTACTCTCCCGCGTCCTCTCGGACGGAGTACCATCGGCGCTGTAGGGCTTAACGATCGTGTTCGGGATGGGAACGAGTGTGGCCCCTACGCTCTAGTCGCCAGCGATTCTGTTGTCGGACGCGAGCGTCCGTCGTGCATTCGGGTGGAGTGCCGCGACATCGAAGCAGCTGTGCGGTAGCTGGGAGCGAGATCGCTCCGTGTTACCGGACGGCTGATGCCGTGGTTCTCTCCCGCATAGCGGTTGAGAATGGAAATGTGGTAGTGATCGTTTTCAATGAATCATCACGTTGAGATCGTGCATACTCTGCGAACTACCATTGGAGGTAGTCAAGCCTCACGGGCGATTAGGACCGCTGCGCTCGGAACGGGTTGCCCCGTGTCCACGTGCGGCCTATCGACGGAGTGGTCTCCTCCGGCCCTTTAGGGAGCTCAAGGCTCCAGGGAATGTTCATCTTGGGGGCAGCTTCCCACTTAGATGC
>JANPKQ010000422.1:0-1828 GCA_031426115.1 Gemmatimonadaceae bacterium | reverse complement strand
ACGACGGCACTGTACGGCGTGCTGAGATACAGCACGTCCTCGATCATCAGTGGCGTCGCCTGGAAGTTGCCGGGGCGCGCGGCGCGCGTGCTGTCGGTCGCGCTGATCACCTGCTCCCCGGTCGCCCAGCTCCACGCCGGTACAAGCCGCGCCGCGTTGCCGCGGTTGATGTCGGCCAGTGGCGAGTACTTCATCCCGCCCGGGTCGCCGCCGTACGTCGGCCACTCGACCCTCGTCTGCGCCGACGCACCAGACTGCGCGCCGGCGACAAGGAGCGCACCGATCAGCGCGGCCGGAGCAAGGTGCCCGATCCTCCGTCGCACGATCATCGCACGTCGTTCCGGTAGATCTTCCCACCCTTCATCACGAACACGACGCGGCGCAGCGCCGTGATGTCCTCGAGTGGATTGCCGTCCACGGCGATGAGATCCGCCTCGAACCCCGGAGCGACGGTGCCGATGACCGTGCCGAGTCCCATCGACTGCGCGCTCAGCGATGTGGCACCGACGATCGCATCCATCGGTCGCTGTTCCGCCGCCTGTACGCGGCAGAACACCTCCTCGACATTGCGCCCGTGCGCGCCAGCGACAGCGTCACTCCCGAGGACGACCTTGAGTCCCTTCGTGGCGATCGCGTCCCTGAAACCCTGGATCGCGAGCGGGATCGCTTTCTCCATCGCAGCAAACCCCTCATCGGTGTAGTTCCCGATTCCGAGGTAGCGCTCGCGATTCTCGAGATAGTTGTGGAAAACGAGACCGCACTGCGGCGAAAACCACGTTCCGCGCTCGGCCATGAGCTGGAGCACTTCCCTGTTGCCGAAGATGCCATGCTCGATCTGGTCACACCCCGCGAGCGCGGCCGCTCGCATGCTCTCGGCGCTGTGCGCGTGCACCATGGTCCGGATGCCGATGAGCTTTGCCTCACCGCAGGCCGCGTCGAGCTGTTCCTGAGTCATCGTCTGGCGCCCGCCGTCGCGGATGCTCGCCGAGGCGAACAGCTTCACGAGGTCGGCACCCTGTGCCTTGAAGCGGCGTACGCGCTCGCGCAGCTCGTCAGGCGTGCCGCCACTAACCTGCCCGAGCGATGTCAGGATCCTCGGCCCAACCGCGCCGGCGTTCACCGAATCGCGCAGTGCTCCGTCGGTCGCCGATCCGGGACTCTGAATCGTCGTGAATCCGTTGAGCAGCGTTGCGCGCAGGTTGCCCATCGCGGCCTGCGTCGACTGTTCCGGCGTGTCGCCATCGCCGCTGGAGTGAAAGCGGCCCGCGGCGTTGAAGTACCAGCCGATGTGATCGTGAACGTCGATGAGGCCAGGAAGCACGGTCAGTCCGCGCAGGTCCACTGCCGCGCCGACTGATGACGGCATGCCCTCGTCCACCCGGACAATTTTCGACCCGACGACCAGGATCCGCGCGTTGCCAAGGGTTGCCCCTCTGCCATCGAGGACGCGCCCCGCGAGAATGGTGACGGCGTTCGCGGGCAGCGGCGCCTCGGCGCCGATTCGGCGGGAGGGCTGGCAGGCGACGAAGATGAGGGCCGCGGCGATCAGGGCGGCGGGGCGGGTCGTCCGGAGGAAGGTCATTCGGGCGAATGTACCCGCCGGGTCGGAGCGCACAAGCGGTTGTGCATTGACAGCTCGCCGGCGCGTCACATGATAATGAATGCGCACTGCCGTGCTCTTCGCTGCTTTTCTCGCGATAGCCGCCTGCCACCGGCCAAAACCGGACAGCGCGCCGGTCGCATCGTCATCCGCGGACGCCGCCGAAACCGCCCTCTGGCCACGCACTGTCGCCGAGGCCGTGAGCCTCGAGCTGCGCACAATGTCGGA
>JANPKQ010000421.1:0-5865 GCA_031426115.1 Gemmatimonadaceae bacterium | reverse complement strand
CGATGGCGGGCGCGTCGTCGTGTGCGGCCAGTACACCGATCACGGGCCGGCGACGATCAATCCGCATTCGCAGATCAACCGCAAGCATGTCGAGATCCGCGGCTGCTGGGGCTCGGACTTCTCGCACTTCCATCGGGCGGTCGCGCTCGCGGCGCGTCACGCCGATCGCGTGCCGTGGGCGGAAATGGGCGAGCAGCGATTCGACCTTGCGCACGCGGTGGATGCGCTGGCCGCGGTCGCCGCGCGGAGCGTCCTCAAGGCAGTGATCGTCCCGAACGGCTGAGTTGCGACTCAGCCGTCGAGGTCGCGAAGCCTTGCGAGGTCGCGCCGGTCCTTCTTGCTGGGCCGTCCGGCTTCGTGGGAGCCACCGGGCATGCTGCGCATCTGGACGGCGAGCGTCTCTCGCGCGGCGCGGCTCGCCGGGGTCTCCTCGTAGAGCTTCGCGGCATCGGGCGCGGATCCGCGGCGGTTGGACAAGGCGCGCACCCGGACGACGGTCTCGTACGCGCCATGGCGGATGCTGATCTCGTCGCCGACCTGCACCGTCTTGGCCCGCTTCGCCCGGTCGGCGTTGAGCTGCACCTTGCCGCCGACGATCGCATCCGCGGCGAGCGACCGCGTCTTGTAGAAGCGCGCGGCCCAGAGCCACTTGTCGAGTCGGGTGTCGGAGCCGGTGTCGGCGTCTTCGACGTCGGGAGCCGGCTGCTTGTGTCGCGCCATTCCGCGTTCCTGCCTCAGTGGAGATTCCGATCGCCCGCCCACGCTTGCCGCGGTCGGCGCCCGGTAGCAAGATGCACGACGGCCCGGCCGCCGACCACGTGGCGGCTCGGCATCCAACGCGGCGCTCTCCGCAAGGCTCCCGCGTCACGCCCCGACCCCATTCGCAACCATGACTCTCCGCCACATTCAGCTTTCCGCGATCGCTTTCTGCTGCGCGGTCGCCTCCGTATCCGCCGAAGCGCAGGGGCGCGCGGGCGGAGCGCCAGCCCAAGGGGATTCCGCTCGCCGGAAGGTGCTGGTGGTCGCCGGGCAGCGCGCCGGTCCGAGTGCCTTTCCCTACACTGACTATCCGGAGACGCGACCACTCGTGGCGGGCGTCATGGATTTCAAACACTACCACACGTCCGAGGAGATCGAGTGGTGGATGCGGAAGTGGGCGGCCGACTATCCAAACCTCGTCTCGCTGTATCAGGTCGGCGAGAGCTTTGGCGGGCGCGCAATCTGGCAGATGACGATCACGAACAAGTCCACCGGCCGTGACACCGACAAGCCGGCTGCGTTCTTCGAGGGCGGGCGCCACTCCGGCGAGATCACCTCGACCGAATCCGCGTTCTACCTGGCGTGGTACGTTCTCGAGAATTACGGCAAGGACGCGACGATCAAGCGGCTCGTCGATGAGAAGGCGCTGTATGTACGGCCATTGAACAATCCCGATGGCTCCGACATGTACCGCCTCACGGCGCAGGCGAATCGAAGCAGCGTTCGCCCGATCGATTCGGACGGCGACGGCCTGCTCGACGAGGATCCCGGCGAGGATCTCGACGGCGACGGCTACGTCCGCCAGATGCGCGTGATGGTCGGCGCAGGGAAGGGCACCTCCGTCATCGATTCGGCGGCCGACCCGAAGGGGCGCGTGATGCGGACCGTCGGCGCGGGGCGGGGCAACTACATGATGTACGCGGAGGGAGTCGACAACGACGGGGATGGCCGCATCAACGAGGACGGCGTCGGCGGACTCGACCTGCACCGGAATTACACCACGAACTGGCGCCCCGAATCAGGCGGCGATCTCACCAACAGGGGCTTCACTCAGGGCGGCGCCGGTGAGTATCCGCTTTCCGAGCCTGAGACGCGCGCCGTTTTCCTCTGGGTGATGAGCCACCCGAACATCGGCGTCGTCAACTCGATGGACACCTCGGTGCCGATGCACCTGCGTGGCCCGTCCACCTGCGAGCAGACGGAGTGCATGTTCCCGTCCGATCTCAGGCACTACCTGCACTTCGACTCCGTCGGCCTCTCGATCACGAAGTACCCGTGGGCTGGTGACGTCTATCGGACGTACGCGACTCGCGGCGCCGCGAATCCGGCGACCGCCGAGCCGCAGCCGCTGTTCGGTCACGGCCCCGACTTCGGGTACTTCGGCTTCGGCGCGATCTGGTATGGCGACGAGCTGTGGAATGGCGGCCGCGAGCGCGACTTCAACAGCGACGGAAACATCGATGCTGCCGAGGTGCTGCGGTACTGCGACGAGGAGTTCGGCGGCCGCTGCTTCCAGAGCTGGACGAAGGCCTTCCATCCCGTGTACGGTGAGGTCGAAGTCGGGGGCTACAATCCGAAATTCTTCTCGCAGAACGGACCGCCCGAGGTTCTGGAGCGCTGGGCCGGGCGCCAGGCAATGTTCAACCTCTACATGGCGCAGTCGCTTCCGAAGATCGAGATCACCAGTGCAGTCGTCGCAGCGGCACGTGCTGGTCGCGACAGCGCGACGCACGAGATCAGGGTGACCGTGCGCAATACCGGTCGGCTGCCGACCGCGCTCGAGCAGGCGAAGCGCGTGAAGATCGTGCGACCCGATGCGATCGTCGCGGTAATGCCGAGTGGCAGCGCGACGCGCGTGGTCGGTGCCGTGCCCGATTTCTTCCTGGCTGGCGGCGAAAGCCGGACGGTCGTGCTGCGCGTTCGGGCGGGCGCGGGCGCGGCGGATCGGAGAGTCACGCTGCGCGCGCAGAGCACCCGTGGCGGCGTCGCCGAACGTGAGATCACCTGGTAGGCCGCCCCACTCGCTGCATGAGCGGTTGTCCTCCGCCCTGCACACGCGGGCGTCCCCGGATAGGGACGCCCGCGTTCTGCCAAACATGTGAAGCGTCTGGAACCATTGAAGTTAGGCGTCTCCTGAAACCGGGCGCGCCCGCTGCATGTAAGGGCGAGTACGAAGCCCTTCGCAGGCTTCGGTCGTCTACGGGCAGCAGCATCACAGCACCTGCCCACTTCACTCTTCAGGAGCACGCAATGGTGGACGCTTTCGTCGGACGTCTCGCGCGCACGAGTTTCCGAGTCGCCTGCGCCGTGGTTCTCGCGGGAGGCTCGCTGGCGTGCGCATCGAAGTCGGTGTCACGGATCGATCCCGCTACGGTCACCGACCTTTCGGGCCGTTGGAACGACACCGATTCCCGGCTGGTCGCCAACAAGCTGATCGAGGAGAGCCTCACCAACCCGTGGGCGAAGCGCTATGCCGAGCTGCACGGTGGTGAAGCACCGGTGATCATCATCGGCGACTTCAGCAACAAGACCATGGAGCACATCCCGGTGGGGACGTTCGTCCGGGATCTCGAGCGCGCCTTCATCGGATCAGGCGCCGTACGCGTCGTCGCGAGCTCGACGGAGCGTCAGGATGTTCGCGCCGAGCGGCTCGACCAGCAGCAGAACGCGCGGAGCGATTCACGTGCGCGCATCGGCCAGGAGCAGGGTGCGAAATACATGCTTCAAGGCGAGCTGCAGGCGATCGAGGATGGCTCGGGTCGCGAGAAGGTCGTGTTCTATCAGGTGGACGCGACGCTCGTGGACCTCGAGTCGAACACGAAGGTCTGGTTCGGGCAGCACAAGATCAAGAAGTACATCGAACGCAAGCCCTTTGGCTGGTAACCGGAGCGACAGATGATCAATCGACGGATGGTTCTCGGGCTCATGGTCCTGGCCGCATGCTCGCCGAAGCGGATCCAGCAGCAGCCGATCATGCAGATGGGTGACAAGGTCCCTGACAGCGACAATCGGGTTGCGGTCGCGGCAGTGGAGTCGGAGGCGGAGCGCCGCGCGATCGTCATGCGTCGCGACTCCATCGCGATCGCGGCGCTCGCCGGGTGCACGCCCGCGATCTGCGACGCAGTGGGCCGCGGTGAGCTGGTCCTCGGCATGAACGAGGCGCAGGTGCTCGCGGCGACCCGGACCACCGACGGCGCATGGACCACGCGTCGTTCGGCGGGCAGTGCCGTGCTCGTGCCGCGCTCCGCGGACGAGCTGCCGCGGGATATGGTCGCGAACGTCGCGATGGTCCAGCTCCGGAACGGGCAGGTCGCGAGCTACACCTATCGCGATGCGCGCGGGTTGCGCGTCGTGGACTCGCCGGCGGATGCGACATCCGATGCGCGCACGGCGGCGATGGCCGACGCCCTGATTCGCGAAGCCGATGAGATGGTGGCGAACGGTGACATGGCGGGAGCGCTCGATCGCTACGACAGGGCGAGTACGCTGAAGCCGCGCGACGCGATGCTCGAGTATCGGATCGCGAGCATCCTCGACCGCTCGCTGCGACCGGTGGAGGCGCTGATGCGCTACAAGCGGTTCCTGCACCAGCTGGAGCTCGAGAAGATCGAGGCACACGGTGACGCGTATGCAAAGCTCGCCGATGCGATCGCCCGGGCGCGGGAGCGGGTGATCATCCTCGAGAAGCGGTAGGCTGATGGCGGCGCCCGGAGTGCGGCCTTCGGTTGCCGAGCCGGCGCCGCGCGCGCGCCGTGCCGGGCTCCGTGCACTGGCGAGGCGCACCGCTTTCCTCATCACCGTCGCGTCGGCTACCGGGTGTTCCCTGGTGGTCGGCGCGGCGCGCATGTACTACGACGCGACACCGGAAGGCTCCGAGCTGCGCGAGTGGGGACTGCGCCGGACCCTCGCGCAGGGCGCGTTCGACACGGCACTGGTCCACGTTTCGTCCAGGGATGAAGCCGCGCCGCGCGACAGGCTCCTGCGTGCCCTCTACGATGGCCTCGTCGCGTACTACGCCGGAGAATACCAGCGCAGCGGAACATCGCTGCGCGCCGCGGACGAGCTGGCGGAGGATCGCTACACGAAGAGCATCTCCCGCGGTGCGCTCTCCATGGTCAGCAGCGATCTCGTGCTGCCGTACATGCCGGGCCAGACCGAGCGCCTGCTCGTGCACTACTATGCGGCGCTGAGCTACCTCAGGCGCAATGACATTCCGGGCGCCGCGGTCGAGGCGCGTCGGTTGAGCCAGCTGCTGGAACAGTTCGACGAGCGTCGCGAGCCGGCTGACCGATCCACGCGGGCCTTCCTCCGCTATTTCGCCGGCACTGTGTTCGAGGCCGCGGGCGACCGCAACGACGCCGACGTCGCCTACCGGAATGCTCACGAGCTGGCGACGCCGGGATCGCTGCCGATCGTGAAGCCGATCCCGAACCTCTCCGGCGAAGTCGTCGTGCTGCTGGAGCGCGGCTTCGTTGCCCAGCGCGTCGAGGAGAGCATGTACATCGAGATCGGGAGCGCCGAGCGGGACAGCCTCGCGACGGGCGGAGACAGCGCGGCGCCGAGGGCCGGCTGGGCAATGACACGCATGCTGCGCCAGATCGAGAGCGGCCCGGACAGCGGCGTCTATCGCACCCACGGACGGCGGCTCCGCCGCGAGCAGCGTGACGCACTCGATTCGGCGGACTACCTGCTGAAAGTGGCGTGGCCGGTGTTCCTCCGTCCCGTCCGCCAGTCCACACCAGCGGCGGTCGTCGTCGGCGGCAAGGGCAGCGCGTCGTTTGGCCTGTCCGGCGACATCTCCGACGCGATCATCGCCGACTATCGGCGCCAGCGCCTCCTCCTGCTGACGCGCACCGTGGCCCGGGCTGCCGTGAAGTACGCGGCGACCGAGGCCGCCGAACGGAAGAAGGGCGATGCTGGGAAAACGATCGCGAGCTTCGCCGGCTCCGTGCTCGAGCATGCCGATACACGCTCGTGGCACATCCTTCCGGCCGACATCGCCCTTTCCCGGATGACCCTCCCCCCCGGGCGCCATCACCTCTCCATGCGCATTGGCGCGGCAGGCGATAGCACGCGCGTCATCGAGCTCGGCGAGGTCGAGATCAC
>JANPKQ010000420.1:0-6173 GCA_031426115.1 Gemmatimonadaceae bacterium | reverse complement strand
GCCGCGGTGGCTGACTTCCTTCGTGGATTGCACAAAGTCGAGTTCAGCCATGCGGTGGCGCTTCCCCCTCGCGTCCGGCTCGATCCGGCTGTGCTCAACCTCCTCGCCGGAGCCATCGAGCTCGCCTGCGAACGTCGGAAGCTGAAAGCGCCGGAATGGGCCGACCGCGTTCCGATACCGGACCTCCCGGCGTTCGGATCGCAGCTCGACAGCCTGCGATTGCATCTCCTGACGACTGCGCCGGTCGCGTTCCGCCGCCGCAACCTCTTCATGGATTCCTCGTTCGACCAGCGCGTCTGAGCGATGGTGCTCTCGGCCGCGCGTATCAACGAGCTGCTCCACATGTTGAACGACCGGCTGGTCGCCGAGGACGTTATTGGCGAGGTGTACATGGTGGGCGGCGCGGTGATGACCCTCGCGTTCAACGCCCGTCCGTCCACCAACGATGTCGACGCGCTGTTTGTACCGAAGGCGATCGTTCGCCGGCTCGCAGGAGATGTGGCGCGCGATGCCGGCATCGAGGCCAACTGGCTCAACGATGCGGTGAAGGGATTCCTCGGCGACCGCGGCGAGTACTCGACGTGGCTCGAGCTGAGCCACCTCCGTGTCTTCATCGCCGTCCCCGGCTATCTCCTTGCCCTGAAGTGCATCGCGTTCCGGCTCGGCCCCGAATTCCACGATGAGGAGGACGTCCGGTATCTGCTTCGCTACCTCAACGTTGAGCGGTCGGCGGACGCCCTGGCGATCGTCGAGCGATACTTTCCCGCGGAGCGGATCCCGCCGAAGACCCGCTTCGCGCTGGAGGAGCTGCTGGACTGAGCCGAGTCGCCCTCGTCTGTCCCCCATCGACCCGCCCTTGCAAAGCCGTCGCCACCCGCGCCACACTGTCTCCATGACGACACTCTCACGCCGCAGCTTCGCCCGCCTCCTCGCGCTCTCCGGCTCGGCGGCGCTTCTCCCCGGCCGCATGCTCTCGGCCGCGACCTTCGACGACCTCGGCCTTTCCACCGAGCCGCTCCCGCGGACACCCGCGGAGCCCGACGAGGCCTTCTGGCGACAGGTTCGCGCGAAGTTCCTCGTGCCGCGTGAAGTCGGCTTCATGAATGCGGCGAATCTCTGCCCGATGTCGTTGCCGGTCGTCCAGGCGATCGAGAAGAACATCCGCAGCTACGAGCGGAGCCCGTCGCCGGAAGCACGCTCGGTGCTGATGAACGGCAGGGAGGACGCGCGGAAGCGGTTGGCCGAGGCGCTGCGGGTGACGCCGGAGGAGATCGTCCTCGTGCGCAACACGACCGAGGGAAACAACTTCGTGTCGAGCGGGCTCACCCTCGGCGCGGGCGACGAAGTCATCGTCTCGTCGGACAATCATCCGAGCAACCTCAACGCGTGGAGGCAGAAGGCGGCGCGCTTCGGCTTCACCATCGTGACGGTCGCGCCGCCGGCCGCGCACCCCGGGGCGGATGCGTACGTCGAGCTGTTCACCCGCGCGTTCACGCCGAAGACGAAGGTGCTCGCGGTGACCTACGTCAGCAGCAACTCCGGCGACATGCTTCCGGTGAATGCCCTCTGCCGCGTTGCGCGCGAGCGTGGGGTGCTGTCGATGGTGGACGGTGCTCAGGCCTTCGGGATCATCGACGTCGACCTTGGCACGATGCAGCCGGACTTCTTCACGGGCTCGATGCACAAGTGGCCGTGCGGGCCGAAGGAGAAGGGCGTCCTCTACATCAACCGCGCTGTGCACGACCGCATCGCGCCGACGATCGTCGGTGTGTACGGGGGCGCCGTCGGCATCTCGCGGACCTTCGAGGCCGAAGGCCAGCGCGACGATGCATCGATCGCGGCGGTCGTCGAGGCGCTCGACTTCCAGCGCACGATCGGACGCGATGTCATCGAGCGACGTTCGCGCGCGCTGGCCGGGCATCTCATGAAGCAGCTCGCGGGGCTCGACGGCGTGAAGCTCTGGACCGATCCCGCTCCCGACCGCTCGGCTGCCATCGTCATCTTCAAGCCGGGAACGCTCGACCCGCGCAAGCTCGGCGACGCACTCGCCGCGAAGGAGCGGATGGTCGTGACCGTGCGCGGTGCGAATGGCACGAATCCCGGCCTGCGCGTGGCGCCGCACTTCTACAACACGATGGAAGAGATGGACCGGCTGGTCGGCGCGGTGCGGGGTTATATGAAGACGGGGGTCTAGCGGCGCGTCACTCCGCGCCCCACAGAGTTCCGCTATCCTTCCGGCCGATGAAGCGCTTGCGGGTCCAGGCGACCTGAATCGTGACGTCTCCCCCGATTCTCTCGACGAAGCGAATCAGTCGCTCAAGGGAGAACCGGTCGAGTTGGGCGTTCCGCAGGTTGGACATGCGCGGCTGGTCAACTCCCATGAGACTGCCGGCCATCTCCCCGGACCAGCCGTCCAGCCGCTCCACGAGGAGCGACGCCAGCTGCTGCTTGAGTGGCGGGATCGGATCAGGGCGGAGCATGACGAACGATGGCTGCCGCCCCGCTGGGCGCCGCATCATTGCATGGCGAAGCATCGCGATCCGACGCGATGGCCGGGACGGGCCGGGCCGCGCGTGCGCCGGGATTGGTGGGGGGGTCCGGGGACAGGGTATGCCAACACTGGCATATCGCCCCTGTTGACCCCGTGGAATGGCGATGAACGTTGACGTCATGCCAGTAGTGGCATACCCCTCGGCCAAAGCACCTCCCAACACGAGGCAATGCGTTCGCGAACGGTGTCTGCTGCACCGAGCCGCATCGGCCTTGCGACCCATCGACACACCGGACACACTACGCCGCGTCAACGCCAACCCGGGACTGCTGCGATAAGGACGTACGCGAATCACGCCAGGCTGGGACAACCCGAACCATGACGCCGCTCCTCTGGGGAATCGCGGCGTTCATGCTGTTGCAGTTCGCGATCGGCGTCTGGGTCTCGCGCCGCGTCACGACCGAGGACGACTACCTCGTCGCGGGCCGCAGCATGGGGCCGGTGCTCGTCACCGGCTCGATCTTCGCCACCTGGTTCGGCGCGGAAACCATCCTCGGCGGCGCGGGGCGCGCGCACGAGAACGGCGTGTCGATCGCATCGACCGAGCCGTTCGCATACGGGCTGTGCATCATCCTCGCGGGCCTCATCTTCGCCGCACCCGTCTGGCGCCGCAAGCTGACGACGCTCGCCGATCTGTACCGGCAGCGCTACTCGCCCGCGGTCGAGCGCGTCGCCGCGATCGTGCTCATCCCGAGCTCCCTGCTCTGGGCCGCCGCGCAGATCCGCGCGTTCGGCCAGGTGCTCGTCGTCAGCGGCGCGAGCGTCGAGCTCGAGATCGCCCTCGCGATCGCCTGCGCCTTCGTCATCCTCTACACTGCGGTCGGCGGCCTCCTCGCCGACGCCGCCACCGATGTCTTCCAGGCGGGCCTGCTGATCCTCGGCCTGCTCGTCCTCCTCGGCGCCGTCCTCTCGGCCCACGGCGGCATACAGGAGACCATTGATGTCGTCGCGGCGCGCGATCGCATTGATTTCCTGCCGAGGTCGGAGATCCCGTTCTGGGAGACGCTCGAGGCATGGGCGATCCCGGTGCTCGGCTCCGTCACCGCGACCGAGCTGCTGTCGCGAATGATCGGCGCCCGATCACCATCCGTGGCTCGCAACGCGGCGCTCGGCGCGGGCGCGATCTACATCGCGGTCGGCCTCATCGCGGTGACCATTGGCCTCGCCGGCGGCGGGCTCATCCCCGACCTCGCAGATTCCGAGCAGGTGGTCCCGACGCTGGCGCGCACACTGCTCTCGCCGTTCCTCTATGTCATCTTCGCCGGCGGGTTCATCTCCGCAATTCTCTCGACGGTGGACAGCACACTGCTCGTCTCCGCGGGCCTGCTGTCGCACAACCTCGTGATCCCCACGCTCGGCACGGTGGACGAGCGCGTGAAGGTGCGCATCAATCGGAGTGCGGTCGCGATGTTCGGCATCGTCGCGTACGTCATCGCGAGGCGCGCCGAGGGGGTGTCGGAGATCGTCGAGATGGCGTCGGCGTTCGGGAGCGCGGGCATCCTCGTGACGGTGAGCTTCGGCCTGTTCACGCGATTCGGCGGACCGTGGGCCGCGATGGCGACGCTCGCTGTCGGCGTCGGCTCATTTGTCGGGGCGTCCCTGCTCGGGACAGCGACGCCCTTTCTCATCTCGCTGGCGTCGAGCATTGCGACGTATGTGGCGGTCGCCGCCGTGGAGCGCCACACAGCGCCTGCTACGCTGCCGAACGTGGCTCGGGACCTACCAGCCGATCGTCCCGGATAGCGTGACGTCGCCGCGGCGCATCCACAGGTCGCGCGCCGCGAGTCGCTCGTGCGACGGCAGCCGCTGAAGCATGAAGGAGGCATCGATGCGGAAGCCGTAGCCGATGCGGTCGAGCAGCCATGCCTTGCGCGGACCGAAATACTCGTACGTCATGCCTGTGTAAGCCATGTTCGGCCATGACCGACGCGACGGGAGGAGCGATGGATGATGCCCGCCACGCAGGGTTCCGATGATCGACTCTCCATCGAGCTGCGCCTCGTGGAGCGTGTACCAGGTCCATCCGTAGCCAACCCGCGCGAACGTCTGACTGTTCGGCGTCACCGTCAATTGGAGCGGCAACCGGAAACCGGCAGCGAGCTGTCGCAGCTCGAGCGTGCCCTCGAGCGCAACGTCGTTGCCGGTCGCTACCGATCGCGCCGAATATGCGACGGCGGCTGACCCCATGGTGAAACTGTTCTCCATGAATACCGAGCGGCCGATATGCAGGTCGAAGGCGACGCGCGGCCATGACGCCGCGCGGATGGACATCCGCTCATCGTCGATATCGCTTCCCGCATCGATCAGCGAGGCGACTTCCGGCTGCTGGGCAGCGAGGCGAATGAGAGTGCGCGAGAATCCGCGCCCACCGAACGACTGCACGACGCCGCCACCGACCGTCGCGATGCGCTGGAACTCGGCGGCGACGAAGGTCTTCGGAATCCGGAGGCCGGTCTTGCCGACGAGCGGCAGCGTCCATGGCGAGAGGTGTGCGCCCGCCATGTTGAAGAGGGGATGGAGCTGGCTCAGCACGAGCGGGTAGTTGAGGAAGCCCCACCCGCTCTGGATCACCGACCACGGGACGCGGGGCGACATCGGCGTTCGGAGCGCTCGCAGGTGATACGGCGGATGCTCGGCGTCCGGGCCGACACGATTCCACCACGACTTGTATGCCGGCCCCATCGGCGCGACGTTGCCAAGGTCTGTGTGCCCCACTGTGCCGGCGCCGGGCGATGTGCTCGCCGGATAGCCCCAGCGGACCGGGAGGAGCAACCATGCCCAGCGGCGGCGGACTTCCGCGTCGTCGCGGACGAGCGGCACGAGGCGCTCCCAATCCGGGAGGAGCTCGATCGCATCGCGGTCAAAGGCGATCCAGCGATCCTTGTCGGCGTTGATTGCGGCGGCCAGCGCGCGACTGTCGTGCGTGGAGTCCTTCGGCACCGTCGGGAACAGTGCCCCCCACACGGTCTCGGTCGCG
Organism: Gemmatimonadaceae bacterium; assembly: GCA_031426115.1. Lineage (GTDB taxonomy): Bacteria > Gemmatimonadota > Gemmatimonadetes > Gemmatimonadales > Gemmatimonadaceae > JANPKQ01. Next base: position 645 of record JANPKQ010000420.1, on the reverse strand, counting down.
CCGAGTGGCGCGATCGTCTGCCACGTCCCGGGAAATGGGTAGGTCGCCCCCGAATTTCGATTGAACGAGCGAAGGAATCGCGGCAGGATGTGAAAGAGCTCGTCCGGCCCCTTGTTGTTGCCGCCGATATACCCGATAGGGTGGGTGGCCAGTGCGCCGCCGTGTGCATGCACGCGGAGGTCAACCACCCGATCCATGTAGCCGTGATCCTCCCACAGCGCGGTGACAGAATCGGGGATCGGCTCCGCGCGGTGGTCGTGATCGGGGTGCAGCGCCTTTCGATAGTCCAGCCGCAGGACGAAATTGTGGAAGAAGTAGTCAACCGCGCTGATGGCGAGGGAGTCCAGCGGCATGGCGTCGCCGAGCATCGCCCCGATCCGATCGGCGGTGGCGTACCCCGGTCGCTGCTCCGGCACGAGTGAATCGGCGGCCGACGCGACCGTCCCGATGAGGACGTTGAGATGCTCCCAGTCGCCCTCGTGGTTGTTGCCGCCGTCGTTGAAGGGATAGAAGAACAGGTACTGCACGCCGAGCATGTAGCGGCGATCTTCCGTCGTGGTCGTGTCCTCGTGAACGAGGAAGTGCGCGTAGATGCGTGATCCGGAGTTACCGCGCGCAACATGGGTGATGCGCCATGTCTTCTCG
>JANPKQ010000419.1:0-11753 GCA_031426115.1 Gemmatimonadaceae bacterium | reverse complement strand
AACCTGGTGTGATCGTGCCTGCCTACCGAGGCTTAGGTTTATGCTTAATAAGCGCCGGGTTCGTTTTTTTATATGGGGCGGGGCGTTTGCCGCGCCCCTTCTCATCATCGACCCGACGGAGTGGTCATCATCCAGCGGCGCCAGTCGGCCTCGAGCGCTGGCATCGCGCGCGGAAGACCGGGCAAGCCGAGTATGGCTCCGACGTCCCGCGGATTGCGGCGCAGCCGCTCGATCAGGGTGTTGGTCGCGTCGCGCCCGCCGCGCGCGTCAACATAGGCCCAGAGGGCATACGACAACACATAGAACCGCGCGAGCGGATCCGCTTCGAGCGGGTGCTCGCCCGCGACGTAGGCCGTGTCCACGGTGACACGTCCGTCGCGGAACACGCGCTCGGTGACGATGCGTGTGTCGGTTGGCCGCTCGCGCGAGCAGGGACCATCGCACGGCGGAGAGGAGACGATCCGGGTCGAAAACGCCTCGACGCGGCTTCCACTATAGGGATGACGAAAGCCAAGGACCTCGGCCGCGAGCGGTGGTGTCGCGAAGTTTCGCGCCTGCGCGAGCCGCTCTGCACGCGTAGCCGACGGCTCCATCGAAATCGCGACTGCTTCGTCCACCCAGTCGGGCATGTAGGTTCCATACTCTCCGGTCAGCACGCGTCCGGGTGAGTAGAGGAACGCCCCGAGCATGATGTGGCCCAGCTCATGGGGCAGCACTTCCTGCCACTGTTCATCGAGGAACCGCCGGAGCTCGGCGGCATCGCTGCCCCCGCCCGGCACTGCGCCGGCCAGGCGTGACGACATCGGCCACGTCAGGATCCAGCGGCCGCCTTCCGTGAAAGTGGCCAGGCCCTGGGTGGGGGAGAGATTGATCGTGCCGATCGGCGTGTCGCCGAGGATGTCGGTGAACCGCTGCCGCGCCACCGCGCACGCGGCGCGCGCGCGGTTGACATCGCTGCGCGGCGCGTCACCCGTGATGACGCACGGGTCGGGTCCATTCCTGGGGAGCGCGCACGCGCCGAGCGCGAACACGAGCAGCGTGAAGAAGGGCATGATGCGGAGAGGGTGGAGTCGAAGCATCCTCCCTACAAGAACCGCACCCCGCATCGGCGCGACGCGGGGCTGGCCCGCGCTACTGCCCGATGTGCTTCGCGTACTCCTCGGGGCCGAGGAGCTGGTCGAAGTCCGCTGCGTTCTTGACGCGAATGCGCAGCATCCATCCGGTGCCATACGGGTCGCTGTTCACGACACCCGGCTCGCCCTCCAGCGCGTCGTTGACAGCCGACACTTCGCCGGCAAGTGGGCTGAACAGTTCGGAGACTGCCTTCACGGCTTCGATCGTCCCGAAGACATCATGGGCGCCGAATGTGGACCCGACCTTGGGCAACTCGACGAAGACGACGTCGCCGAGCTCGCCCTGGGCGTAGTCGGTGATCCCGATCTCGACGACATCGGAGTCGTGCGTCCTTCTCACCCACTCGTGCTCTTCGGTGAAGAGCAGGTCTTTCGGAATGTCAGACACGCGCGCTCCGGAATCGGGTTGAATGCGCGGGTAGTCTACCGGTGGTAAAAAGGGGTGTCAAGGAATCCCCGCCGACTCGCGGGAGCGCGCTTCCTGGTCGAGCGTGGACCACACCTCTTCGACGTGCCGCTCGAGCGAGGCGAGCGTTCCATCGTTGTCGATGATGAAGTCGGCGCGCGCGCGCTTCAGTTCGGCGGGCATCTGCGCGGCGATCATGTCCATCGCTTCCGTCTCGGTCAGTCCCCGCTCACGCACGAGCCGCTCGAGCCGCAAGGGACGCGGCGCATCGACGAGCACGATTCGCTCGAACTCACCCGCCAGGTGGCGCTCGAAGAGCAGCGGGATGTCGCAGACGATCATGCGGTCGCCGCGACGCCGGGCGTCGGCGATGAGCCGATCGCGCAGCCGAACAACCTCGGGATGCGTGAGGCGATTGAGCTCCTCGAGCTGGACGGGATCCTTGAACACCCGTCGGCGGAGCGCCGCGCGATCGAGCGTTCCATCCGGCGCGAGTATCTCGGCGCCCCAACGCTTCACGATCTCACGATAGGCCGACGTGCCCACTTCGACGACGCGACGCGCGAGAATGTCGGAGTCGATGATCGTGGCGCCGCGCTCCGAGAGGAGGTGCGTCACGGTGGACTTGCCGCTGGCGATATTGCCGGTGAGGCCGATGAGGAGCATGGCGCTGGACACGGAGATCGAGGAGTGCTGCGCACATCACCACGGACGCAGGGGCGTCCCGGGGCAGGGGAGCATGCATTCCGCGGTGGTGCATGGCGGACTATCTTGCCCCCGGCAGCGCGTCGAGCGCAACAGCGAGCAACGTCAGTTACGCAACAGGCGCGCCGCGAGCGTTTTCCCGACGCTGTCCCAGTGCGCGAAACATCCGGCGCCACCCGTCGCCGGCCTCTCTCATCGAACGAGCCCATGGCCCGCATTGGTCGTCAGTTCGTCGCCGGCATGGCCCTTCTCCTGTCGGCGGCATGCGCGGGCGACGGCAACGCGATCGACAGCCTCCGCGCCGACAGCGCCGCGCGCGCAGTCGCTGGCGCGCCAGCGCGGGCACGCAGCGGCCCCCCGACGGATGCGGGGGTCAACGGCCTGTGGACGATCCCCAGCCTCGAGAAGCGGCTCGACCTTCAGGGGATGGTGCCGCGCCGCCGCGCTGAACCGGTCCGGCACCCCTTCATGTCGGTCCAAGGAACCGCGTACCAACTCGGGAACGCGGACCTGCAGGTATTCATTTACGAGAGCGCGGACGCCCTCGCCCGCGATGTACGGGGGATCGATACAGTAACCGTCGCACCACATTCGGCTCCCGTGCAATGGCCTGCGAAGGCCACGATCATCACCAACAGCAACCTCGCCGCGATCCTCCTCAGCGACAACGCCGTGCAGGTCGAGCGCGTGCAGAAGGCGCTGATGGCGGGGACGGGGTCCACGGTCTTCGATCCGGCCGCGCCGCCGCCGCGCTGATCGCGCGCTCACTTTCCTCCGCCTACTCTCGTGTCACGACCGAAGAAGACGCCAGGCTCCGCCAACGACATTCAACGCAGCGATGGCAACGGCGCGGCGGCCCCACGCGCGGACCGTCCCGCGACGGGCGGCGGCCGGCGACGGCGCGCCGCCGCAGCCGCGAAGGAGGACGACCTCGACCCGATGGATGCGGCTACGTCGGAACTTCAGGACATCACCCGGCGACAGCTCGAGCTCCTCGGGGAGGATCCGACACGCGAGGGACTGCTTCGCACCCCCCTCCGCGTCGCGAAGTCGCTGGCATGGTTGACCCGCGGCTACGCGCTCGATGTCGCGGATGTCGTTGGTGAAGGAGTCTTCGAAGAGGGCCACGAGAACATGATCCTCGTACGCGACATCGAGCTGTATTCGCTGTGCGAGCACCACATGCTGCCCTTCTTCGGCAAGGCACACATTGCGTACATCCCCGACGGAAAGATCGTCGGGCTCTCGAAGCTTCCGCGAATCGTGGACATGTTCGCGCGGCGCCTTCAGGTGCAGGAGCGGCTCACGGAACAGATCGCGCGTGCCGTGGAGGATGTGCTCGCGCCGCGCGGCGTCGGCGTCGTCATCGAGGCGTATCACCTCTGCATGATGATGCGCGGGGTGGAGAAGCAGAACTCCAAGACCATCACGTCGGCGCTGCGGGGCACCTTCCGGAGCGACGGCAAGACACGCGACGAGTTCCTTCGCCTCGCCCACGGGTCACCGTCGCGGCCGCTGTAGCGGCGCGCGGCGAGGAGCGCTCAGAGCAGCGAACGCTGGTCCTCGTCGCGCCGCGGCACCTGATGACAATTGCGGCAACGCGCTTCGTACGATTCCTGGCCGCCCACCATGATCGTCGGAGAGTCGTACCGCGCAGGCAGGCCCTCGATCAACCGCTGGTTGCGGCTGGCCGCGCTGCCGCAGAGCACGCAGATCGCGTGCAGCTTGTCCACGACCTCCGCGATCGCCATGAGTTGCGGCATCGGGCCGAACGGCTCGCCGCGGAAGTCGGTATCGGTGCCGGCGAGGATCACCCGACGCCCGCGCTCGGCGAGCGATGTCACGAGCGTGACGACATCCGCATCGAGGAACTGTGCCTCGTCGATCGCGATGATGTGCGCAGCCGGGTCAATGCAGCTCGCGATCTGGCGCGATGAGTCCACCGGGATCGCCTCGACGGTGCGGCCATCATGGCTCGACACAGCGTAGATCCCCGCGTAGCGACGATCGAGATGCGACTTGAATACCTGCACGCGGCGACGCGCGATGAGCGAGCGGCGAACCCGCCGGATCAGCTCCTCGCTCTTTCCGCTGAACATCACCCCGGCAATGACCTCGATCCATCCGCCGGTCGCCTGGAACCCTGTGCTCACTCGCTGCGACGTGGCGGGGCGGCCCCGCGCGACGAACGACTGTCGCCCCCGGAGTCACGGGGGCCGCGATCGGACGAGCCCCGCGCGGGTGGGCGACCTTCACGGTCGCCGCCGGGTCGCGGGCGGGGGCGATCGAACCCGCCGCCACGCGGGCGGTCATCGCGCCCGCGCGGCCGATCTTCGCGGCCCCGCGGCTTCGCATCCCCTTCGCCGCGCGCCGCGCGCTCATCACGGTTGCGCTCGAGCCTGGCGACGATGCGGCGGCCCTTCACCGCGGAACCGGAAATCTTCGCCGCAACCTGCTCGGCGACGGGCGCCGCGACCTCGACCAGCGAATGGTTGTCGCGGATGTCGATCTTCCCGATCTGAGCGCTCGTGATCCCGCCCTCGGATGCAATCATGCCGACCAGGTCGCCCGGGCCGATGTTGTCGCGCGACCCGACGGTCATGAACAACCGCGTGAACGCAGGTGCCTGTGCCGACGGGGCGCTGACGGCCGCCGACGCGGCCGCCACGGCCGCGCGCTCACGTGCACGCTCCATCATCCGGAGCGCCGCACCGGCGATCTCGATCCCATCGAATTCGTCGAGCAACGGCGCAAGTGCGACGATCTGCCTGTCCGGCCTGCCGCGCTTCATCTCCGCGCGCAATTCCTCGCGCGCCGCGTTCTCCGCGCGCAGCGCGCGATCGGTTGCCTCGCGCGACGGCAGCGGCGTCGGTGCGAGACCGGCAAGCGCTCCGAGGCGCGCAAGGTCGCGCGGACGGGCCAGCGCAACCACCCTCGGCGAACCCGTGCCAACCATTGTGCGCAGCGCCTCAGCGCCTGTGGGCAGGTCGTACAACACGATCAGCGAGACATCCGGATTCGGAGCGCCGCTGATGACCGCGATGTTCGCATCGGTCGCCGGGTAGCCAAGCTCGCGCAGCGTGCGTCGCGCATCAGCAGCGGCCGACTCGGTGCGGGCGACGATGGCGACGCTCGGCGGGTCGAGCTCGTCGAGGATACGCCGAAGCGCGGCTTCGCGACTCACATCGGTGACGCTGACGTACGACATCACGACGGGCGCGAGACCGTCGGGCAGCGGTGGCGCAGACAGCCGGTGCGCCCGGCGGAAATAACGCTCGGCGACTTCCTCGATCGCCGGCGACATCGCGGCCGTGACGAGCACGCGGGCGCCGTCCTTCGGTACTTCCGCGAGGAGGGTCTCGAGCGCCTCGCCCTGCTCGGCTGCGAGCATCTCATCGGCCCACGCGAGCACGACGATTCGTACGCCCTCGAGCTTCAGTGCCGACTGCCGAAGCAGCCCGACGAGCACACTCGCCGGTCCCGCGATCGCCGCGACGCCGCCGGCCCGCAGCAAGCGAAGCGCGCGCCCCTCGCTGGTTGCGGGAAGCAGCCGCACGTCTCCGGCAGCCATGGCAGCGCGCGAGAAGGCGAGTGCCGTTTCCCCGTCCGGGGTGACGATGACTGCCTGAAGACCTCCCGACCCGCCCTCGATGCGGCTGAGAACGGGGCCGAGTACCTGGGCCACTGCCTCGTCATCGTGCGGTAGGGTGTTGATCGTGCCCACGGCACCGGCACCCTTCGTCGTGCTCGCTGATTCCTCGTCCCGTTCCACCACATGACCTCCGGAGGTACGCGGGCGACATCGGCGATGGCCACGCGAGCGGTGAAGTATAGCGGCGCCCGCAACGGCTCTCCATACGCGAGCGCGATGCGGACACTGGTGACGGATGGCGAACTGGGGATATGTTGCCCGCCGATCGCCGCGTTGCGACGGTCATCCCTGCGATCGTTCGAATTGCCCCGCCAATCGGCGGCGACAATCTTTGCGGATCCCGAGCCGGAGAGCATCGTGAGCTTCGCCGTTGAGATCGAGCCCGCCCAGGGCACACCGCCGGACGTGGACTATCGCTGGGACGCGGACACCGACATTCTGACCGCATCGGTCCGTTCACAGACGGTAGCCGAGGGATCGTCGGGATCGGTCGAGCTGATGGGAGGTGATGGCGCCTGGGTCAATCTCGATGTCAGCGGCGGCCGGATCCATGGCGTCGAGATCGCCGTCTGGCCGGATGTGCGAAAGCTGGCCGCCCTGACGATTCCGGTGTCGATCGAGGACGGTCGGGTGACGGTCCCGTTCCGCCATCTCGGCGACGATGTCGGCTCCGTCGCGATCGATACCGCCCTCATGGCCGAGGCAGACCAGGCGGAGCGCACGATTCATTTCCGCGTGGGTCCAACGCGGCAGGTGCGAACCGTTCGCATCGCGCGCGACCTCCTGCTCGACATCGACCCGCACGGCCGCATCGCCGGCCTCTGGCTCCTCAACGTTCCCCCCTTTCCGGAAGACCCGTGATCACGACGATCGTTCTCATCAAGGCCGAGCCGAAGCAGATCCCCCAGTGTGCGTCGAAGCTCGCAGGCATCGACGGCGTGACCGAGGTCTACTCGGTTTCCGGCGAGTGGGATCTCGTCGCGATCGTCCGCGTTGCGGAATACACGCAGATCGCACAGGTCATCACGGAAAAATTCCCCGATGTCCCGGGGCTCATCCGGACCCAGACTCTGACCGCATTCCGCGCCTATTCGAAGAAGGACCTCGAGCAGGCGTGGGACATCGGCGTCGAGTGACGCGGAGCCGCCGGCCGTGAGCGATCGGGTCGGCGACTACATCGCGCAGTTGTTCGCACGCACGACGGCGTGGCGATCAGCGCTGTTCTGTAGAAAGGGAACGGCAGACGGACGGGGGGCTAGCTACCACGCCGCGCGGGTCCACACACTCACGAGGCCGCACGGCCGATCCTCGGCGCGGCGACTGCCCATGGCCCTGCTTGGTGTCGCGCGCTGTTCGACCGACGAGCCGGGCCACGCATCGATCCGGAACTCCGGCGGCACCTCCTGGAATTCCCGATAGATCTCGATCGCCATGATGTCATGTCCGGTCGGGACGAGATCCTCGAGTGTCGGCCACTGCGTCGAGCCGGGAGTGCCGCCGGGGACCGAGCTGACCGGAACCCGGTTCACCATGAAGTAAAGACAGCGCCAGCCTTCCCTGGACGTCACTTTTCCCGCGGCGTCCACGCGAATTCCGGCGACTCCAGTCATCAGGGAGGCGAAATCCCGCTGATCCTTCTCGGCCAGCTCGGGCCTGTAGAGAAATATTCCCTTGCCGAGGGCCTTCCGGCGGGTCACGCCGTCCCGGCCGAGCTCCAGATCTCGCTTGGCGGTGATGCGCTCGGTGGCAAGGCGGATCGTTACCGGTGTCACCCGATACGTCCCTTCGAACACCTCTCCCGGCTCGAGGGAAATCACGGGAGTCGTGAGCGGCGCGAAGCCAATGCGTCGGACGCGGAGCGTGTACCGCCCCGGCTCGACCCGGATTGCGAAGGTGCCGGCAGCGTTCGTCAACACGACGCGATCCAGCTCATCGCCACGCGCGTCGAGCAACTGGACAGAGGCACCTGCAATGGGGAGCAGCGTGCCGTCCTGGACGAGCCGCCCGTGAATCATCTGAGCCGCGGCCGGACGTGCCGTCGCGAGCGTTGCGAGGGCGAGGAGGACAGGGATGAACCGGGACGGGTGCATCGACAAGGCTACCCCTCTGCCGGCGACAGGTTTCGCCGGATCAGCTACCGCCGTCGAGACACCAGCCGGACCGGCTGCGGAAGACCTCGACCCATTCATCGCCCTGGTATCGCAGGACCGTCACCGCGGCACCGCCCCCGACCTGGCGTGCCTCCACGAGAATCTCCTGGATGCCATCGCCCGTGAGGTCGAGGTGATTCAGGTAGATGCGATACTCATCGTTGTCGGTGGCAGCGGCGAAGGCATGGGAGAAGGTCGCCGCGTACTCGCCGCCATCCTTCCGGTCGGCGATGACGAAAATGTGGCGTGTCTGGGAGTCGTCGGTGCTCTCGGATCCGCCGTCGATGAATGACGCTATCACCGTCGGGGAGGAATGGACGCCGGTCGGAATGGCAAAGGTGCGGAACTCGAGGCCGTCCACGGCCTTGCGGGTCATCCCCTCGCTCTCGCCGACTCGATATCCGAGCGCGTGCGCAATGCGGTCCAGCTCCGCGGCGGGGAGCTGAGCACCGGGGACAGGGGCCGCGATACGGGCGGAGGTCGCCAGCAGGTCAACCGTGAAGCCGAGATCGACGCGCGTATCGAGCATCACTGTCGCCAGCGGGATGAGGACCTCGCAGTTCGGCAGCTTGTAGAGCGGTGCGTTCGCCTTCTCCCACATCCCCTGCTTCACCGTTGCCGACCCGACCTCGCGGCCGTTGTCGTACAACACGTAGCGGGTGCCCGATTTCTCGTACTGGGCGGCGAACTGCCGCCAGCCTTCCGCGGAGAGGTTGATCGGCTTGATCGCCCCATCCCGGAGCGCGGCGAGAGGGATGACGCGCGTGTCGCCCTTCTCTCCGAACACCTGAAAGAGGATGTCGGGATTCTGCGTCAGGTCGAGCGCGTCCACGACAGGCGCAGGCGTCGAGCCAGCCGTGGCGCCGGCCGCGGCTTTCAGCTTGTCACAGCCAGTGGCGACCGTTAGGATGGTCGCGACGATCGCGATCCGCTTCATGAGGCGGACAGCACCAGCGAGTCGGTCGCGGTCGCGAATGAATTCATGATGGGCGGACGGTGAGGGACATCCCACCGCCATTCAGAAGTCGAGGTGGCTGACGTATAAATCGCGCGGTTCGGACGCTCAACTCCCGGCGGTGCAGCGGTATATCGCTGAGCGCGCCCCGGGGGCACGAGCCGTAGCCGACGGAGGAACTCCGCTGGAGCTCACCGCGCCGGCCTCCGAAAAAGCCCACACCGTCAGCGCCTCCGTCCTCGAAGGGACGACTGTACGGGCACATCGGATACTCGGGCCCGCGGAGTCCGGCTTCGCGGCGTTCCTCGATGGGAGCCAGCGCAGCCGCATCATCTCGTATGATCGCGGCATGCCGCTGGTCCTCGGGACGGTCGCGGCGATCATCCGCGAGCGTCGGAATCGCCGAATGGTCACGTGGGGCATCGACCAGGAGACGGCCCTCTATCTCCCGCGGCCCCACGTCACTCCGGCGCTCTGGCAGGAGGACGCGGGAGTGAGGCTGATCGACACCTGCGCCGATGATTCCGGGGGGAGTGTCGGCTCGTCGCACCCGACCGCACTGGCCGAGCGTGCATATTCGCTGGTTCGTCGGCAGCGCGATGCGCTCGAGACGCGGCTCGCGGAGCGCTGGTGCGGGCTCGGTCTGGGGCCGCTCTTCGTGGACGGAAGCATCTCCGGGAGCCCGCGGGTCGGGACTGACACGTCGGTGGCTGGCGTCGTGAAGACCCACCGGGTGCTTTACGTCGAGGGTGAGGCGATGGGGGTCGTGCTGGGCCTCCGCCGCGGCGAGCGCTCGAGCATGCTCCGCCTCACTCCCAAGTGGGCAACCGTGGCCACGTGGTATCTTCGTATACGCGAGACCGCCGGCCACGACCCGTTCTGGGGGCTCGTGCGTGTCGAGATCGCGGAATCCCGGGCGACGCGCGAACGGGCCGATGAGATCTCCGCATGGATCCTCGCCGAGGCGACGCCGCTGGCTCTGCCGGACAGCCGCTGGGACACGATGGTGTACGGCATTCGCGACTGCGAGGAGACCCTCCGCGCGGTCTGACCTCTCCTTTTCCGGCATTCCCGTGAAGGCATTGGGCCGCGTCGTCGCGACCGAGCGACGTCCGAACACTCCGCACGAGTTCCACTTCTGGACTGCCCTCGACTCACCGGTCGGGATCGGGACCATCGTGCGCGTCGACGGTGCCGATCCGGTCGAGGGGGTGCTTCCGCACATTTACGGCGTCGTGGTCGAGGGGTTCAGCTACACCGATCTCCAGACGCCGCTGCACGACGTCATCGGACACGACGGAAACCCTGCCAGCCCCGGGTATTCCCCGACGGAGCGTGCCGAGATCCGGCTCTACACGGCGGCGGTGCTCCGTCAGGTCCCGGAGGAGCCGCTGCAGCCTGTCCCGATGGGCCAGGTCTTCCTCGCGACGGACGAGGACGTCGCGGTCGGACTTCGAATGGATGGCTACCTGCGTCCGGAGAACAACACGGGCATCCCGATCGGGATCTACCGAGCTGGAGGCACGGACTCACCGATCTATCTCGATGCCGACTTCCTTGTCGGACCTGAGGCGGCGCATCTCAACATCGCGGGCGTCTCCGGGCTCGCGACGAAGACGAGTGCCGTGGAGTGGATTCTCGCCTCCCTCTTTACTCACTTCCCCGCGCAGAAGGGCTCGATTGCGGCAGTTCTTTTCAACGTCAAGGGCCCGGACCTCTGCTTCCTGGACAAGCCGGGCGCGATCACTGAGCGGGACCGCGAGATCTACGAAAAGCTCGGCGTCGCGCCAAAGCCGTTCGAGCGGGTGCAGTACTTCGCTCCCTACACGGCGAAGGGCCACGGCCTCAACACCCTGCGCTCGAACGAGGAGCTATCGGCCAACGTCCAGCCGCTGACATGGGGGCTGCGCGAAGTCCTTCAGTTCGCCGAGGTACTCCTGAACCGCGATGATGTCGATGCGAAGGCCGATGCGCTGATCGACTTCATCAAGGAGCGGGTGATCGACCGGGAATTCTCGGACCCCGTCCTCAGCCGCCCCCACCGGGTGCAGAGCTTCGGAGACCTGGAGCAATGGTTCCGCGATGTGCTCAACGGCATGGAGTCGCGGAGCAGCGGGGACACGTGGCGAACTCATCACGTTGCGACGATCCGGAAGGTCCGCAACCGCCTGTCGAACATCTCCACGCGCTGCGCCGGGCTCGTCACCGATGAGGGCGTCGTGAGCGACCTTCCCTTCGGGAGCTTTGTGGATCGCACGGTGTACGTAGTGGACGTCGCAGCCTCGGAGGAGGACGCCCAGGACCTGATCTTCGCGCGCATCGTTTCGAAGCTCCGCGAGCACCTCGAGCGGCGGGACCTTGGCGTGAAGCATCTCGTGGTCTTCGTGGATGAGCTCAACAAGTATGCGGCAAGCGATGGACAGGACACGTACGTGCGCCGAATGCTGCTCGACATCGCCGAGCGCGGACGGTACCTCGGCCTCGTCCTGTTCAGCGCGCAGCAGTTCCGGTCGCAGGTCCACCGTCGCGTCGTGGGCAACTCCGGAACGTCGCTGTTCGGACGGATGGATGCAGACGAGCTGGCGACGCCGGGGTATGCCGTGCTGAGCCCGGCGACGCGGACGAAGCTCGCGACACTCGAGAAGGGGCAACTGATGGTGCGTCACCCGCATTTCACGCAACCGATCTTCGTACGCTTTCCGCGCCCGGCCATCATGAACGGCCGGGACGGCGCGGAGCGGTATCCCCAGGC
>JANPKQ010000418.1:0-8971 GCA_031426115.1 Gemmatimonadaceae bacterium | reverse complement strand
GGATTGAATCGAGCGGTTGCCGAGTATGGGCGCGGAATGCCGGTTGGCGCGAACGTGTCGGTGATCCCGGCGGATGACCTGAGCTACGACGACCTGATCCGCGTGCTCGATCAGGTGCGGATGGCCGGCCAGGCGCGCATTGCGCTCGGCGTCCTTCCGCGCGCCTGAACCTGCGGCTTGGCTCGTGCGTTGAGGTCGGGACAGTCCCTCCGATCCTGATTCAGCGCCGCTCATGCCGACAGACCAGACGATCCTCACGTTCGATAACCGCTTCGTCGCCGAGCTTCCCGGCGAGCCACTGAGCTCGCCGCACTCTCGGCAGGTCGTTGGCGCAGCGTGGAGCCCGGCGATGCCGACTCCGGTCGCCGCGCCGCGAGTGCTTGCACACGCGCGTGAGGTGGCCGAGCTCGTGGGCCTTGCGGAGGACGATGTCGCCGCGCCCTGGTTCGCCGACGTGTTCGGCGGCAACGCACTGCTGCCGGGGATGCAGCCGTATGCGGCGTGCTACGGCGGGCATCAGTTCGGTAACTGGGCCGGTCAACTCGGGGATGGGCGCGCGATCGTGCTCGGCGAAGTCGTCAACGAGGCAGGTGAGCGCTGGGAGCTTCAGCTCAAGGGCGCCGGGCCGACGGCATATTCGCGGACGGCCGATGGTCGCGCCGTGCTGCGCTCATCGATCCGCGAGTTTCTCTGCAGTGAGGCGATGCACCATCTCGGTGTGCCGACCACGCGCGCGCTGAGCGTCGTCACCACCGGCGACGAGGTGCTCCGCGACATGTTCTACAATGGCAACGCGGCGCTCGAGCCCGGGGCAATCGTCTGCCGGGTCGCACCGTCGTTCATCCGCTTCGGCAACTTTGAGATCTTCGCTGCGCGAGGGGACGATGCGCTGCTCGAGCGCCTCGTGGACTTCACGATCTCGCGCGACTTCCCGCATCTCGATGGCGAGGTCGCCGATCGCCGCGCGCGGTGGTTCGCCGAGGTGTGCGAGCGCACCGCGCGCATGATTGTCGGGTGGATGCGTGTCGGGTTCGTTCATGGCGTCATGAACACCGACAACATGTCGATCCTCGGCCTCACCATCGACTACGGTCCGTACGGCTGGGTCGACGACTTCGACCCGCACTGGACGCCCAACACCACGGATGCAGGCGGCCGGCGCTATCGTTTCGGCCAGCAGCCGGCGATCGCACAGTGGAACCTGATCCGCCTTGCCGAGGCCGTGCGGCCGCTGTTCGAGTCAGCGGAGCCTCTCCAGCAGGGGATCGACCGGTTCGCCGCTGTCTACTCGGCGGAGAACGAGGCGATGCTCGCGGCAAAGCTTGGCCTGCGCACCGGCGACGCGGCGGTCTCCGGTTTGATCGACGAGCTGTTCGGCCTCCTGTACGCGTCGGAGGTTGATTACACGCTGTTCTTCCGGGCGCTCGGTGAGATCCCGGACAGAGTGCCCACCGACGACGCGGATCTCATCGCGCTGCTCGGCGATGTTTTCTACGATGACGCGAAGCGAATTGCGCACGCTCCGATGGTCGCGCGCTGGCTGCGGCGGTGGCATGCGCGCGCCACGGATGCGGGCACACCATTCCACGAGCGGCGTGCGCGAATGCATGGCGTGAACCCCCGCTACGTCCTGCGGAACTACCTCGCCCAGGGGGCGATCGATCGGGCGGAGGCTGGGGATCCGTCGCTGGTGCACACGCTGCTCGAGGTGATGCGCCGGCCGTACGACGACCAGCCGGCCTTTGCCGAGTATGCCGCGCGCCGGCCGGAGTGGGCGCGCAATCGCGCAGGGTGCTCGATGCTGTCGTGCAGTTCGTGAGGCGCACTCCCGGGGGCAGCCGCGGATTTCGCGGAAACAACGCGGATAGGTGAAGGGCAACCTGCAACTGCATTAGTGGCCGCGGACGAACGCGGACTCACGCGGACAACGTCAACGGCAACTGCAACTGCAAACTGCAGCCGCGGATGACGCGGAAAGGACGCGGATAGGGCAACAGCAACGGCATTGTTGGCATTTCGGGGTCGAGTCTCGCGCGCCGCGCCCACAAAGGAGTGCCGTTGCCCTTCTTCATGTCCTTCAATCCCTTCATGTCCTTCCTGTTCAGGCTTCTGTAAAGCCGGCCCTCGAGCGGAATTCTGAAGAGTGATGAGAGCTCCACCCGGGGCCGTCATGCCATTGTTCAGAACGAAAGGTTCACCCCGACACTCAATCCCCAGTCGTTCATCGTCCGCGATTTTACGTCGAGGCCGGTCGCTTCTCTGATGTCGAACTTGCCGATGTAATCCTTCATCAGGATCCGCACGCCGATGCCCGGCACGATTGCCATGTCGGCGCCGAAGCCTGCGTTCCAGGCGAGGTTGGTCGATTTGTTAGTGAGGCCGCCCAATGCAATCTCGCGACGGACGGCGCCGACGCCGAGCTGCGCGAAGGGGATCAGCGACGACTTCCCGCGCGCGAGAGCCGGGGCGCTGAGCTGAAGGCCACCATCGTACAGGTAGGTCTTCGCATCACCGAACGACATGCCACCGAAAACCGGGACACCGAACGTCAGCTTCCCGGTGGAGTAGCCGAAGTTGCCGACGACGGCGACCGAGGAAACGATCGGAATCCGCACCTGTGCGCCGTAGAGCACGCCGCTGCCGCTGGAAAGGCTTGTGCCGATCGGGCCCTCGGCGATGTTGCTCGCCATGAAGTATCCGATGTACGGCGAGACTTCGACGAGCGGCAACGGCGTGGCCGCGGTCTGTGCCGCGAGTGGCGATGCGAACATGGCGACGAGTGCAGCGCTGCTACCCAGACGGATGAACGAGCACATGGTGACCTCCCTGTGAGTTTGGCTCACTCATCAGGAAGGCATGCGAGGTGCCTCGCAGCGCTATGCTTCCAAAGGCTTGTCCTGCAATGTGATAGGCGATGTGCCCTTCACATGGGATCCGCAGTCTGTCCCCACCCGTGGACGGCGCGATGTCCGGGATGCGCGGCAGTCTGCAAGCAGTCCGCGCAAGCGATCAGCAGCGCAAGGACGCTCGCGCCAAGCGCATCTCGAACGTGCCGGCGTCGGCGTTCCCGGTTCACCCGCGCGACTGCGCGCCGAACGAGGTCGTCCGCGCGACTCGCGAGCACCGGTCGCGGGGCGGTCGGGAACCACCGCGCGCGGCGCGGGATGGGATCGAAGCGCGGCGCGCGCGAGATGACGGTGTAGACGTAGTCGTTCGAGTGCCAGAGACTGACCCACTCGTACCGAATGACGGAGGCGCCGAGTGCCCGCGCAAGGTCGGCAATGTCGCTCAGCACGAGCGTCTCATCGACGACCTGAAGGCCGTCCGGCTTCTGGCTGCGCAGGTACTCCTGATGCAACGGACTCGGCGTCGTCATCACGAGCGTGCCTGTTTCGCTGAGGCTGAGCGCCAGCGTCTCATGAAACGCCGGCCATTGTTCCCGCGGAACGTGCTCATGGACATCGACCAGCGCGATGAGATCGTAGCGCCGGTTCCCGGGCGGCGCACGCATGTCGGAGACGGTGAACTGCAATCCCGGATCGGTGAAGAGCGTTTTCGCCGCCTCGATGTTGTTTGGACTGATGTCCACTCCGTGCACCGTGACGCCAGGCCGCCCCCGGACGTACGACGCGGAGGACGCGCCGATGCCGCACCCGACGTCGAGAACGCTCGTCGTCGTCGGGCCGATCGCGGACCGCACGAGCTCGAACGCTCGCGCCTGTCGAAGATTTCCGTCCACGTAATCCTGGATGAGCTTCCGCGTGAACGCGTCGTAGAACGCGCGGATTGCCTGCCCGTCGGGCACTGAAGCCGGATCTGATCCCATCGTCGCATGCCTCCAGGTTTCCGTCCGAAGTGCCCCAACGCACGACACTGCACCAAGGCGCGGCGGTGAGACCCCTGACGTGGATCGAATCTCGCCGGCGTGTCCCGGCCGCGGCAAGCGAGGTGTCCGCGACGGATGGCTTCAAACGCTCGCGGTATTTCCCTTGCGTTGGCGTTTGCCGAACCCTCGACCTGAATCTGGAGGCTTGAGCATGGCGTTTTCCGCCGGCGGAACGCTGGGGCTGCTGAAGCACACGGCACTCGATTTCTGGAACGATGACTGCCCCCGGATGGCGGCGGCGCTCTCCTACTACACGGTGTTCTCGCTCCCCGGCCTGCTCATCCTCATCGTGATGATCGCGGGCATGATCTGGGATCCGCAGGATGTGTCCGGAGCGATCGAAGGCCAGATGCGAACGATGATCGGGGACGACGCCGCCCTGCAGATTCGTGAGATGATCGCGAAGGGCGAATCGGACAAGCCGAGCAGCCTCGCCACCAAGGCCCTCGGGATCGCCGTGCTGATCTTCGGCGCGACAGGGGCGTTCATCCAGCTCCAGACCGCACTCAACGATACGTGGAAGGTTGCGCCGGACCCGGCACAGGGCGGCGTCAAGAACTTCATCATGAAGCGGGTCTTTTCCTTCGGGTTGATCCTCTTCATCGCCTTCATGCTGCTCATCTCGCTCGCGCTCACGGCCGGTGTGAGCGCACTCGGTGCATCGATGGGCAGCGGGCTCCCGGAGAGCGTGATGCACGTCATGGAGTTCGTCATCTCCTTCGCCATCATCACCCTGTTGTTCGCGTTGATGTTCAAGGTGATGCCCGATGCGGAGATCGCGTGGCGGGATGTGTGGGTCGGCGCGGTCGTGACGGCGCTGCTCTTCGTCGCCGGGAAGTTCGCCCTCGCCTTTTACCTTGGTCGGTCGAATCCCGGGGATGCCTTCGGCGCCGCCGGGTCGCTCGCGCTGATCCTCGTCTGGATCTACTACGCCACGATGATCCTGCTCTTCGGATCGGAGTTCACCGAGGCGTGGGCCACCGAGAAGGGGAGCGGCATCACGGCGGAGAAGGGTGCGACTCGCGTCATCGAGCAGAAGAAGAAGGTCACCGATGCGCAGGCAGAGG
Source organism: Gemmatimonadaceae bacterium (assembly GCA_031426115.1). Classification (GTDB taxonomy): domain Bacteria; phylum Gemmatimonadota; class Gemmatimonadetes; order Gemmatimonadales; family Gemmatimonadaceae; genus JANPKQ01. The sequence goes on along the minus strand of JANPKQ010000418.1, from coordinate 4,018 downwards.
CGGCATCGGGACAGGAGCCGCAGGTCGTGGACGGGCGCGGCGGTCGCAAATGACAGAGGGCGCCGGCGAAGTTCGCCGGCGCCCTCCGTGCCTCAGCGTCGATCTTCCGGGACGTTCCTAGTTGGTCCCCGACGGCGGACGGACCTTGGCGGTGCGGCCGGTCGACCCGCCGGAGCTCGAGCCGCCTGTGCTGGAGCCGCCTGACGTCGATCCGCCGGAGCTCGATCCGCTTCCGCTCGACGTATCGATGCTCTTGTCGGGCACAGAACCGCGGTTGGGCGTGCCGTCATCCGAAGGGCGCGTCCGGGTGTAGCCCCGGCCCTTGACCGCCTTCCCTTCGGTCTTCGGCTCCACCGGCGGCGATGGTTCGGTCACGACGATCACGATGGGCTGGCTGCCCGGATACCATCCGTAGCCGGAGTTGTAGCCGTAGCCGTACTGCGAGTACCCGAACGGGGAGTAATAGCCGCGCCCGTAGCGCGAATAATACGGATCCCATCGATCGAAGCCGCCGTAGCCAATGCCCCTCCGCGGCGTCGAGCCCGCGACCCGCGTCTCACCGGGCCGCAACGCGATCTCGCGCTGGTTGACGTCGATCGCGAAGCGTTTCGGGTAGGACAGCGCGACGACGACATCGACGACACTTCCCGCGACGCCTGCATTCGCCAGCTCGACGATCCGCTTCGCATCCGCGGTGAAGGCGAGCTTCTGTTCGAGGAGCCACACTTCGACGCCGGCGGCATCGAGGTGCCGCGAGACATCGACGATGTCCGCGGGAGAGACGGGCGCCGTGGCCGCGAGCCGCGCGGCACTCAGCGAGAAGGGACGGCTGCCGAGCGCTGCCGTGACTTCGGCGGGAACCGCGGCGCCCGAGCGGGCCTCTCGATACCGCAGCACGCGCACAGCCTTCTGCTCACCGACCGCGACGGTCTGCACATCCATCCATTCCGACATCGACGTCATCGAAATGACCCCGGTGGCGGTACGCCGCAGCCCGCCCTCGCACAGGAGGTCGGACTTCACATAGAGCCGCTGTCCGACGGTGGACCAGGCGGCACTCTGAGTCCCGGCGCAGTCGTCCTTTCGCATTGGCGACGGCGTGCCCGTCGCATTGACACGCTCGCGCTCGACGACCTTGCCGTCCACGACTGTGACCATGTCCACGGCCGCCGTACCTTCCACGGGGACGATGCAGACGAGGTGCGCGCGCGACGTATCGGGAATCGCGGCGTCGGGGTCGGGGATCGGCTCCCAGCATCCGACGAACGCCTGCCAACCCGGTGCGAGGTTGGAGGGGTTCGCGGGCGTCGCCCACGCCAGGTTGGGCGCGCCGACGAGGGCGGCAATGGTGGCGGCGAGCAGTGCATGGCGCCCGAGGCGCGCGTTCCGAGTGTGACGCATGATATGGCTTCCTGTCAGAATCTGACGTGGAATCCCATCGTGGCCGACAGGCCCGACAGGTCGATCCGGTAGTTCTGGAAATCCTCGCGATCGGACGTGTCCGTGTGCTTCCTCGCGTAGGTGTACTTCGCCTCGGTCGTCAGGCCCCATCGGGGCCCAAGTGCCATGTCGAAGCCGGCAAGTCCCTGCGCCGCCGGGGTCCACCCGGTCGAGACCAGGCGGTCGCGAAAGATGTCGAGGTTCGCCGACTCGGAGTCCACGAACTCCCCTTCCTGCTGGAAGCGGTACATCATGGCGCCACCACCGGCGCCGACGTACGGCGAGAAGCGCGACGGGATCCAGGCAAGCGAGCCAATGGTCTGCCCGCGTGGCAGAATGTAGGCCTTGAGGCTCGCCATCAGCGGAACGCGCGTGAACCGTGTCGTCTGGGTGATCGGCAGGTCATCGACCCCGACGTACTTCCGGAACTCCGACGGCGTCTTCGACGCCGCGTAGCCCGCGCTGAAGCCGAGATCGATGCGCGGCGTGACGCTGTACGAGAGGTCCATCGCATAGCTCACCGAGCTGAAATCGCTCCGGTCGAGCGTCAGGGTGTCGGTGACGAACTCGAAGAGGTCACCGCCCGCATTGGCCCGGTCGAAGCCGCCGCGGATGGCGAACATCCATCGCGGTTCCTGGAAGAGAAATCCCCGTCCGGCGCTCTGCGCACCCGCGGATGGTGGGAGCATCGCGCCCGCGAGGCCGAGCAGGCCAAGGATGGCGACGAGCCGACGACGAGCTGAATGAGCTGGCATGTCCGACCCTCCCGGGGAGGGAATGTGCCTGTCGAGGCACCGCGACCGGCCCCACTGGGCCGCATCCTCCATACAGTCTATCCCTATCGGTGTTCCATGAACAGGTACGGGTGGCTCCGGCCGATCGTTGCTCCTCCAACGGGCCCGACAACCCTGCCACATCACGCGGGTGACTGAGCTTCTGGCCCGGTCGCTTGACCGGCGCCCGTCCGGTTCCGAGCTTCCCACCCGGGCCGGACCCACCCGCGAACCCGACTCCGTCGGCTTCCGTCACTCGGCCCTACTTCGACAACCAGCATGACCACGACGAGACGCGACTTCATCAGGACCACCGCCGCGATCGGCGGCGCGATCGGTATCGGCATCGTGCCCTCGATCGGCGGCGCCGTGCAGGCGCAGGCCGCCGCCCAGCCACCGGTAAAGCGGGCGCCGAAGCCGCTGCGAATCCTCATCCTCGGCGGGACCGGGTTCATTGGGCCCCACCAGGTTCGCTACGCGCAGCAACGCGGGCATGTCGTCACGCTGTTCAATCGAGGCCGGACGAACCCGGGACTCTTCCCCGATGTCCAGAAGCTCGAAGGCGACCGCGCGGTCGGCAATTACGAATCGTTGAAGGGCAAGCAGTGGGATGTCGTCATCGACAATCCGACGACACTGCCCCGGTGGGTACGACAGGCGGGCGAGGTGCTGAAGGGGCACGCCGGCCAGTACGTCTTCATCTCGACCATCTCGACCTACGCGAGCAACAACACGCCGGGTGCCGATGAGACGGCGCCGCTCGCGACGACGACCGAACCGGAGAGCGAGGACGGCCGACGGTACTACGGGCCGCTGAAGGCGCTCGCCGAGAAGGAGGCCGAGAAGGCATTCCCCGGAAAGACCACCGTGATTCGCCCCGGCCTCATCGTCGGCCCGGGCGACCTCAGCGACCGCTTCACCTACTGGCCCGTGCGGATGATGCGCGGCGGCGAGACCCTCGCACCCGGGAACCCGACGGATCCGGTCCAGATTATCGACGGGCGCGACCTCGCGGAGTTCGCCGTGAAGGTGTGCGAGGACGGCACGGTGGGCACCTACAACGTCACCGGTCCGAGAGCGAGATTCACGATGTCGGAGATGCTCGGCGGAATCCGCGCGCAGATGTCGAACGACGCCTGGCTCACCTGGGTGGATGCGGCGTTTCTCGAGGCGCAACGGGTCCGGCCGTGGTCGGACATGCCGGTCTGGATCCCGTCGAGCGGAGAGATGGCAGGGTTTGCCCAGCGCAGCATCCAGCGCGCGCTCGACAAGGGGCTGACCTTTCGCCCATTCGGCGATACCGTGAAGGCGACGCTCGACTTCTACGCCGGCCAGACCGACGCGCGCAAGGAACAGCTGCGTGCCGGCCTCGCGGCAGCCCGGGAAAAGGAAGTGCTCGCGCTCTGGCACGCGCGGCCGAAGAAGACACCATAACCCGAGACACTGACGCGCCCGGCGAGCCCACATGGACAACATCGCGCATACCCTCGCCGGGCTGGCGCTCGCTGAATCCGGGCTGAAGCGGCGGACTGCGCTGGGAACAGCGACGCTGGCGATCGCCGCAAACCTGCCGGACATCGATGCGCTGATGTACTTCGTCGGCGACGGTCCCGAATCGCTCGCCTTCCGTCGAGGGTGGACCCACGGCCCGATCGCGATGATTGCGCTGCCCGTGCTGCTGACGGCGCTGATGATCGGCTGGCACCGCGCGTTCAGCGACAGGCCGGGACGACGGCCCAATCCTGTGAACGCTGGCTGGCTGTTCGTGCTCGCCCTCATCGGAGTGCTGTCGCATCCGCTGCTCG
>JANPKQ010000417.1:0-4960 GCA_031426115.1 Gemmatimonadaceae bacterium | reverse complement strand
AAGAGTCACGCGGAGGCGGTTTGGGAACGGGCGGATGGCAGCGTGTGATCGGAGCGCCAACGGAAAGCTAGACGCTGGCGCCGCGCCGGGCGCTCCCGCTGGCGCGGATGGAATCGAGCGCTCATGACGCCTGCTCCGACGGTACCGAGAACCAGCCAAGCCCTGCGCGCGGCGCGATCCCGCACGACTACGGGATGCCGAACGCTCGCAGGACAGCGGGTCCCGTGAGCGCCACGAGGACGCAACCGCCGAGCATGATGACGATCCCGGGCACCAGCAGCTCGCGCGAGCGGAGCAGGCCCGTTCCCACTGCCATCGCGTTCGGCGGCGTGCTGATGACGAACGGCACACCAAGCGATGTCGACACGGCCACGAGGATGGCTGTCGAGGGTGCGGGGTCAAGCGTCAGCGCCAGCGGCACGAGGAAGGCGGCAGTCGCGGTGTTGCTCATGACCGCGGACAGCGACGCGCTGACGAGGCAGATGGCGAAGATTCGAACGAACGGCGTCGCGCTCGCCAGCGGGATGTACGACGCTCCGGCTCGCACCAGCCCGGACTCGTCGAGCAGCGCACCGAGCGCGATGCCGCCCGCAATGAGAAGCAGCGTGGACCAGTCCATGCCACGCGCGTCGCGCCATCCCAGCAGGCCTGCGAGCACGAGCGCGGCGACCGCGCCGACTGCAACGGTCCAGGCGCGCATGCCGTGCAGCGGCTCGGTGAGCCAGAGCAGGATCGTCGCGCCGAAGATGGCAACGAAGCGCCACGTTGCGGCCGTGACCGGCGACGGTGCGGCCTCGGGCGGGCCGATGGTCCCGGACGGCCGCACGCGCCACACGATGACGACCAGCGCCGCGGCGAGCAGCCCGAGGGCCAGCGGCACGCCGAACAACATCCACTGCACGAAGCTGATCGGGTGTGTCGGCTCGAGGGCCGCCATCGCGATGCCGTTCGAGCCCGTCCCCACCGGGGTCGCGATGCCCCCGACATCTGCCGCGAGTGCGATGGCGAGCAACAACGGTCGGCGCAGCGATCCCATCGCCGAGTCGTCGCCGTCAACGACCGGCCGCAGGGCGGCGAGCATCAGCGCGGCGGCGGCGACGTTCGACATCCACATCGAGAGCACCGCCGTGGCCAGCGCGACCATCACGACGAGGCGCACGGGCCGGCCACGCGAGAGCCGGAGCGCGAGTGCCGCGACGGCGCGATCCGCTCCCTGTGCACTCGCCGCGGCCGCGAGCGCGAATCCGCCGAGAAACAGCGCGAGCACCGGATCGAGCGACCACCCCACCACGCGCGCGGGCGCAAATACGTCGCTCGACGAGGCGAGAAGGAGCGGCGTCGCGATCCAGAGCAGCACCGTCGGCATCCACACGGGCGCGAGCTCACCGAGCCAGAGTGCGACGCAGGTCGCCGCGATGATTGCCGCGCGTGCGGGGACTCCCCAGTCGAGCACGACCGCGGCGGCCGCGGCCATCGCGCCGATGCTCAGCACCGCCGCGCCGATGACACGTGTCCTCATCGCGCGCGGTTCGCGCTCCGCGGTGCGATGGTGCGCGTCAGTCGCGCCGATGCGCCGCCCCGATGCGCTGGATCGCCCACTCGGCGTGCTCGCGCACGAGCGCGTCCGGGTCGTCGAGCGCCACCGTCAGGACGTCCACGTCCGCCGCTGATCCGACGTTACCGAGCACGACGGCCGCATTGCGCTTGAGCCCGCGCAGCTTGGCCCGCTTCATTGGCGACCCCTTGAAGGCGGTGGTGAACTCATCCGGGGACATTTCGAGGATCTCGCGCCCGAGAGCGCGGGCGTCGTTCCGGCCCAGTGTTTGGCGCGCCGCGAACGCCGGCTCCCGCAGCTCCCGGGCAAAGCTGGCGTTCCACGGACAGACCTCCTGACAGATGTCGCAGCCATAGAGGAGGCCGCCGACCTTCTCGCGCAGCTCGACGGGGATCTCGCCCTTCTGCTCGATCGTGAGGTACGAGATGCACCGCGTCGCATCGAGCACACGCGGCGCGACGAAGGCGTCCGTTGGACATGCGTCGAGACACCGGGTGCACGTGCCACATCGGTCGGCCTCGAAAGGCGCGTCTGGCTCGAGGTCGAGGTCCACGAGCAGCGCACCTATGAAGAAGAACGAGCCGATGCGCGGATTCAGGAGGTTCGTATTCTTGCCGAACCAGCCGAGCCCGGCGCGACGGGCGAGGTCGCGCTCGAGAATCGGACCGGTGTCCACATACGCCTTGCCCCCGGTCGGGCGGCCGACCTGAACATCGATCCACGCATGAAGCTCGCGGAGCCGCGCGGTCATCACGTCGTGATAGTCGTCGCCGCGCGCATAGCGGGCGACGGGCCCCGACGGCTCGCGGCCGCCGTAGTCGAGCGCGACGACGATCGCGCTCAGCGCGCCCGGGACAGGAAGCCTCGTATCGCGCCGCTTGCCGGCGCCCCGCGGGAGGTATCCCATCTCACCCGCGTAGCCGGCTTCGACCCACCGATCGAACGCGTCCGCCGTCTCGGCGGGGCCGAGTCGGGTGATCCCCACGAGGTCGAAGCCGAGTCCGTAGGCCTGCGCGCGGATCGCGTTGGCGAGCGACGCGGTGGGCAACGCCGCGATCATCGGCTCGAGCCGACCCATCGAGCGTAGCGCTCGACCTCGGCCGCGGTCGGGACGGCGTCGTGGTCGCCGTAGGCGGTGTGCATGCGCCAGCGCACGTAGTCGCGAGCCGGGAGCGGAAGGAACGGAAATCGCCGGTGCCATCCGCGCGCGCGAAAGCGCCACGCCACCCGCAGCAGGTCAACGGCCAGCCCGGGGCGTCGCAGAGCGCGCAGCGTCAGCTCGAAGGTGACCCGTGTCCAGCCCATCTTTCAATCTCGTTCCGCGACGATGCTCAATCAACTCATTGCCGGACTCGGCGCCGCGCTGGTGCTCGCCGGGTACTTCGCTCTTCAGCGCCGCTGGCTCGCGAGCGAGGACCGGCTCTACAACGCGTTGAACTTCTTCGGCGCGGCGCTCCTCACCTGGGTCGCCGTCGCGGATCGGCGGTGGGGGTTCATCGTGCTCGAGGGTGCCTGGGCGCTGCTCTCCCTCCCGGGAATGATCCGCCGAGCCACGCCCCGGCCACCCCCAGCGGCGGTGTAGGTGGCGCGGTGGTGTCCCGGTGATGCTTCCGGGCTTACCTTTCGCGCTTGGCGCGGGTGTACGACCACTCGAACGGGGCGAATGGCGGAGGCGTGAGCATGGCGGCGGAGAGCGGAGGGTCGATCAAGCCCGTCGCGGTCGTCATCGTCGGCGCCGATACGCTGCTCGCAGCGCGTCCAGCGACGCCGATCCAGCTCTGGCACGCGTGTCTCGCGGCGGGCTACGATCTCGCCGTTCCGGCGACATGGGGTGATGAGCTCATCGCCGCCGAGTGCCTGCGGGCGGTCGGTGCGCATGCAGAGCCGGTGACGGTGATGTGCAGCTGCCCGATGGTGGCCCGCGCGATGGAAGAGGGCGATCCCGACATCGCCGCTCACCTCGTCTCCCTCGTCGCGCCTCCCGTTGCCACGGCCCGGTATCTCAGGCGCGTGTACGGCGACCGGCGGGTGCACATCACCTTCGCCGGCGCGTGTCCGTCTGCCGGGGACAGCGCGATCGATGCGTGGGTCACCCCGCCGGAGATGCTGGAGCGCTTCGCGGACACCGGGATCGACCTCGCGACGCAGCCACAGCTCTTCGAGTCCATTCTTCCTCCCGACCGACGCCGGCACGTTTCTCAGCCGGGTGGACTCCCGACGGCGGAGCGGGCGGCCGCCCTTCCGCGCCCGCGCCGGGTCGTCGAACTCGACGATGTCGATGTCATGGGCGCGATCCGGCGCCATCGCATGGCAGGGGCTCCGATGCTCGTGGACGTCGCGCCCCGGTTCGGATGCGCCTGCAGCGGGGTGACGACGGACGTGTCCTCCGGCGACGCTCGGCTCGCGGTAACGTTGCTCGAGCCGCCCCGGAGCGCACGCCCGGTGATGACCGAGCCCGGAGGCCTGGCGCTGCTTCGACGGGCAGCGCCGCGTCCCGTGCAGCCGAGACCGATGGTCGATGCCATCGGCGAACGCCCGCCAGCGGAGGGCGAGCGCGCCGACAGTGGGAAGGGGAAGGGCCGGGAACGTATCGTCGCTACTTCGCGCACCGCCTCCCGATCGCCGCTCTCATGGAACCTTCGCGAGCGCGCATTGCCGCAGCCGCCGACCAGCAGCGGTCGCGGGGAGACGGGCCACGGAGCGTCGTCGGGAGGGTGGGGTGCTCACAAGGACGTCGGTGACGCGGCGCCCGCGCCGGAGCCACAGCCCTCGGCGGAGCCGTCACCAAGCGATGTTGGCGGGTCGTCGATGGCGACGTCTGACCCGGTGACGGCAGCCGCGGTGCGCGCGCTCGAGTCGGCGACCGGGGTGCGGGATCCCGCCCCCGAGCGCGTCGTGGCATCGCCGAGCGAATCGGCACGTGAGGCCGAGGGCAAGGGTACGGCGTCCTCTGGGCGGCCAACGCCGCCGGGCGGCTACTGGTTCATCCCCGAGCGCGCTCCAGAGGAGACCGACTCGGAGGTGGCGCGCGTGGCGCCCGGCGTTGCCGATGCTCCTCATGACGGCCCGCCGTCTCATGTCGAGCTTGAAGTCGCCGACGGCGCGTCGGTGGCAACGCCGGAGACGGATGCCGAGCGTCCGGATTCGTCGGAGGATGTCATCGCGGAGATCGAGGCGATGTTCTCGTCCGCGGCAGGCGCATCCAGGGGTGAGCCGGCCCCCGAGCCGCCGGAGCGTTCGCGCGTCGAGGTTCCCCGTGACGCTGTACCGCCGGACCGCGCCTGGATGATCATCATGACGATCATCCTCCTGCTCGCGGGCGGGACGCTCGTCCGGACCATCGCGCGTCGCGGAGCCGCCGAACCGTCCCTCGCCGCCCGGCCGCTCCTCGAGCGTGTCGAGAGC
>JANPKQ010000416.1:0-17916 GCA_031426115.1 Gemmatimonadaceae bacterium | reverse complement strand
GGCGGAAGAACAGCTTGTCGGCGGCCATCGCGAAGAAAATGCGCGGCGATGTCAGGAGCGACCCGTTCAGCGTTCCGAAAGTCGATACCATCACCGTCATCGAGACGAAGGCGACGCCGATGGGACCGATCAGTCGCTGGGCGACATCCGCCGCGACGAGCCGGGACGTCCGGATCTCCTCGACGCCGAGCACCGCGAGGTAGGCGAGGTTGGCGAGGAGGTAGATCGCGATGACCGCGATGACACCGATGATCAGCGCCCGCGGAAGCACCCGGCGCGGGTCCTTCACCTCGCCGCCGACGAAGCTGAGGTCCGCCCATCCATCGAACGCCCAGAGCACCGAGACGAGCGCCAGCCCGAACGGCATCATCGAGAAGCTGCCGGGGGGCAGCGCTGGCGTGTAGTGGCCGCCCGTCTGTGGCAGCCCGAGTGCGAACGCGATCATGATGATGAACAGCAGGGCGCCGTACTTGGCGACCGTCGTCACGTTCTGGACGAGCGACCCCCATTTCACGCCGACGATGTTCAGCGATGCAGTCACGACGATCGCCACCGCCGCGAGGTAGTTGTCGTAGACATCGAACGGCGCGATCGACGTGTCGTAGCCGAAGAAGCGCAGCGAGTACTCGGCGAACGTCGTTGCGATCGCCCCGAGCGCGGCGGCGCGGATGATGACGAACTCCGACCATCCGAACAGGAACGCGGGCAGCCGTCCCCAGCCTTCCCGGATGAACACGTACAGGCCGCCCGTGCGCGGATAGGCGCCCGCGATCTCGGCCAGCGACAGCGCGCCGCACAGGGCGAAGAGCCCGCCGGTGACCCACACTGCCATGAGCGGAAGCGGGCCCGGGAGGCGGTCCGTGATGCCCGCCGGCGAGCGAAAGATCCCGGATCCGATCGTCGATCCGATGAGGATCGCGACGGCGCTCCAGAGGCCAATGCGGCGCGGCAGGGCGCCGGGTGCATCGTGAACGCCATTCGCATCGTGCGCCGTGGCGCCGCGCGTCGAGGAGGTCGTATCGGTCATGGCGGACAATGGTACAGTCCGGAACCCACGGGGGCGAGTCCCGCGGTGACCTCCACACCGCCCTTCCCGGGTCGCTAGATTACACCGCGCATGATACCCGGCCTGCTCCTGCGCGAAGCGATCTTCTGGATCGCCGCCGCCCTCTGTGTCGTCGCAGAGATCTTCATACTTCGGTCGATGCTGCGTAGCTCGCGCGCGGCAACCCCCGATCGCTCCCCATCGGTGGACGCGGATGTTCCGCGCGCACGGCCGCTGGGAGAGATGATCTGGGCCGCGCTCCCGGCGATCGGGCTCATCGTCCTCCTCATCTACACCCGGGGAGCGATTCGATGATCGTCCTGCGTCGCCTCGGACTCGTCACCCTCGTTCTCGCCTTCTGCCAGGTGGTCTTCGGCGCGATCGTTCGCATCACCGGCTCCGGGCTCGGCTGCGGCGATCACTGGCCAAAGTGCATTGGCTACTGGGTGCCGCCCCTCGACCGCCCCGACCTCGTCATCGAAGTCACCCATCGCTGGATCGCGCTGGCATTGTCGATCGCCGTCGTCGCGCTGCTCGTGCTCGCGTGGCAGCGGCGCTCGCTCGCGGGTGTCGCCGGCCCGCGCGGGGTCCTGCGGCCGGTCGCCCTCGCGGCGGCGCTCGTCGTCGCCGCCGCGCTGCTCGGCGCGATCGTCGTGAAGCTCGATCTCCACGCCTACGTCGTCGTCGCGCACCTCGCCATCGCGATGACGCTCCTCGCGACCCTCGTCGTCGCGGTGATTCGCGCTGGCGGGCTTGGCTCGCGCTCGGCGGTGGCTGGCTCGGCGTCCCCGAAGACGGCGCGCGGCGCGTTGGCGGCGGCGGGACTGGCCTTCGTCGTGCTCGTTCTTGGTGCGCTCACGGCGAACGTGGAAGGCGCTGCCCAGGCGTGCCAGGGCTTCCCGCTGTGCAACGGCTCGATCGTGCCGAGCAACAGCTCCCAGCATATTCAGATCACTCACCGGGTGGTCGCGTTCCTTCTGTTCTTTCACCTCATCGGCCTGACGATCGGCGTGAGGAAGCGCGGCGAGCCCGCTGTCGTTTCGCGGGCGACGATGTTCGTCCTTGGCGTCGTCATCGCGCAGATCGTCATTGCCGCGGTCCTCGTGGAGACCTTCCTTCCGCCCGTGCTCCAGTCGATGCACCAGGCGGTCGGGACGCTCGCATGGATCTCGATCGTCGCGCTGGCGCTGCTCGCCCGGCGGGCCGCCCGGACGGCGGACGCACCGGCGGCCCGCCGGCTCGACGATGGCGACGCCATCGCGGGCGCCCTGGAGCCCGCACGGTGATCGACGTCGCCGTCCGCGAGCAGCCATCGTTCGCGCGCGACCTCATCGCGCTGACGAAGCCGCGCATCATCTCGCTCCTCCTCGTCACGACCGTCGCGCCGATGTTCGCGGCCGGCCGTCCGAGCTGGGCACTCGTACTGCTCGTGCTCGTCGGTGGATACCTGATGGCCGGCGGTGCAAATGCGGTGAACATGTACATGGACCGCGACATCGACGACCGGATGGCGCGCACCCGGCTTCGCCCCATCCCCAGCGGGCGACTCGGCCCGCTCTCGGTCCTCGCGTTCGGCGTCGCGCTCGCGACGGCGGCGACGGCGCTCTTCGCGTGGTTCGTGAACCCGCTGAGCGCCGCGCTCGCCCTCGGCGGATTCTACATCTACGTGTTCGTCTACACGCGGTGGCTGAAGCGGCGCTCGCCGCAGAACATCGTCATCGGCGGCGCGGCCGGTGCGATTCCACCACTCGTCGGGTGGGCGGCCGTGACGGGAACGGTAGACCTCACGGCGATCTACCTGTTCCTCATCATCTTCTACTGGACGCCGCCGCATTTCTGGGCGCTCGCGCTGCTCAAGCAGCGCGATTACGGCCGGGCGGGAGTGCCAATGGCACCGCTCGTCTGGGGTGAGCGCGAAACGATGGACCAGATGCTCTGGTACACAATCGTCCTCGTCGCGCTGACGATCCTGCCGGTCGCCTTCGGGGCGTTCGGCATGGTGTACCTCGCGAGCGCGCTGATCCTCGGCGCGCTGCTGCTCGTCGGCGTGATTCGCGTGCGATCGGCCGCGGAGTGGACCGCGCATGCGTGGCGGGTCTACAAGTTCTCACTGCTGTACCTCGCGCTGCTCTTCGTTGCGATGGCGGCGGACCGGAGGATCGCGGGGGTGATCGTCCCCTGAGCGCCGAGTCCCGCCGGGCGTCTGCGCCGACGCCCACCTCCGTCCCACGCTCGCCGACGCCGTCAGAGTCAGTGGTCGCTGCGCCGCCCGCACCCAAGGGCCTCGCGGCGTTTCGTCCGCTCGCGCGGCTGCTGCCGCGCGTCCGACCGCACGCGGGCCCGCTCGCCGTCGCGGCGATCAGCCTCGTCCTCGCGGCCGCGGCGGGGCTCACGTTCCCCGTCGTCGTCAAGCACCTGCTCGATGCCGCCTTCGTCGATGGCAGCAGCGGGGAGCTCGACCGCATCGCGCTTGGCCTGCTCGCGCTGTTCGCCGCGCAGGGCGCGCTGAACTTCGTGCAGGTGTACGTCCTTGGCTCGACCGCCGAGCGGATCGTTGCGAAGATACGTGAGGACCTCTTCGCGCATCTGGTGCGACTGTCGCCAGGCTTCTTCACGGAGCGACGTACCGGCGAGCTCACGAGCCGGCTGACCGCCGACATCACCGTGCTTCAGACGGTACTGAGCCACTACGCGTCCGAGTTCTCGCGGCAGATCCTCTTCCTCGTCGGCGGAATCATCCTGCTGACGCTGACACACCCGCGCCTTACCCTGGTGACGCTCGCCGTCGTGCCCATCGTGGTGGGCGTCGCGCTCGTCGCAGGCCGTGCCCTGCGCCGCGCGAGCACCGGCGTGCAGGATCAGATCGCCGAAGCCACTGCCCTAGCCGATGAGTCCTTCTCGCACATCCGGACCGTGCAGAGCTTCACGCGCGAGGCGGAGGAGACGCGGCGCTACCACGATCAGATGGGCGACGTCGTGCTGCGAGCCGTGCGGCGCGCGCGGATCCGCGGCGTGTTCTTCGGCCTCCTGACCTTCTTCGCGTTCGCCGCCGTCGTGGCCGTCCTCTGGCAAGGCGGCCGTCTCGTGCTGCTCGGTGCGCTCACGGCGGGGTCGCTCGTGCAGTTTCTCCTCCTGGCGATCACGGTGGCCGCGGCCGTCGGCGCGCTGGCATCCCTGTTCGGCAGCTACAACGAGGCGGTCGGCGCGGCGCGGCGTGTCTTCGAGCTCCTCGACATGCAGCCGACGGTCGCGAACCCGGTGCAGCCCGAAGCGCTTGCGCGCCCCGTCCGCGGGGATGTCGTCGTGGACCGGGTGAGCTTTCGCTACGCGCCCGATCTTCCCGACGTGCTGCACGAGGTCTCGCTGCGCATCAGGCCCGGCGAGGTCGTGGCGCTCGTCGGGCCGTCAGGCTCTGGCAAGACGACGATCGCGTCGCTGCTTCCGCGATTCTGGGATGTCGGCGCCGGCCGCATCACGCTCGATGGCCACGACATACGCGCGATCTCGCTCGATGACCTGCGCAACGCGATCGGCATCGTGCCACAGGAGCCCGCGCTGTTCAGCGGCACCGTCCGCGAGAACATCGCCTACGGACGTCCCACCGCCAGCGACGAGGACGTGCGCACTGCCGCCCGCGCGGCGCACGCCGAGGAGTTCATCGAGCGGCTGCCGAACGGCCTCGACACGCGCGTCGGCGAGCGCGGGGTGAAGCTCTCGGGGGGCCAGCGGCAGCGCATCGCGATTGCGCGCGTGTTCCTCAAGGACCCCGCCGTCGTCGTGCTCGATGAGGCCACGTCGAGCCTCGACAGCGAGAGCGAGCGCCTCGTCGAGGAGGCGATGGAGCGGCTTCTCCGCGGCCGCTCGACGCTCATCATCGCACACCGGCTCAGCACCGTCCTGCGCGCGGATCGCGTCGTCGTCATCGACCGCGGCACGATCATCGAGGAAGGCCGCCACGCCGAGCTCATGGCGCAGGAAGGTGTCTACGCCCGGCTGTACCGGGGACAGTTCCGCGCGGGATCCGATCTCGGCGCCTGGTCCGCACCGGAGCCCAGCGCGCTGCCCTGATCGGCGCTAGCGCTGCTTCAGCGTCAGCGTCACCTGTGCGTCCACTCCGGCGACCACCGTCACCGAATCCTCGACGGTCCCGAACCGCTCGTGCCACGCCATGAGCCGGTAGCGCCCCGGCGGCACCGAGTCCATCGCGAACGTTCCGCGACGATCCGTGACATCGAAGTAGGGATGGTCGAACGCGAGAATCCACGCCCGTGTCCACGGATGTGCATCGCATCGCACCTCGATCCTGCCCGGTGCCATGAGCACGTTCTCGTCCGGGACCACCTGCCCCGCATCATGCTCGGTCACCAGGCGGATCGTGGAGCCGTCCACGGCGCGCACGAACCGCGCGTGGTGCACCGTGCGATCGGTGCTGCGGATGTTGAGCGTCCCACCGATGCGGACGGCCTGCACACGCGGCGTCAGCCGGCATTTCACGTGGGAGATCTCGAACCGCCGCGCGAGCGGGAGCGGCTTCCCCGAGCGCGCATCCACCAGCCACACGACGACGTTGGCGAGCCGGTTGCCGCTGCGGCGCAGCGTGCTGTCGGTGAACACGGCGCCGCAGGCCTCGAGGTCCACCGTCGGCCGTACGAGCGTGTCGGCCGTGAGCTCGCCTTCGAGGAGCACATCGCCCCGAATGCCGCCACCCGCCGTGACATCCACAGCCGAGTAAGCCCGGGCACCGCCCCCGAATTCAGCAGGCGGCGGTGGCGGCGCCGTTACGGGCGGCGTACTATCGGCGGAAGGGGGTTGCGCTTGCTCCCTGGAGCATGCCGCGAGGGGCAACAGCAGGAGCAGAACGAGGATGAGCAGCGGCACGCGGGCGGAGTGTAGGCACCGCCCTCTGACCCGGCAAGGGAGGGTGACTTTTGTCCGCGGAAATTCGTCTTTTAGATGAGAAAGTGCACGTCCAGCAGTGTGCGCTGCAGCCGCAGTGCGCACACCACCGCAGGGTGGCCCTACTTGCGAAGGACGGACTCCCGTGAGCTACACGCTGGCCCTGGTGTTGTCGTTGTTGAGCGCTCCCATCGCTCCGACCGGCACCGCTCCCCTCGCGCCCGCCGATTCGATCCGCTCGGATGCGAAGATCAGGACCGTCGCGCTGCGCCACGCGCCCGAGGTTCGCAAGTGCTATGAGACCGAGGGACTCGGACGCAATCCGAATCTCGTCGGCTCCGTGGACGTCACCGTCACCATCCTCCCGACCGGCAAGGTCTCGGAAGTCGAGGTGAAGGCCGATGGACTGAAGGGCGCGGGCGCCCTGGAAGTCGCACGGTGTGTGGAGGTCAATGCGCGGACATGGATCTTCGATCGAGGCCCCTATGTCATCGAGTCGGTGATCGTGCCCTTCCAGCTGTCGCGCGATGGCCTCGGCGGACCGCCCGGCTCGCGCGCGCACACCAGCGCAAACGACTGACTCAGACGATCATCAGTGCCTGCTGGTAGTCGGTCGGCGTGATGATGACCTCACCCTCGCCGATGTACGCGTTGACCTCCGTGCGCATGCCGATCTCCCCGCGCATGTAGACCCCCGGCTCGATCGAGAAGCCGACCCCGGCCACGAGCTCCCGCTCTTCGCGCGTCTCCAGGTTGTCGATGTGCGGCCCCGAGCCGTGCAGCTCGTGCGGGTCGATCGAGTGGCCGGTGCGATGGGTGAAGTAGTCGGCAAGGCCCCGATCCCTGATGACGTTGCGCGTGGCGTCATCGACCTCGCCGCCGCGCACAGCCGCGCGGCGCGACATCCGGTCGCGAAGCAATGCGATCGCCGCATCACGGCCATCCCGGATCGCTGCCCACACCTCGAGCGCCCTCGCACTGGGCGCGCCCAGCGATGCCATCCACGTCTGGTCGGCGTAGATGTTTCCCGGCTCCCGTGCCCAGAGGTCGATGAGCAGGATGTCGCCACGCTCGATCAGTCGCCGGCGCGACGCCGAGGGACTGTAGTGCGGGTCCGCCGCGTTGGCGCCGGCCGCAACGATGGGTGGATGATTCGCCACGAGCCCCTCGCGACCGAACGCCTCCATGATGCGCGCCTGGAGCTCGTGCTCGGCGATCGGTTTCCCTGCCGACGCGCGCTCTCCCGCGAATACCATCGCTTCTCGCGCGATCTCGGCGATCTTTTCGGCCGAACGACGGTGCGAGGCGAGGTGGTCGCTGGTCCACCCCGCGTAGAAGCGCGTCACGAGGAGGCCCGATGACACGACCTCCGCGCCCGCCGTGCGCACCAGTTCGAGCACTCCGGCCGGGACCCGGTCGAGGTAGGGCACGGCGTCGCCCGGAGAGTACTCCATCGCCACGCGCTTGCCGCGCACGAGACCGCCCACCAGCGACTCGAGCTGCTGCCAGCTGCTGTAGATCTCACGCCCCCACGACTTCGGCCACCGATGCCAGGGGCTCTGCTCGATCGCGTGCGTGATGGCGACGGGAGCGCCGGTGCGCGGCACCCACGCGAACACGCGCCGAGTGACCATCCCTTCGAGCCCGAGCAACCCGCCAGCGACCGGATTCACCCCGTGAAAGTCGAAGACGAGCCACCCATCGAGACCCTGGTCAGCGAGCGCTCGCTGAAGAGCGGGCAGCGATTCGGGCGTCAGCACAGACGGGCCCTCACGATGCGCGGTCCACGGGGCGCCACTCGGCGCGCCACTCGCATTGCCCTTCTCCCCGACTCGCGCAGCGGACGTGCTCGACGGAACCGGCGCCGCCGACGAGAAGACGGAGCAGCTCCCGCAGCCCCGCCTCGTAGTAGGTGCAGCCCGCCGCCCGCGGCGCTGTATCGATCGTCACCGACGCCGGCACTTCGAGCATGAGGTAGTTGCCCACTCGGCGGATCGTGCCGTCGAAGTAGCGGGTGGCAATGCGGCGAGCGTGCCTCAGCGCCAGCGGCCGTGCGAGCAGCGATGGGAGCACGAGGATGGTGCGGCGGACCGTCACCGAGAGCGTGAGGTACGCCTCCTTGGCGAGATGCCGTCCGGCTGACCGGAAGACTGCCTCCGCATCCGGCCGCCGTCCGATGAGCTTCGCGAGGGCGACGGCCTCGTCCTGCATGGGACGCTGTTGCCGCCGGACCGCCTCGCCGTAGCGCTTGATCTGCGCGTGCACCGTGTCGCTGAGCCCGAGCCGCTTGTTGCGCAGCTCGGCGACGAATTCGGCCTCCAGGTCCCCCTGCGGGGTGTCGACGTTGCGAACCGCCTCGAGCAGGCTGAGGGGTAGAAGTGGGTCGACTGTGGCGGCCATGGGTTCCGTAAGGCGTGGGCTGCGAAGCTAATCCGCGTTTGAGGGGCATTCAAGCTGCAACGGGTCCACTGCCAGCGAACCTGCGGGAACCGAACGCGTACGGCGCGCCTTCACCCCCCAGTCGCTCACCACGTCGGCTACCTTGTGAGCGGGCACACGGGACCTCACTTTCGCGACGGAGTCGCCATCACCGCGAGCATGCAAAGGTCCGGACAGGAATCAATGCCATCCCCATGCGTCGAGACCAGGCGTGTCGTCTTCGAGTTTCTCGATGACGAGCTGGGCGAGCCCCAGGTGGTGAAGATCGTCGAGCATCTCGAGCGCTGTCCGCCATGCAAGGGGTTCTTCGCCTTCGAGCGAACCTTCCTGTCAGTCGTGCGCCGACGCGTGTCCGTCGACGAGGCTCCTCCGGAGCTGAGGGAGCGCATTCAGAAGGCGCTCGCGGATCGGAAGAGGTCGAGCCCGACCGCCTGACGCTTCGCACCGGCCGGTGATGATTCCCCTGACAGACGCTTCCGACCGCGCTCTGGTCGGAGCGCTCGTCGCCCTCGCGATTGCGCTCGCGGCCCGCAGGGCCGGGTCGCTGTCAGTCTCCGGCGCCGCCGCCGCAGTTGGCGTCGGGACGATCTGCAGTGCAGCCGGCGCCAGCTGGGCGGTCCTCGTCATCGCCTTCTTTTTGTCGTCCACCGCGATCGGGCGTATCCGAGCGGACCTTCGCGCAAAGCGATTCGCCGCCATCGTTGCAAAGGGCGGCCAGCGCGATGCCGGACAAGTGTTCGCCAACGGTGGTATCTTCGCGGCGGCCGCTCTCGCGCAGATCATCCATCCGTCGCCCGGTTGGCTGGCCGTCGGCGGCGGAGCTTTGGCGGCGGCCGCCGCCGATACCTGGGCGACCGAGATCGGGTCGCTCGCCTCGACCCCGCCCCGGGACATCCTCCGCGGCACCGTCGTGGCACCGGGAACGTCCGGCGGGGTAACGGCTGCCGGGACACTCGCTTCGATCGGCGGCGGAGCGTTCATCGGCGGCATCGCGGCGCTGGCTGGCTGGCCGTGGGCAGTCGTGATCGCCACTGTTCTCGGGGGGATCGTCGGCGCCTTTGCCGATTCCATCCTCGGCGCGACCGTCCAGGTGCGCCGCTGGTGCGATCGGTGCAACTCAGCCACGGAACAGCCAGTGCATCAGTGCGGAGCTGCGACCCGGATCGCCGGGGGCATCTCCTGGATCGACAACGATGCGGTGAACCTCATCAGCGTCCTGCTGGGTGGTGTCACCGCCTTCTTTCTCTTTGCTGCCCTCGCAACTCGCCTTTCCTGATGTCCTCTCGCCGCAGCGCAGCCACCTTCCTGTTGACCCTGGCCGTCGGATGCAGCCCCGCTGCAACCGCGCTGCCCGGCGGTGGGCCCATGGGAGGCATCCGCGCAATCCACATCACGCGCAATGGCGTGGAGCTGCCGTCGGTGCTGAAGGTCGGCGCGCTCGGACCCCGGCTCCTCGACGTGGTGCTCGAGGATGCAGCCGGGAGCCGCGTCCCGCGCATCAGCGAGCGGGTCACGTGGGGCTCGACCAACCCCGGGGTCGCCGATGTCGGAATGCAGTTCGCCCGCGGCGACGTCTTCGTCACCCGGAACGGCGACACCCGGATCATTGCCGCTCTCGGGAACCTGCGCGACACGGTGACTTTCCAGGTCGCCCAGGTGGCGGTAGCCGGCCGTGTCGATGCCGACACCATCGTCACGCTGACACCGGACGCACGCAACCTGAACGGTGCCGCCAACGGCTACCACGAGTTTCGCTATGGTGCCGCGCGCCTGGACTCGAACGGGTTCGGTGTGAGCTCTGTGATTCCCATTCGCTTCGATGCCGGGCTCGATCCGATCTTCACTGTTCAGCTCGAGCCGCGCGGTGACACGATCGCGATCCGCGGAATCCGGACAGGCTCCAGCGAACTCCGTGTAACCTTTGGTGATTTCACCGATCTCGTGCCGGTGCAGGTCACCGACGCCTATCGTGTCGTGCGCCTCGTCGAAACGGGGAGCAGGATTCTCCGCACGATTCCGGACACCGTGCGCATCCCCGCCGGCGCCGCCGTCATTTTCCAGAACGAGACCGGGAGCGAGGTGGCCATCGGCGCCGTTGGAGATCAGGGCACGCACTGGCAGGCGGGCCCAATGCGTCCGAACGGACGCCAGGCGCAGCTCTTCTCCAGGCCCGGCACGTACCCCTACGGCTGGCTCGGCGGGACCGCCACAGTCATCGTCTCGCCATGACGCTACCGTTCGCCCCCAGGAGCGCCCCCCGTCCCCGGCTGGCGTGGGCATGTCTCCTCGCTGTGCTGCTCGTTGCCGGATGCGAAGGCAGTCCTGTGACGATCACGGGCAATGCCGGCGCACCGCGACCGACGAACCCCGGCACATCGGGCACCGGGACGACCCCTGCACGGGGCGATGCGCGCCTCGTCGGCGGCTGGTCTCGTACGATCCTCCTCCAGGACAACACCGGGGCCGTCCACGCCTCCCGCACGACCTGGCGCTTCGGCACCAATGCACTGGCGACACGCTCGGTCGTCGCGAGCAACCTCACCTTCGGCCTCGTGGACTCCGTCGTCACCTCGGCACGGTGGCACACGCAAGGCGCATCGGTCGTCATCGATTATCTGCCCGAGGGAACCGGCAGCGCGCGATTCGACTACCTGTTCCAGGGCACGATGCTGATCCTCGGCGGCATCGCATTCGAGCGACAGTGAGCCGCACGACTTCTGACGTCGTGGTCGTCGGCGGAGGGCCGGCCGGGGCAGCGACGGCATGGTTCCTCGCTCGGGCCGGCCTCGATGTCGTCGTCCTCGATCGCGCGCGCTTTCCACGCGACAAGCCCTGCGCGGAGTACCTGAGTCCGCAGGCGTCGCGCATCCTCGAGGCGATGGGCGCCCTCGCGATCGTCGAGAACGCCGGCCCCGCGCACCTCGGAGGGATGGTGGTGCGGTCGCCGAGCGGTGACCGCATTCAGGGCGACTTCGCGGCGACGCATGGCTTCAGCGGATTCCGCGACCGTGGGCTCGCGATCAGGCGCCGCATCCTCGACGACATCCTCCTCGATCGCGCACGTGCGGCCGGCGCACGGGTCATCGAGCAGGTTCGGATCACGGATCTTCTCCGGGACGACGGAGGCCGTGTCACCGGCGTGCGCGCCCTCGGAGATGATGCGGCCGGGGAATCGCACGCCGCGCGGATCGTCGTCGGCGCCGACGGGCTGCGGTCCGTCGTCGCACGAAAGCTCGGAGTCGCGCGTCGCCTTCCTTGGCCGCGACGCATCGCCTTCGTCACCCACTACCGCGGCGTGTCGGGGCTCGGCGACCGTGGTGAGATGCACGTCGAGAAGGAGGGCTACCTCGGCATCGCCGATGTAGGCGGTGGACTGACGAACGTCGCGCTCGTCGTCCCGATGTCCCGCATGCACTCGATAGACACCGACCCCGCTGCATATCTCGACCGCTGGCTGCGCGATCATGCGCAGCTCGCCGGCCGGTTCCTCGGGGCCGAGCGGGTTTCGAAGGTATCGGCGACCGGACCATTCGCGTCGGCGGTTCGTCGTGCGTCGGCTCCCGGCGCCGCGCTCGTCGGCGATGCGGCCGACTTCTTCGATCCCTTTACTGGAGAGGGGATCTACGCCGCGTTGCGCGGGGGCGAGCTGTTGGCACCGTACGTCGCCGAGTCGCTTGCAGCCTCGACCACTCGCCACGCGGATGCGGCGCTCGCGGCGTACGAAGGCGCGCGCCGGCGCGAGTTCCGTGGCAAGTGGCGGGTGGAACGCCTCATTGGCGCGGCTGTCGCCTGGCCGCCTCTCATCAACCACGCGGCACGAGTGCTCTCGCGGCGCAAGGACATGGCCGACCTGCTCGTCGGTGTCGCCGGCGACTTCGTCCCCCCCGCCGAAGTCCTGCGGCCGGGCTACCTGCTGCGGCTTCTCTTCCCGCCCCTCTCGCGAGCCTGATGCTCGGCGCCGATACCTTCCGCGCCGTCATCGGGCGCTTCGCCTCGGGGATCACCATCATCACGACGGTGGACGAAGATGGCACCGACCACGGCATGACGGCGACGGCGTTCTGCTCGGTGAGCCTCGCGCCGCCACTGGTGCTCGTGTGCGTGGACGAGAGCGCGACGATGCACCGGGTCATCGCGCGGTCAACACACTTCGCCGTGAACATCCTCTCGGCCGACCAGGAAGAGCTGTCGCGGCGTTTCGGCAGCGGCGAGCCGCAGCGCGGCGGAACCCCGGAGGCGGATCGCTTCGACGGCGTCGGCTACTCGCGCGCGGTGAGCGGCGCGGCGCTGCTCAATGATGCGCTCGCTCACATCGAGTGCCGCGTGCACGCGCGGCACGCCGCGGGCGACCACATCATCGTGATCGGTGAGGTCGAGCTCGCGGTGGCGCACGACGCGCGGCCGCTGGTCTATTATCGCAGCGGGTACACCCAGCTCGAGCGGTAGATGGGGGGACTGCTGACACCGCGCCGCCGGCGCGGCATCGAGTTTCTCGATGATCCCGCCGTCGATCCGCGACTGGTGCGCCGCTCGCTCGCCGATGTCGCGCGCTCCAACCTGCTGTTCGGCGGCACCCGTGCCGTGGTCGCCGAGGTGCGCGCTGCCCTCCGAGGGCTGGACGCGCCGGCGTCGGATCTCATCATGCTCGATGTGGGGACCGGCGCCGGGGACATCCCCGCGCGGGTGGAGCGCGCGGTGGCGGCGCGGGGCCATCGCCTCCTCACGGTCGGCCTCGACGCCTCCGAGACACTGGTTGCGGCGGCGCGGTCGGGGTTGGACGGCGCGATCCGCGGCGATGCGCTCGCCCTGCCGATCGCGACGGGCGGGGTCGACATCGCCATCTGCTCCCAGGTGCTGCACCACTTTTCCGACGACGACGCGCTCCAGGTCGTCCGGGAACTCAACCGCGTCGCCCGCGTTCGTGTCATCATCAGCGACATTCGTCGCAGCTGGATGGCTGCTGGTGGCATTTGGATGGCCTCCTTTCCGCTTGGCTTCCATCCTGTGAGTCGCCATGACGGGGTGGTCTCCGTCATGCGTGGGTTCACCTCCGGCGAGCTCTCGGAGCTCGTCTCCGCCGCGATCGGACGCGCCCCCGTGGTACGGCGTCGGATCGGCTTTCGCGTCACCGCAAGCTGGACCCCGGAGGCACCGTGAAACAGGACCGACCACACCTTCGCGAGCCATTCGCGCTCGCCAGAATGCCAGTGGGCTGCGCGATGAATGTGCTCGACACGCGCATCGTGCGCGCGCCGGTGCGAACGATCTTCGACATCGTGCGTGCTGTGGATCACTGGCCGGGCTACCTCTCGCACTACCGCTTCGTGCGGTTCCGGGAACGCGCCTACGATGGTGGCGGCCTGGTCGAGATGTCGGCGTATCGGCCGTTCGGTCCCGTCGGCTGGCCGACCTGGTGGGTGTCGCACATGACGGTGGACCAGTCGGCTCCGGCCGTGCGCTTTCGCCATGTCGGGGGTGTCACGACCGGAATGGATGTCGAGTGGAGCTTCACGCCCGTCGAGGATGGCCGCGCGACGCACGTGAAGCTGCTGCACGTATGGGACGGCCCGGAGTGGCCGCTGATCGGCGTGGTCGCAGCCACCCGCGTCATCGGCCCGGTGTTCGTCCATGGCATTGCCTCGCGCACGCTGGCGGGGCTGGCCGAAGTCGCGGAGCGCGACGCGGCGAACCCGA
The DNA here is from genome assembly GCA_031426115.1 of Gemmatimonadaceae bacterium. Lineage (GTDB taxonomy): Bacteria > Gemmatimonadota > Gemmatimonadetes > Gemmatimonadales > Gemmatimonadaceae > JANPKQ01. The sequence continues at coordinate 3,842 of JANPKQ010000416.1, read as the reverse complement.
GAGGACGGTAATGAGCGAAGGCAGCAGCAACGGCAGGTCCAACGGAAACTACGCGGCGGTCAATGGCCGGCGCAGGCGGGTGGTCATCACCGGCATCGGGGCGATCACGCCGATCGGCATCACCGGCGCCGGCCTCTGGCAGGGTATTCGGGAGCAGAAATCGGCGGTTCGATCGATCACTCGCTTCGACCCGTCGATCTTCCGGAGTCACAACGCGGCAGAAGTGAACGACTTCGTCCCGACTGACCATCTCGAGCAGAAGCGCGTGAAGCGGCTCGACCGCTTCGGACAGTTCTCCGTCGTCTGCGCGCGCCTTGCGCTCGAGGACGCGGGGATCGATCTCGCGGGCGAGGACCGCGAGCGCATCGGGTCGATGATGGGGACAGCGCTCGGCGGCATTGCGTACGCAGAACAACAGCTCGGCGCCTTTCTCGGCGAGGGCCTTCGGGCCGTGGATCCCGCGCTCGCCCTCGCGGTATTCGGTGGGGCATCGAGCTGCAACATCGCGATCGAGTTCGGGGTCGCCGGCCCGAACAGCACGAACGCGATGAGCTGCGCGTCCGGGACGATGGCCATCGGTGACGCCTTCCGGCAGGTTCGCGATGGCTACGCGGACGTGATGATCGCGGGGGGAGCGGAAGCGCCCCTCGCTCCGCTCTGCTTCGGCGCGTTCGCTATCATTCGTGCGATGTCCACGCGCAACGACGACCCCGCCACCGCGTCACGGCCGTTCGACAAGGATCGCGACGGTTTCGTGATGGGCGAGGGCGGCGCGGTGCTCATCCTCGAGGAGCACGGCCGCGCGGTCGCCCGGGGAGCCAGGATCTACGCGGAGCTCCACGGCTACGGCACGACGAACGACGCGCATCACATGACCGCGCCGCGCCCTGACGGTGCGCAGGCCGCCCGGTCGATGCGGATGGCGCTCGACGACGCCGGCGTCTCATCGACCGAGATCGACTACGTGAATGCGCACGGCAGCTCGACACCGCTCAACGATTCCACCGAGACGGTGGCGATCAAGAAGGTCTTCGGCGAACGCGCCTACGCGCTCCAGGTCAGCAGCACGAAGGGATACTACGGCCACGCGCTCGGGGCGTCCGGCGCGATCGAGGCCGCGATCTGTTCGCTCGCGCTTGAGAACGAGTGGCTCCCGCCGACCGTGAACCTCGCCGTCAACGATCCGCGCTGCGACCTCGATTACATCCCGCACACGGGACGAACGCGGCGCGTCGAGCACGTCATCACGAACTCGTTCGGTTTCGGGGGAATCAACGCGGCGCTCGTGCTGCGGCGCGCCGGCTGACGAGCGGGCCAGCCCGCACGCAGCGCCCGCGCACTCGGCGCTCGGCTCGCGCAGGAGGCTCACGCGACGCGCGCGCCCTGGCAGGAGGAGCGGTTCACTCGCACGCGGGAATCCCTTCCTTCCAGCCGTTCACGAGCTCCCGTCCCGCACCAATGCCGCACATTGCGTCGGCCGCGGCATCCCAGGCCACGGCGCGCCACCCCGCGACGCTCGCGGCGATGATCGAGATACGCACGCCCTTCGGCAGCTCCATGTCGAGCGCAGCGAGGTCCGCGGCGTAGGTCATCGACCTCGCCCAGTGGTTCTCCTGGAGAAGCGCGATCCGCTGGAGCGTCTGCCGCAGCGCCACCGTCGCGGCGCGATGCCGCGCGGCGTCGCGCGGTCCGGCCGGCGCCACCAATGCCGCCGAGTCCTCGGTCGGCACGACACGCTCATCTCGCGTCAGGCTGTACATCTGCACGTGCTCGATGCCATTCCCGTCGCGCCACCGGCCGAGGATGAAGTCCGCGCCGATCTGCTGCGGATCGAAGGCAGCGGGTGTCTGCAGTCTACCGACGACCTGCGCGTTGCGATCGTACACCAGCCAGGGACGACGCATCCGCGGATCGGGGACCTGGTCCGCGACCCAGAGGTAGCCCGCCTCATCGATGCGCACGATCCGGAAGCCCGTGGCGCTGTCCACCGCGGGCATGCGCTCGAGCGCCTGCAGCGCGTTCGCCTGGCTCTCGCGGGTTCCGCCGAGGAGGAGCGTACGGCCGTGGATGCGCGACGAGGGATCGCCGCCAGCTTCCTCGCGAACGAGGGTGCCGCGCGAATCGAAGAGGAGACGCTGTCCGAAGCTTTCGAAGGCGACACCGCTGCCCGTGGCTGTCCGCCATTCGCGAAGCCGGCCACGACGCGCCGTGCCAGGCCGGCCGAGCGGTGTCTCACCCTGCGTCGAGAACTGGAATCGGCCCGCGGCGTCGAAATACCGGAGGTCGCCCGCGCCGACATCGGCGATGACGACTGTCCCATCATCGAGGCGGACCGAGCTCGCGGCGTCGGTGAGCTCATAGACCGGGTCGCCGCTGGCGATCCCGATGTCCACGACGGGGCGCTGGCTGAGGCGCCATTGCGCGACCCGTGAGAGCGTCGAGGCATCCGACTCCCCCGCGCACTGCGCCAGCACGTACCAGCACGCGCACAGTCCAAGAACTGGCCAGAGAAAGCGCATGAGGTCCCCCTCGTAAGTGTCGATTGTGGCGCAGGGTCCACAGTGGCCCCTCGCTTCCTAACGATCGACGGGGTGGGGTTGGTAACATCCGGGTTGACGCCCCCCGACCCCCCCTCTAGCTTCGCGCCGGTCTCCCCCACTACCGAGGAACTGGCTTCATGCGTCATGCAATCCGGCATTTCGTCGCCGAGCTCATAGGGATTTTCGCGCTGGTGTTCGTCGGCGGCGGAGCGATCATGTCGGCCCGGAGCGGGGGGATGGGACTGCTCGAGGTGGCCATCGCGCACGGGGTCATCCTGTCCGTCATGGTGACGGCCACGATGCGGGTCTCGGGGCATTTCAACCCCGCGGTCACGCTCGGTTTTCTGGCGACGCGCCGGATCGAGCCGGTGATGGCGGGGGTGTACATCGTCGCCCAGCTGCTCGGCGCAATGCTCGCCGCGTATGCGCTGAAGGCCGTGATGCCCGAGCAACTCTTCGAGGCCACCCGCGGCGGGGGCCAGTCGGTCTCGAGCGCGATCTCCACCGGCCAGGCGATCGCCGTGGAAGCCATCGCGACGTTCTTCCTCGTCTTCGTGGTGTTCGGCAGTGCCGTCGATCCGCAGGCACCGAAGGTTGGCGGGTTTGCGATCGGGCTGACGATCGCCGCGGACATCCTCGCCTTTGGCCCGTTGACGGGTGCCTCGATGAACCCGGCGCGCTCCTTCGGCCCCGCCGTCGCCAGCGGGATCTTCGAGGGCCACCTGATCTACTGGATCGGCCCGATCGTCGGCGGTGTTGCGGCCGCCCTGTTGTACGACGGCCTCTTCCTTCCCCGCTCGGTCGAGCCGGTGGATCACGGCGCGATCCGGCCTGGGGGGCCGGCGCCGAAGATTACCGGGCACCAGCACTGACCGCGACTACGTACGCATGTGCACTGCTTACTGCGCACGCACTGCGTACTGGCTACTTCGCACGGTTGCAGTGCCCGGCTTCCCGCTGACGGCTGACGGCTGACCGGCTGACCGGCTGACCGGCTGACCGCCAGCAGCGAGTCAGGTGGCGCCGTCAGCCCGCTTCCGCTTTCGACCTTCCGCCTGGCGTGCAGGTCCCGCCCTGGCCGTGTGTACCAAGTACTCGGTACGGAGTACGTGCGCAGTAAGCAGTGCCCGTGCGTCCCCAGTCGCGGTCAGTCCGTACGCAGTCCTGCCAGTACGCAGCGTTACCGGCGCCGCGGCAATCCGAAGTTGTACATGATGCCGACATCGAGCGTGACGTAGCCGACGTTGCCGACGCTGTGCGTCTCGGCGGGGACCACACCCGGCTCCTGAAACGAAAAATCCG
>JANPKQ010000415.1:0-1823 GCA_031426115.1 Gemmatimonadaceae bacterium | reverse complement strand
CGACGCCGACCTCGGGGATCGCGTCGTCACCGATTCACTGAAGCTCTGCCGCGCGCTCGGCTACGACATGAATACGGTGGAGTGGGCGGTGCGTGATGGCGTGCCGTACGCCATCGACTTCATGAATTGCGCGCCCGACATGGACGTCAACTCCCTCACCCCGCACTACTTCGACTGGACCGTGCAGCACATGGCGGACATGGCCATCCGCCTGGCGCACGAGCCGAAGCCACAACGGCGCGACCTGAAGTGGGACACGATGTTCACGAGCAGCCGCTGGGAGACACCGGTCAAGGGCGCGGCGGCCACCCGGCCCGCCGACCGGAGCACGTCGAGCGCCGGGCACGCTGACCCGGGGAACGGGAGCGCAAGTCACGCCGAGCAGCGCGTGTGACTGGATGTCGTTGCATGACGCAATAAATCGGTATCATGAGCTCCTGACCGGCGACGTCGCGACCGACTCTCAGGGCCAGCTCGACGAGCAGTTACAGCGGCGCGGTCTCCTCTTCGGCGACCGCCCGCTGTGTACCGTGCTCCGCCCGCGCTTCATGAGCGCGAAGCAGTACGAGTATCTCCAGGCGCGCTGTGCGATTGTCCTCCGCGCGTTCGATTCGGCTCATCGCGCCGCGGTGGATGACAGCGCCCTGCGCGCGCAGTTCGGGCTCACCGCATGGGAAGAGGAGCTGATCCACCACGACCCCGGCTTCCGTGAGGCCAGCCCCGTTTCGCGGCTCGATGCGTTCTTCATCGGCGAGACCGACGGACTGCGCTTCACGGAGTACAACGCCGAGACCCCGGCCGGCGCCGGGTACAACGACGTGCTGTCGGAGATGTTCTACGGCCTGCCGGTAATGGCCGAGTTCCTTCGTGAGTGGGATGTGCGGCCGCTGCCCGCGCGCCATCACACGATGCATGCGCTGCTCGACGCGTACCGGCAGTGGTCGGGCACCCGCGCAGCGCCCCGGATCGCGATCCTCGACTGGAGCGACGTCCCGACGCGCAGCGAGTTCGTCATCTTCAAGGAGTACTTCGAGCGGCAGGGATTGAGCTGCGTCATCGTCGATCCGGCCGAGTGCGAGTATGCAGGCGGCCGTCTGCAGGCGAACGGCGGGCAGATCAACCTCATCTACAAGCGGGTGCTGATCACCGAGCTCGTCGAGCGCGGCGGGCTGGATCATCCGGTCATCCGCGCCGTGCGCGACAACGCGGTGTGCATGGTGAATCCGTTCCGCTGCAAGATGCTCCACAAGAAGATGAGCCTTGCCGTGCTCAGCGACGAGCGGAACGCGCGGCTGTTTTCGGCTGCCGAGCGTGAGGCGATCGCCGCGCACATTCCATGGACGCGGCGCGTGGAGGAACGGAGCACCACGCATCATGGTCATGCCGTGGACCTGCTCTCGTACATCTCCGCCAACAAGGACACGCTCGTCCTCAAGCCCAACGACGAGTACGGCGGAAAGGGGATCCACCTCGGGTGGGAGACCGATCAGTCGCTCTGGGATTCGACGATTCGGGCGGCGTTCGACGATCCGTACATCGTCCAGGAGCGCATTGCCCTGCCGAAGGAGCCTTTCCCGAGCATGGATGGGACGACGGTGCGCTTCGCCGACCGGATGCTCGATACCGCGCCGTATGTCGGGTATGGCCGGTTCGTTGACGGCTGCCTTTCGCGGCTGTCCACGGCGGCCCTCCTCAAAGTCACGGCCGGGGGTGGCTCCAGCGTTCCGAGTTTCGTCATCAGCGCGAAGCGATGATCGTGCTACTTGCGACTCGTCTACGCGCCCGGCATGGTAGTGCGAGTGACCCGTCCCGCCCGGTGACGG
>JANPKQ010000414.1:0-3739 GCA_031426115.1 Gemmatimonadaceae bacterium | reverse complement strand
CCGCTCCGGCGCGCGAAGCGCCGGCGGAGAGTGGTGGCGCGCAGAACGGCGGGCGTGGCGGGCGTGGTGTCACCCCGAACGAAGCCGGCGCAAAGCGGCAAGAGGACAGCGGAGCGAATCCCCCCCCGAACGCGCGAGTAGAGCCGCACGGCGAGACGTCGGTGCCGCCGCAACAGAAGGTGGCACGCGGAGGACAGGCGAGCCCGCCCCAGCCTCAGGCGGTGACGCCGGCCGCGGACGGCGAGGGCAATGGCGAGCGCCAGCGGTCATCGCCCCTCGCGCGGCGTCTCGCGTCGGAGCGCGGAGTGGATCTCGGGCGGATTTCCGGTTCCGGCCCGGGCGGCAGGATCATCAAGCGCGACATCGAGGCAGCGGGTGCGGCGGTCGCACCAGCGGCCGCGCAAAAATCCGCGCAGTCTCAACCTGCCGCACGCCGGGAGGAAGGTGAGTTCCGGGACATCCCGCTCACCCAGATCCGGAAGACCATCGCGCGCCGCCTGTCGGAGTCGATCGGCCCGATCCCGACATTCTACCTCACCGCCGAGTACGACCTCGATCGTGTCAGCGAGCTTCGCACGGCGATGGCCGAGCTCGGCGACGAGTACAAGGTCTCGTTCAACGACATCATCCTGAAGGCGGTCGCGTCTGCCCTCGTGCAGCATCCCGAGTGCAACGCGCACTGGCTCGGTGACCGCATCCGGGAGTTCAACCGCGTTCATCTCGGCATGGCGGTCGCGACGGACGATGGGCTCATCGTCCCGGTCATCTTCGACGCCGACAGCAAGGGACTCCGCGAGATCGCCGCGGAATCACGCGAGCTCGCCAAGCGTGCCCGCGAGCGAAAGCTCAAGCCCGACGAGTACACGGGATCGACCTTCTCCGTCTCGAATCTCGGCATGTTCGGAATCGATCAGTTCACGGCGATCATCAATCCGCCGGAGGCCGGGATCCTGGCCATCGGTGCGGTCGAGAAGAAGCAGGTCGTGGTGAAGGGCGAGCTCGAGATCCGGAGCCGTCTCCGGGTCACGATGAGCTGTGACCATCGCGTGATCGATGGTGCGATCGGTGCCCGCTTCCTCCAGACGCTGCGGCGGATGCTGGAGAACCCGCTGATGTTGATCTACTGACCGACGCACGGCCCCCGCTCTCTCAATCTCTCGAGGCAATGGCTTCTTTCGACGTGATCTTCATTGGTGGCGGACCGGCGGGCTACGTCGGCGCCATCCGCTGTGCGCAGCTCGGCCTTTCGACGGCGGTGATCGAGCGGGACAAGGCAGGCGGGACCTGCGTCGCCTGGGGGTGCATTCCCGCGAAGGCGCTCCTCGCGGGCGCAGAGCTCGCCAACCGGGTCCGTCACGCCGCGGACTTCGGGATCAACACCGGGAAGGTGGATTTCGACTTCGGCGTTGCATCCAAACGGTCGAAGGGCGTCAGCGACCAGAACGTGAAGGGTGTCGAGTTCCTCTTCAAGAAGAACAAGGTCACCTACATCAAGGGAACCGCGAAGCTCGCCGGAAAGAACGGCGTCTCGGTGCGCACGGCTGATGGAAAGGACGAGAAGCACGATGCGAAGAAGGGCATCGTGATCTCCACCGGCTCGCGCGTCCGGGGCCTGCCGCAGGCAGGACTCGAGCTGAACGGCACGACCGTCATCTCATCGGATGAGGCGCTGTACCTCCCGCAGGCGCCGAAGACGCTTGCGATCGTCGGCGCTGGCGCGATCGGCTGCGAGTTCGCGGACGTCTACAACGCGTTCGGCACGCAGGTCACTCTGATCGACATCGCCCCGGCCATCCTGCCGCTCGAGGATGCCGACGTCTCGGCCGAGCTCGCAAAGAGCTTCCGGAAGCGGAAGATCGAGATCATTACCGGAGCCAAGCTCCAGGGGACGAAGATCGTCAAGGACGGCGTCACGCTGAGCATCGAGGCCGGTGGGAAGAAGCATGAGATCAAGGCGGAAAAGGTGCTCGTTGCCACCGGCCGCGCCCCCGTCGTCGATGAAGTCGGCCTCAAGGAGGCCGGCGTCGAGCTCACCGAGCGCGGCTTCATCAGGATCAACGAGCGCATGGAGACCTCGGCCAGGGGCATCTACGCGATCGGTGATGTCGCCGGCCCGCCAATGCTCGCGCACAAGGGATCGCGCGAGGGCGTCATTGTCGCGGAGGTGCTCGCTGGCGCGGAGCACATTCATTTCCTGAACTACGGCAACATTCCGAACGCGACGTACTGTCACCCCGAGGTGGCCTCGATCGGGCTGACCGAGCAGCAGTGCAAGGAAAAAAACCTCGAGTACAGGATCGGACGATTCGCTTTCTCGAACAATGGTCGGGCGCGGACCTCCGGTGAGACGGAGGGATTCGTCAAGATCATCCGTGATGCGAAGTACGGCGAGATTCTCGGGGCCCACATCATTGGGGCACACGCCACGGAGCTGATCCACGAGATCGCGGTCGCGCGCGAGAACGAGTACACCGTCGAGGAGGTGGATCTCGCGATCCACGCACATCCCACGCTCTCGGAAGCCGTGGCCGAGGCCGCGCTGGACTCGCTTGGCAAGATGATTCACGCGTGACAGCCCCGCCGGGAACAGGCTCGCGACGAGACTGTCTCCGGGGGCGGCACGCTCGATGCGGTGAAGCATGACCATGCCGCGTGAACTGTGGGTCGTTTCCGCTGGCCGCGTGCCGTACGCGGAGGCGTTGGTGCTCCAGCGCGAAATCGCTGCGGCGCGCATCTCGGGCGCGATCCCGCACGATGTCCTGCTCCTCGTCGAGCACCCGCCAGTGGTGACGCTCGGCCGGTCGGCGAAGACGCGCAACATGCTCTGCACACCGGCGCTGCTCGCGGGTCGCGGCGTCGAGTTCCACGAAGTGGAGCGCGGCGGCGACGTAACCTTCCATGGTCCCGGCCAGCTCGTCGGCTATCCGATCATGGACCTCAAGCGCCACAAGCAGGACCTCCACTGGTACCTCCGTCAGGTCGAGGAAGCTCTGATCGCCGGCCTCGACGACCTCGGCATTGCGGCAGGCCGACACGCCGGGCTGACCGGCGTCTGGACGCAGGGACGGAAGATCGCCTCCATCGGCGTGCACGCGCGTGACTGGGTGACGTGGCATGGCTTCGCGCTCAACGTGACGACCGACCTGTCCTACTTCGATCTCATCGTTCCGTGCGGGATCGACGGCGTCGTCATGACATCGATCGAGCGCGAGCTCGGCGCCGCTCCCGATGCGGGTCAGGTCGAGCGAACTGTGGCCTCGGCATTCGCGGAGGTCTTCCGGCTGAACCCCATTAGTGCGTCGCTCGACGCCCGTGCGCCCGGGGCTGGGGCGGCCGGAGCCTCGGGCTTGCCCCACCGGCGCCGCACTGACACCGGTGCGTCACAGCTCGGCACCACCGGGCCCTGACGCATCAGCGCGTGACATAGCCCTCGCAGGGAACCGTTCTGCGCCCCACTTGCGCCATACCGGTCCCCGGTAACACTATCGGACTGTGCGCGCTTTGCGCGCCGCCGCCAGTATGCGTTCCGCCCCCCCGGATAGGCCGCCTCCCCCCGAGGTCCCCATGTCGACACACGCTCGTCGTAGCTCGTGGTCGTTCGCGCTCGCCATCCTCGCTGTTCACGCCACCGTCGCGACCGCCGCCGCGCAGCCGGCGGTCATTTCGGGGCGTGTCGCGACCGAACAGGGCAACCCCCTGGAAGTCGCCACGGTGTGGATCCCGGAGTTGAACATCGCCG
>JANPKQ010000413.1:0-3847 GCA_031426115.1 Gemmatimonadaceae bacterium | reverse complement strand
GCCCGCGGGTGCCGATTGCGGACTGAATGACAGGCGGCCGACCCATCACCGTCTCATCGAGTACGATTGCCATGTAGTCGCCGACGTGCTTCGCCGTTTCCTGCCGGAAGCGATTGCCGCCTGCATTGTTCAGGGTGAACGCCACCACCGTCCCTTCGGACGGGGTCTGCTGCGGCACCGCGTCGATCAGGGCATCTCCGGTGATGATCGGGCGCGCATCGACCATGTAGAGCGGGCGATACTGCTCCGTGTTGAGCCCGATGCTGTCGTTGCCCCAGAGGAGTTCCTTCCCGGGCGGCATCCCGGCGCGGACTTCGGGGATCGAGAGGTACGACTCGACCGTTCGCACGTCCGACGCCGCCACGAGGTACTCGCCAGGCGTCTGACCCGGGGCGAGGAGCTTCGACAGCGGCCCCTCCCGCGAGCCGCCGAACAGACCGGCGTTCGTCGTGTCCTGGGCAGCGGCGCTGTCGCGTGCCGCAGCGCTATCCCGACCGGTGCGACCGGAGTCGCCGGGCGCGAAAAGTCCGCCCAGCACATTCGGCGGCGCGTCCGGCGATGTTCCCGGGGCAGCCGAACCGGTGGATGGCATGCGCTTTCGCACGATATCGTCGAGGCGCGGAAGCGCGCGCTCGAGAGCGTTGGTCTTGTCGGTGATCTGGAACTCGAGGAATGCTTGCTTGCGCACGATGTCGAGCGCGCGCTCCTCGTCGTCGATCCCCGGAAGCTCGACGATCAGGCGATCGTCGCCGACGCGCTGGAGGTTGGCTTCCTCGACGCCGAACTGGTTTATGCGCGTGCGAAGCACGGTCAGTGCGCGGTCGAGCTGATCCGCCTTGTTGGTGACGGCCTGCCGGGACTCGTCGATGGAGAGCGACATGTACATGCCGCCCGCGAGATCGAGCCCGCGCTTCAGCGGAAACCTGCGCTCCGGCTGGTAGGTCACCGTCCCGTCCGTGGCCTGCCTGCGGACGAGAACGGAGCGTGGGAAGAGAGCCCATGCCGACGCGAGGAGCAGCGCGCCAATGAGCAGGAGCCGGTTGCGAAGGGTGAACATGACTACGGAGCGGAGGTAAGTGTTCCGGGGAAGCTTGGAACGTTAGGGAAGGCGCCCGGGAGAGTCAACGCGCGGCGAGCGGCTTCCTCGTCGCGTGCGAGTTGAGCGATCAGCGCCTCGGCATTGGGAAAACGGAGTGTATCGCGCAGCCTCGCGAGGAAATCGATGCGGACGTGCGCACCGTACAGGTTCACCCGGGCATCGAAGAGGTGTACCTCGATCGTCACGGACGGGTCCGCGAAGGTGGGACGCGGACCCAGATTCATCATTCCCCCGAAGGGTCCGCGCGGTGTCTGCACCCGCACGGCATACACGCCCTCGGGTGGCAGAAGCTTCCGGGGCGCGGGCAGCGGCAGGTTAATCGTCGGATACCCGAGCAGAGTCCCGCGCTGATCGCCACGCACGACCCGCCCGGTCACCGAATAGAGCCTGCCGAGCGACGCGGCTGCCCGCTGCAGGTCACCGCCGGCAACGGCCCGGCGGATCGATGTCGACGAGATTGGGCGGCCATCGCCAACGGTGAAGGGCGGGACGACCTCAACCCGGAAACCCTGCCTGGCGCCGAGCGCCTGGAGCATCTCGACGTCGCCGGTGCGCCCCCGACCGAATCCGTGGTCGTAGCCGATGAGCAGCTCGGCCATGCGACCGCGACCGCGCAGGACGGTGTTGACGAACTGATCGGGGCTCAGGTGAGACAGGCCGGTCGTGAATGGCACGACGATGACATAGTCGATCCCGCTCTCGGCGAGGAGCTCGAGCTTCTCCTCGCCGACCGTGAGCAGCGGCGGAGCGGCGGCCGGGTTCACGATCTCGAGGGGGTGCGGGTCGAAGGTGACGAGCGCAGACGGACGCGCCGTCTCTTTCGCGCGGGCCACGAGCCTCGCCAGCACATCGCGATGGCCGAGGTGGACACCGTCGAAGGTGCCGACCGTGACGACGGTTTCGCGCACGTTTGGAGGAAGCCCCGATCCGTCCGTCACGGGGATGGGCTCAGGCATCGATCAACACGACCTTCGGAGCCCAGGATGCCGCCTGGCGCTCGGCGATCGCGAGGATCTGGCGGTCGCCATCGAGCAGCACCGCCCGGCCGGCGACGCTCCCCTCGGTCGGCGCGGCGAGGATCGACTGACCGCGCGCAATCCTCGCCCGATCATCGATCGTCACCGGGACAGCAAACAGGCTCGCGAGCCCTTCGAGTGCCGGACGCAGGCGCACTCCTGCCTCGAGGGCCTCGATCGGCGTCGCATCGCCAACTTCGAATGGCCCGCTTCGCGTCCGCCGCAGTGCGACGAGATGGGCGGCGCTGCCGCAGAGTGTCCCGAGGTCGCGGGCCAGCGCCCGGATGTACGTGCCGCCAGCACAGGTGATCGTGACGTCGAGGTCGGTCGGCGCGGACCACCCGCGAATCTCCCACCTGTGAACGGTCACCGGGGCGGGGCGGAGATCGAGTGGCGCTCCACGTCGCGCCGCATCGTAGGCGCGAACGCCATCGACCTGCTTCGCCGAATATGCCGGCGGCATCTGCTCGAACGTGCCCGTGAGCTTCGGAAGCGCCGACTCGACCGCTTCGGCCGCGGGAACGGGAGCGGCGCCGATGATCGTCCCTGTCGCGTCGTCGGTATCCGAGCTCGCACCGAAGCGGATCGTCGCCTCGTAGACCTTTGGCTCGCCCTGCAGGTAGGAAGCGAGCCTTGTCACCCGTCCGACGAGCAGGACGAGCAGCCCCGTCGCGAAGGGGTCGAGCGTCCCCATGTGCCCGATGCGACGAACGCCGAGAACTCGGCGCGCGCGCGTGATGGCGTCGTGCGAGGTGAACCCGGCGCTCTTGTCGACCAGGAGCAAGCCCTCAATCAGGGGACTCCTCGGGCGAATTCTTTCCATCCTTGATCTGCGCGAGCAGCGTCTCGATGCGAGCGGCGCGCGCGATGGAATCGTCTGCCTTGAACTCGATGTCCGGTGCGACGCGCAACCGCAACGCCCGTCCGACCCGGATCTTGAGATGGGTCGCGATGCTGGCGAGGCCCTCGAAGGTCTCCTTCCGCTCGGCGTCGCTGCCAAGGACGCTGACGAAGACCTTCGCGTGGCGGAGGTCGCGCGTGAGGTCGACACCGGTGACGGTCACGAGTCCCGTCACGCGCGGATCCTTGACGCCGTCCGCGAGGAAGCCGGCGACTTCCTCACGGATGGCTTCGGCGACGCGGTCCGGCCGTCGGTTGGTGGGTGCCATCGTGCGCGCTCCCGCCGTTACCGGTCAGCCGTTTCGGCGGGCTTGAGCGTGCGCGCGACTTCCTCGGTGCGGTAGCACTCGATGACGTCGCCGACCTTCACGTCGTTGAAGTTGTCGATGCCGATACCGCACTCGAAGCCCTCGCGAACCTCGCGAGCATCGTCCTTGAACCGGCGCAGCGACCCGATCGTCCCGTCGTAGATCTGGACGCCGTCGCGAATGAGGCGAACGCGACCCTGCCGGTTGATGACGCCGTTGCGCACGAAGCAGCCGGCGATGGTGCCGATCTTCGGCACCTTGAACGTCTCGCGCACCTCGGCCTCGCCGAGGCGAACTTCGCGCTCCTCGGGCCGCAGCAGGCCTTCGAGCGCAGCGCGAACATCCGCGACGGCCTCGTAGATAATGCGATAGAGCTTGATGTCGACGCCTTCGCGCTCGGCGGCTGCTCTGGCGTTATTGTCGGGACGAACGTGGAAGCCGACAATGATCGCGCCGGATGCGCGCGCGAGCAGGATGTCGCTCTCGGTCACCGCACCGACGCCGCGGTGAATGACCTCGACGGA
>JANPKQ010000412.1:0-2200 GCA_031426115.1 Gemmatimonadaceae bacterium | reverse complement strand
CGCTGCGGCGTAGCGTAGCAACAGTAGGGCGTGGCTTCACCCGTTCTAATTGTCGGCGCCGCTACGATACATTGGACAGAATGCCTTTCGCCCCAGGCTCGCGGCTCGGATCCTACGAGATCGTTGGCACCCTTGGTGCCGGGGGAATGGGCGAGGTGTACCGAGCCACCGATAGCCGTCTAGGTCGCGACGTCGCCATCAAGATCCTGCCTGCAGCGGTCGCGGGCGACCCCGACAGACTCAGCCGATTTGAGCGGGAGGCACGAACAGTCGCCCGGCTGAACCATCCGAACATCGTCGTCCTGTACTCGGTGGAGCACGACAACGGCGTGCCTTTCATCACGATGGAACTCGTCGAAGGCCAAGATCTCAGTCACGACGTAAAGCCAGGTGGCCTGCCTCTGACGCGCGTATTGGAGCTTGCGATCCCTCTGGCCGACGCCATGACGGCTGCCCATGAGCTCGGGGTGGTGCACCGCGACCTGAAACCCGCGAACGTGATGGTGACCCATGACGGGCGAGTGAAGGTGCTCGACTTCGGTTTGGCCAAGCCCCTTCAAGCGCCCGCGGGGCTCGACACCGCGAGCAGCGGAGCGGCCACCGAAAGCATCTCAAGGGCAGGACAGATCCTGGGGACCGTGCCCTACATGGCGCCGGAGCAGATTCGCGGCGAAGCCGTGGATGCCCGAACGGACCTCTTTGCGTTGGGCATCTTGCTCTACGAACTCATGACGGGCCGGCGGCCATTTATGGGTGCGACACCAGCCGACGAGATCTCCTCCATCCTGCGCGACGCACCTCACCCGCTTCAGACGCTGCGCGTCGATGTGCCCGCCGACGTCGCGCGGGTCATCAGCCGCTGCCTCGAGAAGAATCCGGAGCGCCGCTTTCAGACCGCCAAGGACCTGCGGAACGCACTGAACATGGCGCGACAGGCGTTGGAATCCGGCGCCATCAGCGCGCGGCAGGAGGTGCCCTCCGTTGCCGTCCTGCCGTTCGTCAACCGCAGTCATGACGAGGAAGACGAGTACTTCGCGGACGGCATCACGGAGGACGTCATCGCGCAGCTCTGCAAGGTGCGAACGCTCAAGGTGATCGGGCGCACGTCCGTTATGTCACTCAAGCACAGCGGTGAAAGTCCGCAGGAGATCGCCGCACGGCTCAACGTGGGACACCTGCTCGAAGGCAGTGTGCGCCGAATCGGCAACCGCGTGCGCATCGCTGCGCAGCTCATCGAGGCGGACTCCGGCAGGCACCTCTGGGCTGAGACATACGACCGCCAGCTCACCGATATCTTCGCGATCCAGATGGACGTCGCGCTGCACATCGCCGCCGCGCTCAGGGCAGAGCTGTCGTCGACGACGCGCGAGCGAATGCAGCGGGAGCCGACCCTCGACATGCGGGCGTACGAGCACTACCTGCGCGGCCGCCATTGCTTTGTCAGGTTCACACCGCAGGAACTCCGTAGAAGCATTGAACACTTCGACGCCGCGATCGCCCTCGACCCCGGTTTCACGCTTGCGTACGTCGGCCTGGCCTTCGCTTACACGGAATTAGGCGGGAGCGGAGAGCCGGGCGACCAAGTCGCCCGTACGCGGGCCCTGTCGGCAGCGTCGAGCGCCATCACGTTCGGCCCTGACGTCGGCGAAGCCCACGCTGCCATGGCATTTACGAAACTGGCCTTCGAGTTCGACTGGACCGGCGCCGAGAACGGATACAAACGCGCCCTCGAACTCAGCCCAAACAGCGCGGACACGCACGACCTCTACGGACGGTTGTGCTCGGCCCTCGAACGGTACGACGAAGCGATTGCCTTGCTCCAGCGAGCGCGCGAACTGGATCCGCTTACCCACCGGGTGGATCTAGCCACGACCTTTCTGCGCGCCGGAAAGTTCGAGGATGCGGAACGCGCCTCGAACGACGCAGCCACGCTCGATCCGCATGACCCGCGCATCTTCGCCACGCTGGGATGGGCGCGTTTCAAGCAGGGGCGCGTGGACGAAGGACTGGCTGATCTCGAGCGCGCGGTATCCCTGGCGCCGGGCGAAGATATCTGGCTGGCACAACTCGGTCAGGCGTATGCACTGAGCGGCAGGACGGAGAAGGCGCAGGAGATCCTTCGCCAGCTCGAGGATCCAGGCCGGGCAACTCCGGCCTCGCCCTATCATCTGGCGTACATTCATACCGGGCTTGGGAATGT
>JANPKQ010000411.1:0-4356 GCA_031426115.1 Gemmatimonadaceae bacterium | reverse complement strand
GGGCGGGGCGGCGTGCGCAATTCGGTCGGCTCCGGTAATAGGGAAATCGGGAGCCGTTTTAGGCCGGGGGGGTGGGTGGGGGCCCCGTGTTCCGGGGGGCGGCGCCGACCTCCGATCGGCCACCTCGCCAGGCCTCATTTGAGCGCCTGCCGAGGTGGCCGATGGGAGGTCGGCGCCGCCCACCGGAACACTGGCCTCCCACCCTCACCCCCGTCATATTCCGGCTCCCGATTTCCCTTGTTCTGGAGCCGTCAGAATGGCGCACGCCGCCCCGCCGCAGACGCTGAAGCGCGTCCCGCTTCACGACGTTCACGTTGCACTCGGCGCCAAGATCGTCCCCTTCGCCGGCTACGAGATGCCCGTCCAGTACCCGACGGGAATCACGGCCGAGCACAAGGCCGTGCGCCAGAAGGCCGGGCTCTTCGACGTCAGCCACATGGGCGAGTTCCTCGTTCGGGGACCCGGCGCCATCGACTTCGTGAACCATGTCACGACCAACAACGTCGCGAAGCTCGAGGTCGGCCAGGCCCACTACTCCACGATCCTCAACGACCGCGGCACGATCGAGGACGACTGCCTCGTGTACCGCCTCCCCGACCACCTGATGATGGTCGTCAACGCATCGAACGTCGCGAAGGACCTCGCGCACATCTCGCGGGAGCTGCACCGGTTCGATGCCACGATCGAGGACATCAGCGAGCGTATTGCTCTCCTTGCCCTCCAGGGCCCAGGGGCCGAACGCATCCTTCAGCCCCTCACCGACTCGAAGCTGTCGGAGATCGGTTACTACCATTTCGTGGAGGGGAAGGTCGGCGGACAGCCCACCATCATCTCGCGCACGGGCTACACCGGCGAGGACGGCTTCGAGCTGTACTTCGATGGCCAGTACGCCGAAGCGATCTGGAATGCGCTCATGAAGACCGGCGAGGTCGTTCCCGCCGGACTCGGCTCCCGCGACTCGCTGCGCCTCGAGATGGGGATGGCGCTCTACGGCAACGACATCGACGACACGACGACGCCCCTCGAGGCGAACCTCGCCTGGCTGGTGAAGCTCGCGAAGGGCGAGTTCGTCGGCAAGGATGCCCTCGTCGCCCAGAAGGCAGCGGGACTGAAGCGGAAGCTGGTGGGCTTCACGACGCCCGATCGCTCCTTCCCGCGCCACGGTTATCCCGTGAAGGTCGATGGCAGGGACAGCGGCGAGGTCCGGAGCGGCACGATGAGCCCGTCGCTGAACATTCCGATCGGCACCTGCTACCTGCCGACCGCGAGCGCGGCCGAAGGAACGGCGTTTTCCGTGGTCATTCGGGGGAAGGAGATCCCGGCCACGGTCGCGAAGCTGCCCTTCTACAAGGACGCCTCCCACAAGTAGCTCGCGCTCCGGCTCGCGGACCATGCGCATCGCGGTCCTCACCATCTCCGATGCGGGCTCGCGCGGGGAGCGCGCCGATGGCTCGGGCGACGCGATCGTCGCATGGGCTGCGGCGCGCGGCGACTCCATTGCCGCGCGCGAGCTCGTCCCCGACGACACCGGAGCCATCGTACGGCGCCTCATCGCCTGGTGCGATGCGGACGCCGCCGACGTCGTGCTCACCACCGGCGGCACCGGACTCTCCCAGCGGGACGTCACCCCGGAGGCCACCCGTGCGGTCATCGAGCGCGAAGCTCCGGGCATCGCCGAGCGGATCCGGGTGTCGTGCATCGAGAGCTTCCCGCGCGCGGCGCTGTCGCGCGGCCTCGCCGGCGTGAGGAACCGCACGCTGATCGTGAACCTCCCCGGCTCGACGGGCGGTGTGCGGGATGCGCTGGCCGCGCTCGAGCCGATTCTTCAGCACGCCTCCGACATCCTCAGGGGCGCCGTCACCGACCATGGAATGACCGCACCGTGAAGGTGTTGCTGACGCTCACCGACGTCGAGCCGGCCGTCCGGCTCAACGCGATGCTGGAGAAGGCGAGCATCGAGACGGTGCTCGTCTCTCCCATCGACGACGTGCCGGGGACGATCCGGCGGCAGAAGCCCGACGTCATCGTCCTCACCGGCGGGCTGCTCGACGCGTCGAACCTCACCCTCGTGCGGCAGCAGCTCTGGGAGGGAGCGGCGGTGATCGGCCTCGCCGACGTCCACGATGAGATCCTCGACCAGCGCCTCCGCGCCCTCGGCTTCGTCGAGATCTACCCCAAGCCCGTCGTCCTCGAGGAGGTGCTCAGCGGGATCCAGCGCGTCGCCCGGCGGCGCGAGATCCAGCGGATCACGGGGCTGCGCGGCGAGTCGGCCGCGATCCGTGAGGTCATCGTCCAGATCGAGCAGATGGCGCCGGTGTCGTCCACGGTGCTGATCGAGGGAGAGAGCGGCACGGGCAAGGAGCTCGTCGCCCGCGCGATCCACCAGCTCAGCCCTCGGCGCAACAAGCCATTCATCGCGGTGAACGTCGGCGCGCTTCCGGAGACGCTGCTCGAGAGTGAGCTCTTCGGGCACGAGAAGGGGTCGTTCACCGGCGCTGCCGAACGACGGCTCGGGCGGTTCGAGCTCGCCGATGAGGGGACGCTCTTTCTCGACGAGATCGGCGAGATCCCGAACGCGACCCAGGTGAAGCTGCTCCGGGTGCTGGAGAGTAGGGAAGTGATGCGGGTTGGCGGGACCCAGAGCTTCGACGTGGATGTCCGCGTCGTCGCCGCGACGAACAGGCCGCTGCGCGAGCAGGTGGAGGATGGGAGCTTCCGGGCCGACCTGTACTACCGCCTCAACGTCCTCCGGATCTACCTGCCCCCGCTGCGGGAGCGCCGGGACGACATTCCCCTCCTCGTGCGGCAGTTCGTGGCCGAGCTTTCGGCGCGGCACGACCGTCCGTTCCGGGGGATCTCGCCGGAGGCGATGCAGCTGCTGGTGGATTATGCGTGGCCGGGCAACGTGCGCGAGCTGCGGAACCTCATTGAAAGCATGGTGGTGTTGGCGCCCGGCCGGGAGGTGAGCCCCGACGACATCCCGCGTCAGATCCGCGATGGGGGAAGCGCGCGATTCCTCCCTGTGCACATCGGGCCGGTGGTGCGCGGGGCGCAGGGTGCGGAGGGGAGGGAGCTGGAGTTCATCGTCCGCAGCCTCGTCGAGCTCAAGCTCCAGGTGGAGGAGTTGCGCCGGAAGGTGGATGACGAGCGCGACGCCCGGGTGGGAGGGTGGGTTGGTGAGCTGCGTCCGAGCGCGTCCGGCGTCGTCACGCTGGCCAGCGGCGTCGAGCCGCGAGACGTGCCCCCTCTCCCGAATACGGTGACGATCGTGCCCGGGATGACGATGGCCGAGATCGAGCGGTCGGCCATCGAGGCAGCGCTGAAGGAGACGCGCGGAAACCGCCGGAAGGCCGCCGACATGCTCGAGATCGGGGAGCGGACGCTGTACAGGAAGTTGAAGGAGTACAACATCGTGACAGAGGCCGAGATTGGAAGCGGCTAATAAATACGCTTGATTAATTCGATGGGTGCCGCAATATTCTGCCTCGCCTGCAGCAGCCTGGTCGACGACGACTCGAAACTGCGTAGCCTTCTGCGGCCGATGTGGCACTGTCGCACCTCCGCTCCCTGCTCTCTGGAGTCCCGCCGTTGACCGCCCCTGCGAACACGCCGTTGTCCCAACCGCACGCGTCTCCCATCGCAGGCAGCGTTCTTCCCATCAAGCGGGCCGAGGAGTTGCTCGCCACCCTTCCCGGTATCATCGCGGCGCGGATCGTCGCCAGCGACACCGGTGCGGTGGATGAGATCCATCTCCTGACGACGACCGAAGTCACTCCCAAGCAGACCGTCCGCAACGTGGAGAGTGCGCTGATCGCGCACCTCGGCATGCGGGTGGATCATCGGAAGATCTCGGTGGCGACGTCGGTGGAGACGAAGCGCACTCCCGAAGAAAAGCCGCAAGCCCAGGTTCCTGTCTCGGAGGGGATGGGCGATCGTCGTCGCCGTCTCTACTTCGAGGACGTCGAGGTCCGTCGCTCGCGTAGCCGCGGTGTGCTGTGCCGCGTTACGCTGCGAAAGGGTGAGGAGTCCTTCGTCGGTGAAGCTGAGGGCATGGAGAGTGAGCGCTCGCGTGTCGACCTGGCAGCGCGGGCCGCGCTCGTCGCCATCACTCAGGCGGAAGGCGGGGAGCGCAGTCTTGCGCTCGATGGTGCGACGGTCGTCGGCGCATTTGATCGTGAGTTCGTGTTCGTGGGCGTGACCGCGAAGATCGCCCGCGAATCGATGATGTTGACGGGCAGTTGCGAGATCAAGGACAGCGCGGAGACGGCAAGCGCGCTGGCAGTACTGGACGCGACCAACCGCTGGATCGCATACACGAAGTAGTCGGCAGCACATCGTGTGTGGACCGGGGCGAGG
>JANPKQ010000410.1:0-13067 GCA_031426115.1 Gemmatimonadaceae bacterium | reverse complement strand
CTGGTGCTCACCCGGCAGCAGTCGAAGCACAGCACGGCCCTCGGCATTCGTGATGCCGCCGATGGAACCACTGCGAACCGTCACGTCGGCGATTGGCTGCGTGTCTCGCCTGATTTCCACGGTCAGCGAGACAGCCGACGTTTCCTGCGCGGCGAGAGGGGCGGACAATGCGGACAATACCAGTGCGAGCCGTAGAACGGTCATCGATCGTCGGAGCAGGGTTTGCGACGTGGTGCGGGCGGGTGGGCATCGATCGAGCGACGCGGTTCGCTCGCACCTGCATCATACCACCGACGCAGCGGCACAGGAGAGTCCAAGCATCAGTGTGCGCGGCGCCACGAGCGCAATGCAAAGACACCTCGATCCTGCCGCAGCGCCTCCGTCGGCTACACCCGGACCGCCCGCCCGCGACGGCCCGCACACGCCGGCGCTCCGATCGCCGCATGAACCTCCCGGAGGAACTTCGGCAACTCCGTGCAGCTTCTGGATGAGGTCGGCACGACCGTTGCCCTTCCCATCGCGGCAACGTCATACCTGTACCGACCCGGAGGCCGTCGGATGATCGATGAAGACGACACGCCCACGGTCCGTGCAGAACCGGCCGCCGTGGACGGATCCACCGATGCGGCCAGCCTCTCACCGGCGCGGCTCGCCGCCGTGCGCGCGCTCGAGGTCGAAGCGCTGCTCGATTCGCCTCCGGAAGAGGCCTTCGACCGGCTCACGCGGATCGCATCGTCCGTTCTCGGGGTGCCGGTCGCGCTGGTGAGCCTGGTGGACGCCGACCGCCAGTTCTTCAAGAGTGCGGTCGGGCTCCCCGAGCCGTGGGCCAGTGCCCGGGAGACGCCGCTCAGTCATTCATTCTGTCAGCATGTCGTCGAGCGCCAGCAGCCGCTGATCGTCGAGGATGCCCGGATGGACCCCCTGACGCGCGACAATGCGGCGATCGACGACATCGGCGTCGTGGCCTACGCGGGCTTCCCGATCCGCACCGCCGACGACACGGTGGTCGGCAGCCTCTGCGCGATCGACGGGAAGCCGAGGCGCTGGACACCGGCGCAGCTCGATGTGCTGCGCGAGCTCGCCGAACTCGCACACACCGAACTGGTCCTGCGTGGCGCGCTCCGCGAGGCAGACAGTTCGGCGCGCCGGGCGCGACGTGCCACGGCGGAGCGCGAAGCCGTCATCGAATCGACCAGTGACGGCATCTACGCGATCGACCTGACGGGCCGATGTACGCTCGCGAACGCCGCAGCCATCGCACTCATTGGCTACTCGGCTCCGGAGTTGCTGGGCGTCAACATGCACGACCTCATCCATCATCATCACGCCGACCGCCGGGTGTTCGACGAGGCCGAATGTCCATTGTACCTGGCATTCCGTGAGGGGCGCCCGACGCGAATTGACGACACCACGTTCTGGCGCAGAGATGGCACGAGCTTCCGCGCCGACTGCACGTCGTCGCCGCTGATCATGGACGGACGCATGACCGGGGCGGTGATCGCCTTCCGCGACATCTCCGAGCGCATCGCCGCCGCGGAAGCACTGCGGCAGAGCGAGATGCGCTTTCGGGCGGTCTTCCAGGACGCGGGCATCGGCATCGTCATCACGGATCTGGACGGCACCCTGCTCGAATGCAACGAGGCCTATGAGCGCGTCACGGGGTATTCCCGGATCGAGCTGCTGTCGTCGTCGTACGCGCAGGTGACGCACCCGGAGGATACCCTCGCGCAGCGCCAGCTCGCCGACGAAATGCTCGCCGGCGTGCGCGAGCAGCTGCGCATGGAGAAGCGGTACGTGCGCAAGAGCGGGGAGATGATCTGGGCGCGCCTCACGGCCACCGTGATGCGGGAGGACGATGGGACGCCGCGCTTCATCATCGGGGCGGTGGAAGACATCACCGCGGCGCGCCGCTCGGCGCACGCCGTGGCTCTGCTCGCGGACGCGGGAGCGATCCTCTCGTCGTCGCTCGAGTACGAATCCACGCTCGGGCAGGTGGCGCGGCGCGCCGTCCCGTTCCTTGGCGAGGCGTGCGTCATGGATGTCCCCCGCGAGGACGGATCGAGCGGCAACGTGTGTGTGCACATCGAGCCGCAGCAGGAGGCGAGACTCTGTGCACTGCAGAATGGATCGCCGCTCCTGCCATCGGACGTGCTCCCGGAGGAATCCGAGGGCAATGGTACGGTGGCCAGCCTCGTGGATCTCGCGGAGCGACGGGGGTCCGTCGCTGCGAGCGCGGCGTCGTGCCTGGGAATCCTCGAGGAGATGGGCATTCGCTGGCTGGTGCGGGCGCCGCTGCCGGGACCGCACGGTAATGGCGGCTCGCTCACCTTCGGGTCGGCGACGCTCCGCTATTCCGCCGATGAACTCCGCCTCGCGGAGGAGCTCGCCGCGCGGGTGTCGGCCGCCATCGAGAACGCGGCGCTGTACCGGCAGGCGCAGAACGCGACCCGCGCCCGCGATGACGTGCTGGCGGTCGTGTCGCATGACCTGCGGAACCCGGTCCACACCATTACCATGGCGGCCTCGCTGATGGAGGAGGTGCCCGAGCTGAGCGCTGCCATCATGCAGTCGCAGATCGCCGTCATCCGCCGGTCGGCTGCGCGCGCCGACCGGCTGATCCGCGATCTTCTCGACATCTCACGAATCGAGAACGGGCAGCTCAGGCTCGAGCGCAAGCCCGTCGATGCTGCGGAGCTGGTCAGGGAAGCCGCGCAGCTCGTGGCCGCGCAAGCCACCGCGCGCGACATCACGCTGAAGGTTGCCGACGCTGGTGAGCCGATGGTCGCGCTGGGCGACCGGCACCGACTGCTCCAGGCGCTGGACAACCTCCTCGGCAACGCCCTCAAGTTCACTCCGGCCAAAGGGACGATCGAGGTCGCAGCGGCGGCGAAGGGAGACACCGTCTCGTTCGAGGTCAGGGATTCCGGGCCGGGGGTCGCTCCGGAGCTGCAGGAGAAGCTGTTCCAGCGATTCTGGCAGGCGAAACCGGGCGACCGGCGCGGCGTGGGACTCGGTCTTTCGATCGTGAAGGGCATCGTGGATGCCCACGAGGGCACGATCCGGATCGACAGCGAT
Organism: Gemmatimonadaceae bacterium; assembly: GCA_031426115.1. Classification (GTDB taxonomy): domain Bacteria; phylum Gemmatimonadota; class Gemmatimonadetes; order Gemmatimonadales; family Gemmatimonadaceae; genus JANPKQ01. Next base: position 9,992 of record JANPKQ010000410.1, on the reverse strand, counting down.
GGTATCCATGGAACGTCGATTCGCTTCACGATTGCGACGGCGCCTTCGGAGCAATTGGTGAATCATGAGTGACGACTCCGGCATGAAGCCCGATGCCCTTACGAAACCGGGACCGGCGGTCGAGGGACGAATCGCAGATCCGGCGCGCCTGGCTGCGCTGCGCGCGTTGTGCCTGGAGGACGGGGCGGCGGATCATGCCTTCGACCGGGTGACACGGCTCGCTGCCCAGTTCGTGGGTGCGCCCGCGGCGCTGGTGAATCTCGTGGAAAGCGACTATCAGGTCACTCGCAGCGCATTCGGACCACCGGGCCGCTATCGACGCGGCGACGTCGCGCCGCTCTCGGATTCCATCTGCAAGTTCACGATCATGAGTAAGCTCCCGGTGGTGATCGGCGATACGCACGCCGATCCACGCTCCGCCGAGACGGCGGCAGTGCAGCAGGGAGCGGGGACATATGCCGGCGTGCCTCTGGTGCTGGCGTCCGGCCATGCGGTGGGAACGCTTTGTGTCCTCGACGACGAGCAGCGGGTGTGGACACAGTCGGATCTGGACATCCTGTCGGATCTGGCGGCAGCGGCGACCACCGAGCTCGAGCTGATCGCCATGACGCGCGCGGCAGAGTCGCGCGCCGTCGCGGAGGCGAACTCCCGCCGACTGGATGCAGTATTGAGCATCAGCGATGCGGCACTGACGCAGGCCACGCTCGACGGAACGCTGTCGGCCATCCTGCACAGGGTGCGCGAGCTGCTCGCAACCGACACCGCGACGGTCCTCCTCGTCGAGGAGGGAGGGCAGTGGTTGCGGGTCAGCGCCTCGCTTGGCCTCGAGGGCGAGGTGGAGGCCGGTGTGCGCATGCGATTCGGCGAGGGGATCGCCGGACGCATTGCGGCGACGCGGGAGCCGCTGATCGTTTCGAACATTCGACTCGTTGAAACCGCGAGTCCCCAGCTGCGCGCGACGGTGCAGTCGGTCCTCGGCGCGCCGCTGCTGCTCAACGGGGAGCTGCTGGGGGTGATTCACGTCGGATCGCGTGAGCCCCGCGCCTTCGAGGAAGACGATGTGCGGCTGCTCGTGCTCGCCGCCGCGCGTCTCGCCGCCGCCGTGGAGCGCGCACGACTGTTCGACGCGGAGCGCCAGGCCCGCCAGGCCGCCGAAGCGGCGAGCAGAGCCAAGACCGAGTTTCTCGCCGTCGTGAGTCACGAGTTGCGCACGCCGCTGAACATCATCGGCGGCTTCGTAGAGCTGCTGGAGTGCGGCGTTCACGGTGCGCTGACCCCGCGTCAGCTCGAACCACTGGCCCGCATCCGTGCCGGACAACAGCAGCTTGCCGAGGTGATCGGCGACATTCTCCAGCATGTCGCCAGCGACCAGCATGCTGCCGGGCAGGACCTCGCCCTCGTTGCGGTGGGCGAAGTCGTCGAGCGCATCGCCTCACGGATGGCCGCACGGTTCGCCTCGAGGAGCATCACCTTCGAGCACGGAGCGATGCCCGCCGACGTGCACGTGATGGCCGCGCCGGGCCTGCTCCAGGACATCATGGTGCGGATCCTGGACAACGCGGGGAAAGTATCGCCGGTCGGTGGCGTGGTCGTGCTCCGCGTCGATGTGGAGCGCGACCGTGTCTCCATCATCATTCGCGACTCCGGCCCGGGAATTCCCCCGGAACGGATCGCGTCGATCTTCGAGCCATTCGGGCGCGTGGACTCGTCGTATCGCCGCAGTCACGAAGGCATCGGTCTGGGCCTCTCGATCGCGCGCGCCCGTGCCCGTGAATGGGGGGGCGACCTGACGGCGCACAACGTCGACGGGGGCGGGGCAGAGTTCATCCTCGAGCTGCCGCTCAGCCCGAGCGCGGCGCCCGCGACTGGAAGCTAGGTCGGCGGCTGCGCAGCGGGCGATGCGGGGGCTGGTCGCGGTGATCGGCGACCGCCCGGCCGCATGTTACGCCGCGCCGCCGGATGACAATGGGAGCGTCAGCGTGAAGACCGATCCGATCCCCAGCTCGCTCGTCGCCACGAGATCGCCGCCCATTCCGCGCGCGAGATCCCGGCTGATCGGCATCCCGAGCCCTGTGCCATGATGCTCGCCGCTGAGTGAGCTGTCGAACTGCACGAAGGCTTCGAACACGGTCTCCAGCTGCTCGGCGCTCATCCCGAGCCCCGTGTCGCGCACCGACATCGCCATGATGTCGGTGCCGACGCGCGTGGTCGTTACCGCGATCCCCCCATCCATGGGAGTGAACTTTGCCGCATTGGAGAGGAGGTTGAGCAGGATCTGCACGACCTTTTCGCGGTCGCCGCGAAAGACGAGATAGGCGTCACAGCCGCTGCAGTCGTACCGGAGACGCTTCGCGGCTCGCTGCGGGCCGGTGAGAGGCTCGACGATATCGAGCACATCGGACACGGTGATGTCGGCGAGGCGATAGGTCACCTTGCCGGCCTCGAGCTTTGCATGCAGGAGCACCGCCTCGATGAGTCCCAGCAGGTGCTGCTGGCTCTTCGAGATTCGCCGAAGGTAATTCTGGTGCGCCTCGTTCGGCGGGGCGGGGATTCCTTCGAGCATCAGCTGCGTGTATCCGCCGATGGCGTTGAGCGGCGTGCGCAGCTCGTGGCTCATCATTGCCAGGAAGTCCGCCTTCGCCTTGTTCGCGCGCTTTGCCTCGGCAAGCGCGGCATCGCGCGCCGCCTCGAGCCGCTTCTGGTCCTCGATATCCGTGTTCGAGCCGAACCACTGGATGACGCGGCCACTGGCATCGTGCATCGGATGCGCGCGCACGAGGTGCCACCGGTACTCGCCGTCTTTTGCGGAGAAGAGGCGGAATTCGGTGTCGTATGGCGTGCCCGTCTGGAGGGAGTGCGCCCAGCGCGCACCGACGCGCTCCAGGTCGCCCGGGTGGATGAATCGGGTCCAGCCGGTGCCGAGGATCGCATCGGCCGGCGTCCCGAAGAAGTGCGCGACCTTCTCGGTGACGAAGTCGAGCAGCCCATCGGGTCCCGCCGTCCATACCTGGACCGGAATCGCCTCCGCCATTGACCGGAAGCGCGACTCGTCGTGCGCAGGGGGGGTTTCCCGCTCGTTGATCACCTCCCAATATACGTCACTCCGGGGGGGGATGGCTGACGCCCGAGGCATCGCAATTCGAGAATGTGGTCGGACTAGCTCGGGCTCCGGCGTGGAATCGAGAGTGTGAAGGTGGATCCCGAGTCCAGCCTGCTCTCCGCCGTCAGCTCTCCCCCCATGGCACGGGCAAGATCACGGCTGATTGCCAGGCCGAGCCCGGTCCCGACGGTAAGTGCTGACTGTCCTCGATCGAGCTGCACGAACGGCTCGAAGATCTGCTCCAGCTTGTCGGCCGGAATGCCGACCCCGGTATCGCGAACACGCACCTCCATGAAATCCTGGGTCGACGTGCAGTCCACCCTGACATCACCCCCCGCCGGCGTGAACTTGATCGCGTTCGACAGCAGGTTGAGCAGGATCTGCTGGAGGCGCTCGGGATCGACGTGCGCTGTGTACGTGGGTTCACAGCACTGGTAGCTGTAGCGCAGCGCCTTCTCCTGGAGCTGGGGAGCAACGAGGGCTTCGAGCTGGCCCAGCACCTCGTTCACCGAGATGTCCTTCAGGTCGAACCTGACTCGTCCGGCCTCGATCTTGGCGAAGTTGAGGATGTCGTTGATCAGCGAGAGCAGGTGATGCTGATTGCGCTTGATGCGTTCGAGATCGGCGCGCTGCTGCTCGTTGACAGGCCCGCGAATCTCCGTGGCGATCAGTTCGGCATATCCACCGATCGCATTCAGCGGCGTCCGAAGTTCATGGGACATGTTCGCGAGGAACTCCGCCTTGGCCTTGTTCGCCTTCTCCGCCTCGGCACGCGCCGAACGCTCGGCCTCGTACAGCCGTGCATTGTCCATGGCGACGGCCGCCCACGCTGCGATCCCTGACGCCACGCGTTCCGCTCTGCCCGTAAAGACGCCGACGTCCGCGTGCCCGAAAAACAGGCCGCCGATCACCTCACCGGTCCGGGACATGACCGGCACGGCGAGATAGCTGCGCACCGGGAGATGGCCCGGCGGCATCCCATGATGCGGCTCCATCTGCCCATAGCGCGGGTCCTTCGTGATGTCGTCGCTGCGAACGATTGCCGTGCCGTGGAACGTGGGCGCGAACACCGGCGTGGCGCGCGGATGGCCGAAATGCTCGAATGCCTCTCGCGGCGCACCGGAGAGTGTGTAGAGCGTGAGCTTTTCGCCCTGCTGGTCGACGACGTTATAGAAGAAGGCACCGAACTGGGCGTTCGTCAGCTTTGTTGCGGCATCTGTCACGGCCTGAACGATCTTGCCGACGTCGAGCTCGGAGGCCAGCGCGCTCCCCACTCGATTCAGCGTCTCGATTTCGACGCGGGCTGATTCCGCCTCGACGTTCGCTTCCTGAAGATGGTCGTTCGTCTGCTCCAGCTCCTCGGTCAACGTCTGGGCCTCTTCCACCTGCTGTTCCAGCTCGGCAGCCTGCGCCTGTACCCGGCGGTGTGCCTCCGCGAGCTGGGTTTCCGCGCGCTTTCGATCCGAGATGTCGCGCAGCGCAATGACGGCACCGGCTGGTTCGCCCGTCGCGTCCCGAAGCTGACGTGCGATCGCATCGACATACAGCTGCCGGCCGTTCCGTGAGACCAGGGTCATGTCGGCACGCTCATCCGCCCGTGCGCCACGTGTCACCTCGGCAATCCGTCGATGGAGCAGGTCCTCGTACAGGCTCCGCGATCCGGCATCGACCGTGACGACGAAGGCTACGTTCTCCAGTGGTTTCCCTGTGGCCTCCCTCGCGGGCCATCCGGTCAGCTCCTCGGCCGCCGGATTGAGGTAGGTGATTCTGCCCCCGGCGTCTATCGTGATGACGGCGTCGGCAATGCTGTTCATGGTGATCGCGAGCCGCTCGCGCGCTTCCTTTGCCTCCCGATGTGCCGCGGTGATTCGAATGGCACCGCGCACAGCCTGCTCGAGGCGCTCCGGAGTGATGAGGTTCTTCGTCAGGAAGTCGGTGGCTCCCGCCTTCATGAGCGTCGCCGCCATCAGGGGGTCGCCGTGGCCGGTGAGCATGACGACCGGCACGTCGGATCCACGCTCGCGAACGGTGCGGAGCACATCGAGGCCGGTATCCCCGGCAAGATCGTAGTCCAGCAGGACGCAACCGAACGGCCGCTCGGCGGGATGCCCGGTCAGGAGACCAATCGCCGTCGCGGCGTCGGCGGCCTCGCGAACCTCCGCGCCCGCGAGTTCCGACTTGGCCATGGCGCGACGCACGGCCATCCGGTCGACACCGTCATCGTCGACGGCGAGGAGGCGAAGCGGTGCTCCCGCCGGCGGTGAACCGGCGGCTGATGAGAGCATGCCGGTGCTTGTCATGCGAGGCCCGTCATCGCGCTCACGGCAACTCCACGAGTGCCCAGTACTTGTTCAGGGCCGCCATGGTCTCGCAGAAATTGGAGAACGTGACCGGCTTCAGCAGATACCCCGCGACGTTCAGGTTGTACGCCTCGATGCGGTCGCGCTCATTGTTCGACGTCGTGAGCACGATGACGGGCGTGGGCTTCAGGTCCGCATCCGCGCGCAGCTCCCGCAGGAACTCGATCCCGTTCATCTGCGGCATGTTGAGGTCGAGCAGGACGATCCGCCGGTCGCGCGGGATCTTTCCCTCACGAAGCTGCTCCAGCGCATCGACACCGTTCGCCGCGGTGAAGAGCGGATTGGCGATGTGGTTCTTCCGGAAGGCACGTCGGACGTTCATCACATCCACCTCGTCATCCTCGACGAGGAGAATGTTGAGCAGGCGGTCGGCGGCGGTGTGGGTCACGATGCTTGATCCGGTTGTTGGGGCCAGGTGAAATGAAACGTCGAGCCGCGTCCAACCTCGGAGTCCAGCCACGCGCGGCCTCCTCGCGCCTCGACGATCTTCCGAACGACGGAAAGTCCGATCCCCGTGCCCTCGACCTTGTCGCGCGCCGCCAGCGTCTGGAAGATCTGCCAGATGCGCTCCCGATACTGCGGCGCGATGCCAGGTCCATTGTCGGCAATCGAGAACTCGTACAATCCGTCGAGAGGGTGGACGCTGATTTCCACCCGCGCGCCGGGACGCTGGTTGTACTTGATCGCGTTCCCGATCAGGTTCATGAACACCTGTTGCAGCGGGACGCGCTCGGTCCTGATTGTCGGCATTCCAGGCCCGACGACGATCTTCGTCTCGGGCGAAGCGGCAAGGAGCTCGATCGATTCGGTGAGGAGCGTCCCGACATCGACCCGCTCCGGTTTGTCGCGGACGCGCCCTGCGCGAGAATACGCGAGGATCCCGTCGATCAGGGCTTCCATGCGGTTGACCCGCCCCTTGAGGAGGTGCATGTGCTCACGGCTGTCCCCCGTCACCCTGTCTCCCAGATCCTCTTCGATCCACTGAGTGAGATTGGCGATGCCGCGCAGCGGTGCCTTGAGGTCGTGAGAGGCGACATATGCGAACTGGTCGAGCTCCTTGTTCGACCGTTCCAGCTCCTGCGTCAGCCTCGCCAGCTCTTCGGCCTTCTGCTCGACCTGGCGCCTCGCGTTGACCTGGTCCGTCAGCTCGACCGCGTGTGTCAGGATGCCGTAGACGGCCCCATCTTCGTTGTGCAGCGGTTGGTAGACGAAGTTGAAGTACCCATCCTCGACCTTTCCGTCCCCGTCGCGATCGAACGCGACGTGAACTTCGCGGCCCACGAACGGTTCGCCCGTTTGATACACCCCGTCCTGCAACGCGAGCAGTCCGGTCGCCTCGAGCTCGGGGAAGACATCGCGAGCACGCCGCCCGACGAGGTCGCGTCCCCCGACCATCTGTCGCGAGATGGCGTTCTGCATGACGACGACGTGCTCGGGCCCTTCCGTCACCGAGATCGCGGCGGGAGCCTCTGCCAGAATCTGCTGGAGCGTCGTCCGTTCGTGTTCGACCTGGCGCTGCAGGCGACGCTGATCGGTAATGTCCCGCACCGTCATTGCGGCGCCGAGCGGTGACCCATCCGATGAAAAAATGGGTACGGCACTCCCGAGGACGACGATCTCCGACCCGTCCGCTCGCCGAACGCGCCATTCCTCGTTGACCACTCGCGCACCGCTCATTGCGCGGCAGAGGGGAACGTCCTCCTGTGCGCGCGGCGATCCATCCGCGGAGAGAAGCGTGAACGGCTGCGCCGGATCCCAGATCGGAATTCCCATGCGCATGTCGCCATAGATGCCGCTCGTGGCGGCATTGAAGAACGTGATCCGGCCCGCGGTGTCGGTCGTCACGACGACATCCGCGATCTGACCGAGGATCGCCGAACGTTCGGCGGCGAGCGATTCGATGCGGCGCCGTCCGAGCACTCGCTCCGTCGTCTCGACTGCGTGCACCATGATGCCGAACGACCGGCCATCCCGATCCTTCATCGGCTGGTAGACAAAGTCGACGTAGATCTCTTCCGGCACTCCGTCACGATCGCGATCGAGCCGCACGAGCAACTCCGCCGCGCTGAACGCCTCCCCCGACTCGAACACCCGGTCGATCAGCTCGAAGAAGCCCTGGCCCTCCAGCTCCGGGAGCGCCTCACGTACCGTCTTCCCAAGGATGGGTCGACCCCCGACGAGCTCCTGGTACAACGGGTTCGCGACGGTGAAGGTGTGCTCCGGTCCCTCGAGGACGGTGATCGCCGCCGGGGCCTGCATGAAGACGTCGTAGAGACGCTGACGCTCGAGCTTCGCCTCGGCGAGTGCCCGATCACGCATCGCCTCGATCTCCCGCTGCTCCGTCACGTCGGTGTTCGTGCCGAACCAGCGAACGACCCGGCCTTCGGGGTCGCGAATCGGGAGGGCACGCGAGAGGAACCAGCGATACCGTCCATCCTTGCCGCGCAACGGGAACGTGTCTTCCCACGCGCTACCCTGCGCGACTGCCTCGACGAACTTCGCGGTGACTGGCTCCAGATGATCCGGATGGTGCACGGACTTCCAGCCCCAGCCCTTCATCTCCTCGAACGTCGTGCCCGTGTACTCGTACCAGCGCTCGTTGTACCATGTGATGCTGCCGTCGGGGCCTGTCATCCAGGCAAGCTGGGGAAGTGAGTTCGCGATCGTTCGGAATTCTTCCTCGCGCTCGCGGAGTGCCCGCTCCGCCAACCGTTGCTCGGTGACGTCCGCGGAGACGCCGACCAGTCGCTCGGCCCCCCCGTCGATCCCGTAGATGAACTGCGCATGGGATTCGAGCCATCGCACCTCCCCGCTGGGCAGCGCGATGCGATGCGTGACGTGATGCGTCGCCGCCCGCTGCGTGATCGCATCCTCGACGAGCGCGAAGGCGCTCGCCCTGTCATCGGGGTGAATCCGGCTGCGATACTCGTCGATGGTCCCGGAAAACGTTCCCGGATCGAGCCCGTACAACCGCTCCTCCTCCGGCGACCAGATCACACGGCCGCCGGCAATGTCCCATTCCCACGTTCCCATCCGTCCTGCCTCGAGCGCAAGGCGAAGGCGCTGCTCGCTCGCCTGCTGCCCAGCGCGCGCTTCGCGCTCCCGCGCGAGGAGGTCATCGCGTAACCGGAGAGCGTCCTCGAGCCGCGTTGCCTGCTCGAGCGCGGTCTGCTCATGGACCTGGAGAAGCTGCTCGACCGCGGCGAGCTGTGCGCGCGCAAGATCGGCCTCGTTTATGGCGCCGATCGGATCATCCTGCCCCGCCGGTCCGGCTGAGCGCCGCGTTGTCTTGCTCACGCGAACACCTTTCCCGCAGAGAACGGGAGGATCGCGACCTTCACATTCAATGCGAGTGTCTTGAAGAGATCCGCGATCTCCCTCGGGATGTGCGTCTTCGAGAACAGAATGGTGGTGAAGAGATCTCCCGACGGAAGCAGTCCGCCAAACCCCAGCACCGACCGGATGGCGTATGGCTTGACGAACTCGCTCTGCGCCGGGATGTACGGACTCCCCTGCGCGTCAGCGACATAGAACACGTTGAACGTGTGCTGATCGCTATCGATCACGAGACGCGCGTCGGCCGACAGCAGCGTTCCAATCTCGACGCCGAGCTGCCGGATGAGCTGGGCGATCATCGGTGCACGCGCAATGCTCTCGGCGCTGGGGAGCGGTAACGCCTTGTGGCCCGTTGATGTCTGCCGGGAGTTCCACGCCGGCTCATCGCCAGCCGTCGCGAGCAGCGTCAGACACTTCATTCGCGGTGGATGTGAGGAGCCGTGGAGGAGACCCTCGACAAATGACTTCTGCTCGGCATCGAGCGCGTCGAAGGGCATGGTGACGAACATCCGGACGAGCGCGCAGGCCGGCGCCTCCAGCCCCGGCGTACGGAGATTCTCGTACAGATAGCGGACGACCCGGTTCGCCACCTCGTCCATCGCGTGCGCGTGACCGCCCAGGCGCCGGAGCTCTACCCCGCACCGGGTCATGTCCCCGAGTGAGAACCGGCTGAGATCGAACATGGTCGTTCGAGTGAGGGTGGGGTCGGTCCGGGACCTGCGGGGAAAAGCGCCCGTCCGTATGGCTGGGGTGCCATTCGGGCGGGCTGAACCTCTGGCCGTTCGGGTTGACCGCACAGCACAACGAATCGTGCGGCCAACGACAACGGCAGAAGCAAGAAACAGGCTATTCGTGCGGTCGCGCTGGCGTGCCGACGGCCTCCCGGGGGGCTGCTACTCGGCATCGTCAGGGCATCTCGACCAGGGTCCAGTACTTGTTGAGTGCGGCCATGACCTCGCAATAGTTCGAGAAGGTCACGGGCTTCAGCAGGTAGCCGGCGACGTTCAGGTTGTACGCACGACGACCGAAAGCTCGCCGGACGTTCATGACGTCCACGTCCTCGATCCGCCGCCCGCTGCGCGTCGCGGACACGATGATGCCGGACAGCTCCACCGGTTGAGCGATGACGGTGATTCGCACGGTGGTGTCCGTTCCCGCCCGCAACGCGACGGTCAGCGTCTCCGCCTTGAAGCCGA
>JANPKQ010000409.1:0-4869 GCA_031426115.1 Gemmatimonadaceae bacterium | reverse complement strand
CTTCGTTCCCCGCAGCGCGAGCCAGCTGTCGAACGGCCCCTGCACGGCGCCGCCCGCATTGTGAATGAACTGAAGCTTCTCGGCGAGCCCGTCGTCGCGCACGACGGCGATGCCGCCGATCATGTCGCTATGGCCGTTCAGGTACTTCGTCGTCGAATGGAAGACGATGTCGGCACCATGCTCGAACGGCCGCTGGAAGAAGGGCGTTGCGAAGGTGTTGTCGACGATGAGGATCGCCTTGTGCCGCTTCGCGACGTCGGCAGCGGCCGACAGGTCGGTGAGTCGCATCAGCGGATTCGTCGGCGTCTCGACCAGAATCGCTACGGTCTTCGCAGTGCAGGCGTCCTCGATGTGCTGCGGATCCCGGGTGTCCACGAAGGTGAACGAGAGCCCCATGTACTGGAGGATCTTGTCGAAGAGGCGGAAGGTGCCCCCGTAGACATTCTCGCCGCAGATGATGTGGTCGCCGGCGCGGAACATCTTCATGATCGAGTCGACGCACGCGCTTCCGCTTGCGAATGCAAAGCCGTGGCGTCCGCCCTCGAGGGTGGCGACATTCCGTTCGAGCGCCTCGCGCGTCGGATTCTTTCCCCGGGCGTACTCGTACCCCTTGTTTTTGCCCAGTGCGTCCTGTACGTACGTGGACGTGAGGTACACCGGCGTCATGATCGCGCCGGCGAGGGGCTCGGGACGCTGGCCGGCGTGGATGGCGCTGGTGCCGAACGCCGCGTGCAGATCGTCATCGTAGACGCGGGTCATGCGCGCCGGTGGCTTGAGGTCATCGGGCTAAGATAACCCTCGGTGGAGTGGACGGGGAGCAGTGACGGGTTTGACGGGTGGAGGACAGCGCCGTTCCGCTGGAGCGACAACGCTGACGATGGAAGAGCCGAGGCGGTGCCTGATCGTCGACGACGAGCCAGGGCTGCGCCGACTGCTGGTGCGCCTCATGGAGGGCGATGGCTTCGCCTGTACCGAGGCGAGCACCGCCACCGATGCGCTTGCCGTGCTGGAGAGGACGCCGACGACGCTCGAGCTTACCGACCTTCGCATGGCGCCGATGGACGGAATCGAGCTGCTCCGCGCGATTCGCTCCCGGCACCCGGACACCGCCGTCGTCATGATCACCGCCGTCGCCGATGTCGACGTCGCGGTAAGCTGCCTCGCGATTGGCGCGCTCGACTACCTCACGAAGCCGTTTCATCTGGAAGAAGTGCGCGCCCGCGTGAACCAGGCGCTCGAGAAGCGGCGCCTTCTCATCGACAATCGCGGCTACCACGAACGGCTCGAGGAGCGCGTCGCAGTCCAGGCCCGTCGGCTCGAGGAGCTTTTTCTCGCGAGTATCCAGTCGCTCGCCGATGCGCTCGAAGTGAAGGACCGCTATACCCGCGGCCATTCCGTCCGGGTGAGCGAGTACTCGACGGTCATCGCCTCGGTTCTCGAGCTCGATGCCGATTTCGTGCGACAGGTGGGGCTTGGCGGTCACGTCCACGACATCGGAAAGATCGGGGTGCGCGAGGCAGTACTCAACAAGGCGGGCCCGCTCACCGAAGAGGAATACCTCCACATCATGAGCCACCCCGTCGTCGGCTGGCGCATCCTTTCGCCGTTGCTCAGCGACGCTCCGTTCGCGCTGAGCATCGTCCGTTCCCACCATGAGCGCTTCGACGGGCGCGGGATTCCGGACGGGCTGGCCGGCCTCGACATCCCGCTCGAGGCGAGGATTGCCGCCGTCGCGGACGCCTTCGACGCGATGACCAGCGGACGCCCATACCGCAGCGCGCCGATGTCGCTCGAGGCGGCACGGGCCGAGATCGCGCGGTGCTCGGGCAAGCAGTTCGATCCCGACGTATGTGCAGCCTTCGAGCGCGCAATTCGGGAGGGTTCGCTCACGCTGCTACGGAACAGCTCCCTCACCCCGAACAGCGTCGCAGCGATCGCCTAGGGTCGCGCGGGCGCGCGGCGACCCGCCGCGCACCTGGCTGTCCGGTGCTACAGCTCGAAGCGGGACATTGCGCCCTTCAGGCGCGCCGCGATGTCAGCGAGATGCTGGCTCGACTCCGTGACGTGAAGCATCGACGACGTCTGCTGTTCGACGACGGCGCTGACCTGGTGCGAGGTCGCTGCGTTCTGCTCCGCGACGCTGGCGATCTGCTCGATCTCCCGCGCGAGGGAATCTGCTTCCCGCTGCTGCGCGTCGGTGACCTCGACGATGCGCGCCACGGCCTCGCGACTTCCTTCGATCTCCTTCGTGATCTGCGTCAAGGCCGCCGTGGATGAGCGGATGACCGATTCGCCGCTTGCGACGCTCGCGCTGACCAGCGCGATCCGCTCACCGGTCCGCAGGGATGCGGTCCGGATCTCGGTCGCGAGGCGGCGGATGGTGTCGAGCGCACGAGCGCTCTCGCCGGCGAGCTTGCGCACTTCGTCGGCGACGACGGCGAATCCCTTTCCATGCTCGCCGGCTCGAGCTGCTTCGATCGCGGCGTTCAGCGCGAGCAGGTTGGTCTGCCGGGCGATGACCGCGATGGTATCAGTGATCTTTCCGATGCGGAGCGACTTCTCCCCGAGCTCCGTCACTGCCGGGACTGCTTCGTTGGTGACCGTCGAGATCGTGCCCATGCTCTGGAGCGCCTCCTCGGCCGATTGCGCTCCGCGGCGCGCAGACAGCGCGACGGTGTCGGCAGCGTTCTGGGCGCTCCGGGCGTAATCGGCTGTCGTGAGCGCGCGCTCGGCGACGCGCAGGGCGGTGCTGACCACCGTGTTGATCCCCTTTGTCTGAAGGGCAGCGGAGTCGGCGATCGAGTGTGCTGCGCTCGAGACTTCCTGGGTCGACGCGCTCATCTCCTCTGCGCCCGACGCCAGCTGCTCTGCGGTCGCGGCAACTTCACTCGCCCCGGCGTCGACGTCCCGAAGGAGGGCGCGCAGGCTCGAGGTCATGTCCCGCATGGACTCGGCGAGCGTGCCGATCTCATCGTTCGAGGAGAAGGTGAGCTCCTCGCGCAGCCCGCCGCGAGCGACCGCCTGGGCGTGGATGGCGACCGCCTTAATGCCCTTCGTCAACCGACGAGCGAGCCAGATGGAGAGGCCGACCGCGACGACGAACGCGATCAGCGTGTACGTCGCGAGCCGGACGAGCTGGTCGCGCAACTCCGTGAGGAAGCCATCGGCCTTCAGCGTCGTGACAACGAAGCCGGCCGGCGTTCCATCGGCGCGCAACACCGGAGCGGCGGCGGTGAGCATCTTTCCCTCATCGGTGTCGTGTACCGATGTAAATCCCGGCTTGTTCGCCGCGATGCTCGCAACCAGCTCTGTCGGCGGGGTCCAGCGGCCGGTGTACTGCGGTGCACGTGCGTTCCACGACGAATGCACGAGGTATCGGTAGCCGCCGGTCGGATTGCGCCGCACGACGGCGATGCCGTTGCCGAATTCGCTGAGGTTTCCATCGTTTGCGCGCCACAGCCGGCCGAGCGCTGCGCGAGCGCTGACGAAGGCCTCGGTATTCTGGCCACGCGTGCCGATGACGTCGAGCGATTCGGCCGGCAGCGCGACCGCGGCGCTGCGCGCGATCGCGGAAAGCCGAAGCCCGTGCAGCCGCGTCGAGTTCGCGCGGCCCTGGAAATAGACGGGGATGAGGAGGACGATGAGCGTCGCGAACACTGCCGCTGCGCCGAGCGCTGCCATTTTCGTGCTGAACGGCAGGTACCCCGGTGACCGGATAGCCCGATTCGTGGCCGATGGCTTCCGTGATCCGCGCGATCCCGCCGTGGCGCCATCCATCGGCTGTGGAGCACCGGCGGACGGACTATATTCCGGCCGGAACTCACGGGAAACGCGTGTCGGAGGAAGCATGCCCTACGCAGGGTTGATGGTCAGCGTCTCAGGAATTCGTGGCCGGGTCGGCGAAGCGCTCACACCGGAGATCGTGAGCACTTTCGCCGCCGCGTTCGGCGTGTGGGCACTCGGGCGATCCAACGGGGTTGGGCACGGGCGATCCGGCTCGTCGCGATCGATCGTCGTCGGCCGGGACAGCCGCGTGTCGGGTCCGATGTTTCACCGGGCCGTCCTTTCCGCGCTGCAGTCCGTCGGCTGCGACGTGATCGATGTGGGTCTCGCTCCCACCCCGACGATCCAGCTTGCCGTGGAGGCACATCACGCGGCCGGCGGTCTCGCGATCACCGCGAGCCACAATCCCGTGGAGTGGAACGCCCTCAAGTTCATCGGGCCCACGGGCCTGTTTCTCGAGGCGCACGAGGGCACTGCAATGCGCGCGATCGCGGACGGGGTCGTTCCGAGGGCGACGTGGGATCGGCTCGGCGCAGTCGAGGCGGATGGCGGCGCGGTGCTGCGGCACCTCGACGCCGTCCTCGCACTCCCATACCTCGATGTGGACGCCATCAGGCGGCGGAAGTTCCGCGTTGCCCTCGACTGCTGCCACGGTGCCGGGGCCACGATCATGCCTGCTCTTCTCGAGCGACTCGGATGCGCCGTCAGCGCGATCGGGCTCGAGACCGATGGGCGCTTCCCCCGGCCACCAGAGCCTGTCGCGGAGAACCTTGGCGAGCTCCAGCGCCTCGTTCGCGAGAGCCGCGCCGACATCGGGTTTGCGGTAGACCCCGACGTGGACCGCCTCGCGCTCGTGGACGAGACCGGCCGGGCGATCGGGGAGGACTACACCCTCGCCCTCGCCGCGCGCGTCGTGCTGCGACGGAAGCCCGGCGTCGTCGTGACGAACCTGTCGACCAGCCGGATCGTTGACGACGTCGCGGTGGCCTGCGGCGGGCGTGTCATCAGGGCTCCGGTCGGCGAGGTGAATGTCGCGACACGGATGCGAGACGAGGGCGCCCTGATCGGCGGAGAGGGGAATGGCGG
>JANPKQ010000408.1:0-3018 GCA_031426115.1 Gemmatimonadaceae bacterium | reverse complement strand
CTAGCTGCTTGCCGCTCGTCGCACGTCCTTCCAATCCAGCCGCGCCGCACGGACAGCGCTCCGCTGTCAGCCAAAAGCTGTTCGCTCTCAGCCGAAAGCTGGCTCAGACCCTGAACAAATAACTCAGCTTCACAAAGAGCGCGTCGTTCTGCCGACGCAAATCCCCAACCCCTCGCCCCAGCCTGAACGCGTCCGGTTCGAGCAGCGTGCCGCCGTAGCCCGCGTAGATCACCGTGCCCGGCGACGGCAGGTAGGAGAACAGCAGTTCGGGCCGGAACGAGTTCACGTGCTTCGGCCGCCGCTCCACGGTCGTGAAGCCGCGGGCGCGCACGAAGCCGTTCGGCGTTCGACGGAAGATCGGCTCGCCGCCGTTGTCGGTGTCGCGCAGGTCATCGGCGTAGTCGGCGCGGTACTCGCCGACGGCGCGCACGAAGATCGAGCGCGTGATCTGGTACTCGGCACGGATGCGCGGGATCTGCGTGCGTGCGACCGTACTCCCATCCGCGATGCGCATGTTCGACTGCGAGTTGTAGCTCGTCGTCAGTCGCAGCTGCTCGGTCGGGCGGAAGGAGATGCTCCCCGAGATCCACTCAATGTCGGCCGGCGCCCACTCGTAGAAGTTCTCGTCGCGGCCCCACACGTACATCGCGTTCGCCGAGATCCGCTTGAAGTTCGGGGTCGCCACCGACAGGACGTAGTCGAGGTTCGCGATGCGGCCCCGCCCGACGAACGGATCGAGGCGCACGACGCCGCCCTCCGACCGCTGGACGAAGAGATCGGAGTAGAACCCATCGTCGAACCCGAAGGTCTCCGTCAGCACCGACGCGCCGACCTGCCAGCCCCCACGCAGGAGGAAGTTCTGGTTGAAGTGGAGCTTCTTCTCGATCATGTCATCGCCATGCACGAAGCGCTGGTAGTCCCAGAGCCCATCGAGCACGACATTGAACGACGCGCTCTCGAAGAGCGCGCCCTCGCCACCATAGAGCGTATAATTGTGGCTGATGTTCGCGCTCGCGATCGCCGGGCGATTGATGTAGCCGGACTGGGCCTCGAAGTCGTCGTGCAGCGCCGTCAGCCGGTAGCGCGCGTTGAATACCCGGCCCGTGCGCCGCAAGTCCGCCATGTAGAGCGTTCCGGTAATCGCGTCGGTGTCGGGCCCGGCGGTGCGACTGCCGGCGGCCTGAAGCTGCGCGCTGTAGATCCCCTTCACGAGGCGGCCGTCGATGCCGAGCACCCGGTTGGAGTAGTCGCCGTCCGTGCGGTCGGTGTAGAGCAGGCCCGCTCTCGACGACCGGCCGATGTCCTGCTGCACGCGCATGATGTTGTACAGCGGCCGTGCATCGCGCGTGAACGAGACCGCTTCATCGTCCACCGCCGTGAGATAGGCGACGCTCGTGCGCCCGCGTCGTCCCGTGACCTTCGCGGCCGTCAGCGGATCGGCGATCCGACGAGTGTAGATGAGCTGGTTCGGGACGGTGAACTGCTCGATGCCGTCGAGGAAGAACGGCCTGCGTTCGGAGAAGAACAGCGCCCGCCGCGGATCGTTGATGATCTGGCCGGCGTCCGACTCGACTTCGGCGAAATCGGGATTCAGCGTTCCGTTGAGCGTCCAATCATTGGTAATCCCCCAGCGGACGTTTCCGCCGAAGTCACCCTTCGCGGTACGATCGAAGGCATCCCCCACCGGTGCGCGCGTGCCGAGCGAGCGCGCCGTGAAGACAGGATTGACGTCGAGCACGAGCCCGCGCTGGAGCTCCGTCAATCCATTCAGCTTCCCGAACTGGCCGATGTACGACACCGCCGCACGCTCGGCCGGCGCCCACGAATATTCGTAGCCGCGCGCCTGCACCTTCCGCATGACGTTGATGCCCCACGTCTGCGTCGCCGCCGACTGGTAGCGCAGGCTCTTGAACGGGATGCGGACCTCGACCTCGTAGCCGTAGTCGGTCAGCCGTCCCTTGGACTGAAAGACGTAATCGGGTGCGATGTCGGTGGGCTCGCGGCCGGTCTGGATGCCGCCGAATCCGCCACCCGACGATGCACCGCGCTCGACGACGATGCCATCGCCCTGGACGCCGAGCGGGTTGACGGCGAACACGGTGGCCTGGCGGCCATCGTTGAAGGTGCCGAGGAAGATGCCGATGTAGTCGTCGCCGTAGATCTTGTCGCGGTCGGCAAGTGTCGCGTTCACCGTGCCAGGCGCAGCGTAGGCGCGCACGCCGATGTGGATCGCCGACGGGGAGTACCAGACGAGGACTTCCGTGGAATCATCGGCGGCGATGCCGTCTGTCGGCGCGTACCGGGAGAACCCGTTGAGCACCGCCGCCAGTCCCCACGCCGCTTCGTCGAGGCGGCCGTCGATCGTCACCGTCTGCTCGACGCGCGGTGGGCTCACCTCGAGCTCGCGCGCCCGTCCGTTGTGGATCGGGCCAGATCCCAGCGATGCGGTGAGAAGCGTGAGGTGCAGGAGACTCGGCATTGGGTCGTTCCGAAAAGGAGTGGTGCAGCCGGGGCGAGGTACGCCGTTAGGCACCGGGGGGCGGGGTATCGTTGCCTCACGAACCCGCAGGCCGACGCCTGGGTCAACGCTCCGGCAAACCCCTCATCGGATGATGCGGATGGGGCGGATGAAAGTGCAACTGCAGTTCGGGAGCGGCCACTGCACCGTGCCCGTCCCGCATTCATTATAGAGAGAAACGCGCGGGTTCTTCGATCCCGGAGGTCGAGCACTTGTCGTTTGCACTTTCATCCGCCCGATCCGCGTCATCCGATGCGATTGCCGTTGCCCCTCGGACGGAATTCGCCTTGACGCCTCCCGCTCCCGCGGCGCATGGTCTCCGCTCAACCGAATGTCCGAACAAGGAAGGCGACCGACGCGGCCACCGTCCACCGGTCGCGCGGCGACGGCGCTGGCGCTGCCCGCCGAGCGGCTGTGTCAGCTCCTCTATCCGATTCCGTCGAGCGAGCCGACGATCGCACCGGGCCTGACGCAGAACCCCGGCTGCGACCAGTAGCAGG
>JANPKQ010000407.1:0-21777 GCA_031426115.1 Gemmatimonadaceae bacterium | reverse complement strand
CTTCCTACCCGCGAACCGTCGGGTCTTCGACGACCCGCGCTCGCGCTTCGCGATCGAGGACGCGCGCGCGTTCTTCGCGGCGGGCGATCGGCGCTACGACCTCATTCTCTCCGAGCCATCCAACCCGTGGGTGAGCGGCGTGTCGTCGCTCTTCACGCGCGAGTTCTACGACCAGGTCGATCGCCACCTCGCACCGAACGGCGTCTTCGGGCAGTGGATCCATCTCTACGAAATCGATGACGAGCTGATTCTCGGCATCCTCGCGGCCTTGCACGAGCGCTTCCCATCATACGCCCTGTTCTACACGGCACCGATGGACATGCTCATCGTCGCGAGCCGCGGCGATGAGCTTCCTTCGCCCGACTGGGCGGTGCTCCAGTTCCCCGGCGTCGCGGCCGACCTCGCCCGTGTCGTCCCCCTCACGGCGCAGACACTCGAGCTGCTGCGCGCCGGCAGTCGCACGACCCTTGGCCCGCTCCTCGATCGCGGCATCGTCGCCAATTCCGACTTCCGGCCGCTGCTCGACCTCGGGGCCGAGCGCGGGCGGTTTCTCAGCAGGACCGCCGAGGGGTTTGCGTCGCTGAACGCCCCTCGGTTCAACTTTCTTGCGGCGCTCGAACGGCGTCGCATTCCGCTGGCGGCGGAGATCGGCACTGCGACCCCGGAGATCGACAACGCGCGCGCGGCTACGCTCTCCGCGCGGCTGCATGCGCCTGACACGGCGGCAACGCGGATGGCCGCGCGGGACGGACAACTCGCGAGCGCGCTGTACCGGAAGCGCACGCTCGAGGCGATGATGGCCCACGGCGCACCGCCCGCCGACTGGGAGCTGTGGTTCCGGACCGTCGTCGCCGTCGAGTCCGACCTTCACGGCCCCGCTGCGGGCGCCGCCGATGAGCGCTTCTACGGGGCGCTGATGCAGTATCTCGCTCGTGCGAAGGCTCCGGAGATCACCACCGCCGCTGCGCAGCTCATGCACGCGCTCGCGGCGTGGGACTTCCCCGCCGCATCGAGCGCGGCCGACCGTGTGCTCGCCGACCCGTCGTTCGGAACGGGGTGGGTACCGCCCGACATGCTGCGCGACGGGGGTGTCGTCGCGAAGCTGATGATCGGGGATGTCGCTGGTGCGCGCCGCCTGTACGATCGCCTCACGTCCGCGGGGGCGACCGACCTCCGCGCGCGGATCCTCGGTGCGTACCTGCTCGCGGCGGAGCGGGACTGATATCCCGACGCTCCTTCGTCCACTCGGCGGGCGGAAACATCTTCCCGTACCTGGGGCGTTACGCCGCGAGGGCCGCATCGGCATCATTGGGGCCACGCACTCCGCGCTGGCCGCCGCATGATGCGCGTCCAGCATAGGCCCGGTCCGTGCAAAAGGGCAGCTTCATGACACCAGGTCGTAGTCAACGGGCGACACCGGTCAAGGACGTCGAGACCCTGCGCATCGCCGTCACCGGCTCGAACGGGTTGGTCGGGAAAGCGTTGGTTCCCTTCCTCGTCGCGCGCGGCCACGACGTCGTGCGCCTCGTCCGCTCGGCACCGCGCGGTGCGAACGAGATCGCCTGGGATCCCGCACGACGCCAGCTCGAGCCCGATGATCTCGAGGGCGTGGACGCCGTCATCCACCTCGCGGGAGAACCGATCTCCGAGCGGTGGACCGCGACGGCGAAGGCGCGAATTCGCGACAGCCGCATCATCGGCACGACGCTCATCGCCGAGGCGATCGCGTCGCTCACGAGAAAGCCTCGCGTTCTCGTCTCGGGCTCGGCGATCGGGATCTACGGCAACCGCGGCGACGAGTGGCTCGACGAGTCCAGCGCGGTGAGCAACGAGGATTTCCTCGCGCGCGTTGCCCAGGAATGGGAGGCGGCCGCGAGGCCTGCGGTGCAGGCCGGGATACGCGTCGTGCACCCGCGACTCGGTGTCGTGCTCAACCCAGCCGGTGGCGCGCTCGAGCGCCTGCTGACTGTCTTCCGCCTCGGCGCGGGTGGCAAGATCGGCAACGGCGAGCAATGGCTGAGCTGGATCGCGCGGACCGATGTCGTCTCGGCGCTGCATTTCCTGCTGAGGGACGATGACTTCCGCGGGCCGGTCAACGTCGTCGCCCCGAACCCCGAGACCAACGCCGCGTTCTCGAAGGTGCTCGGTCACGTCATCAGCCGCCCCGCGGTGGCAACGGTGCCGGCGATGGCGGTGCGGCTGATGCTCGGCGGCGAGATGGCGAATGCGACGGTGCTGTCGAGCCAGCGCGTGCGGCCAAAGGCGCTCGATGAGTACGGGTTCCGCTTCCAGTTCCCTCACCTCGAAGCCGCCCTCCGTCACGAGATCTCGGACACGGGGCGGTAGCTCGATCCGTGATGGGTAGCCCGGCAGTTCCCGCGCTCGCACGCGCATGACCGACGCACATCTCTTCGCGCCCCTCACCATCCGCGGCGTGACGCTGCGCAACCGGATCGCTGTCTCGCCGATGTGCGAGTACTCGAGCCCCGACGGCTACGCGACCGACTGGCATCTCGTGCACCTGGGCAGCCGCGCGGTCGGCGGTGCTGCACTCGTGATGACCGAAGCCACCGCGGTCACGGCGGATGGACGCATCTCGCCCGCGGATCTCGGCATCTGGCGCGATGACCACATCGAGATGCTCGCCCGATGCACGAAGTTCATCGCGTCGCAGGGCGCCGTGCCTGGGGTGCAGCTCGCGCATGCAGGCCGCAAGGCGAGCTCCGAGGTGCCGTGGCGGGGATCGCGGTCGTTGTCGCCTGAGGAGGGCGGCTGGCGGCCGATCTACGCGCCGAGCGCGATTCCCTTTCGCGAGGGCGACCCTGTGCCCGAAGCGCTCGATGCTGATGGGATCCGCTTGGTCATCGCCGCTTTCACCGACGCGACACGCCGCGCGCTCGACGCCGGATTCCAGGTCATCGAGCTGCACGCCGCGCACGGGTACCTGATCCACTCGTTCCTGTCACCGCTGAGCAACACCCGCACTGACTCGTACGGCGGCTCGTTCGAGAATCGCACGCGGCTGCTGCGCGAGACGGTGACTGCCATTCGCGGTGTGTGGCCAGCGCATCTTCCGCTGCTTGTGCGCATCTCCGCTACCGACTGGCTGGACGGTGGCTGGACCATCGAGGAGTCGGTCGAGCTCGCGCGAGGGCTCATCCCGCTCGGCGTGGACCTCATCGACTGCTCCTCCGGCGGAGTCGCACCGGGCGCGCGCATTCCGATCGGCCCCGCGTACCAGGCCCCCTTCGCCGAGCGGATTCGTTGCGAGAGCGGAATGCCGACTGGCGCGGTCGGGATGATCACCGAAGCGCGTCAGGCGGACGAGATCATTCGATCAGGCCGGGCTGACATTGTCCTGCTCGCGCGGGAGATGCTGCGGGATCCGTATTTTCCGCTGCACGCGTCGAAGGAGCTCGGGGCGGAGGTGCGGTGGCCGGAGCAGTACCTGCGCGCGAAGGGCTGAGGGTTGGGGCTTTCGTCTGTGCTTCGGTGCCTCCGTCAACTCCGAACTGCTTTTCGGCCGCGGGGACACCGAGTTCGGAGTTGACAGAGGCACAGGCGGGAGAGGCACAGTCACAAACAGAGGCGGGAGAGGGGCTTTCTCCGTGGACGGTAGCTGACGGGCATCCATGGACGGCGTGAGCACGTAACTTTGGCCGCTCTTCCGCACGGTTCGCCCGGGAGCGATCATGCTCGCGATCCTCAGTTGTGCCCTCGCATCCCTGTGTCCGCATGCTCGCTCGCCGTCAGTTCGCCTCATTTGCAGCGCTGATTCTTCTCGCTACTGCCTGCGGCGGCGTTGGCGACGACGGTGGGGACGCGGCCGTCGTCGAGCGCACAACAGTTGGTGACACGACGATCGTGCGCACCGTCTCGGGCAGCGCGTGGGGCGACACTGCGCAACTCGTCGAGGAGATCCGCATCGGGGCGCTCGATGGCGCGGAGGAGCTGACCTTCGGGGCGGTGCACCGCGTTGCTCCCGGGCTGAACGGGACGGTTGACATCTTCGATGGCCAGGCGATCGCGCTTCGGCGCTTCGACTCCACCGGCAAGTTCGTGAAGACGATCGGCGGGAAGGGGCAGGGCCCCGGCGAATACGACATGCTCCTCGGCGTGCACACGCTCACGGATGGTCGGCTCGTCACATACGATGGTCGCAACTCGCGGCTGACCACCTGGTCCCCCGCTGGCGATCCGCTCGAGACGTGGCCGCTCCAGATGTCGATCCGCATGTTCTCCGACAACGCCTTTGCGGCAGACCGCACCGATCACCTTTACGTGCTGACGGGTCGTCCGGCCGCGCAGAGCGGGGCTCAGGCCAGCTCGATCCTCCTGCGCGTCGGAACCGATGGGACGATCGTTGACACGCTCGACGTTCCACGTCCCGCCACGCCGGAGAGCCGCAGTGTATGCCTTGGGCCCGTTAGCCGGTGGACGATGCACGCCTCGGGTCAGTTCCTGACGGGCAACAGCGCTGCATACTCCCTCGACCTTCGCCAGCCGAACGGGAAGGTGCTCCGCATGCAGCGCGCTGCCGAGCCTGTGGTATTCGAACCGGGGGAGCGATCGGAGCTCGAGGCGGACGTTGCCAACTCCGGCCCACCGATCGAATCCATGTCGATCACGTCCGGCAAGGCGCCTGTGATCGAGTACGGCCCGCGACAAACTGTTCCGGCATCGAAGCCGCTCTTCCGAAGCTTCGTCAGTGCGGCCGATGGTCGCATCTGGGTGCAGCGCCACACCCGCGCCGAGAAGATCGATCCTGCAAGCGAGACCGTCCGGCCGGCATGCAGCGTCGATCGGAAGGGAGATCCGCCGGTGTTGACTTGGCGCGAGCCGATCGTCTGGGATGTCTTCGAGGAGAATGGCACCTATCTCGGCGCGGTCGCGGTGCCGCCGCGGACCACGCTCCGGTCGATGAATGGCGACACGGTGTGGGGCGTCCAGCGCGGCGACAGCGACGAGGAGTACGTCGTGAGGTTTCGCCTCACCCCGTGACTCCCGCTCGCGTCAAGAAGTATGACCGCGCCTACTTTGACCGCTGGTACCGCAACCCACGCTCGCGTGTCGTCACGCCCGCGGTGATCGCGCGCAAGACACGGATGGTCGTCGGCGTTGCCGAGTATTTTCTCGGCCGCTCCGTGCGCAACGTGCTCGATGTGGGATGTGGTGAAGGCGACTGGTATCGCGCGCTGAAGCATCTGCGCCCGGGCATTCGCTACACCGGAATCGACCCGAGCCCGTATGTCGTCGAACGGTTCGGACGCCGCCGCAACATTCACCTCGGCGGGTTCGGCGATGTCGCGGAGCACACCGGCGGCCGGATGTTCGACGTCGTCATCTGCTCGGACGTGCTCCAGTACGTCGCACCCGCCGACCTGAAGCGCGGGGTCGCCCACATCGCCGACCATCTCGCCGGCGTCGCCTTCCTCGAAGCCCACACCACCGCGGATGCACTGGAGGGCGACATGCGCGGCTGGTACCGGCGCACGCCCGGCTACTACCGCCGGATCTTCACGGCCGCGGGCCTCGTCGCCTGCGGCCCACATTGCCATGTCGGCGAATCGCTGAGCGACTCCGTCAGCGCACTGGAGCAGTTGGCGAGGTAGCCGAGCAGAGTACCGAGGACTTTTCGAAGGTGGCGCCGGGCGCTGCTCGTGCGGGAGGGACCGGACACCGAAGCATCGCCGTTGCAGTCACCGCAGTCGAGCGACCAGCGATCGGCGTCGTTCAGCGCCCAGCGCTCAGCGCGCGCCTGAGCCCTCATGTTCGCCGCTGTCGTTGGCGCCAGGGAGCGCGCAACCCGAGCACACGGTCGCGTCGCGCGAGACGCTTGAATAGCCGACCCCATGAACACCCACCGATTGGACGGAGCGCCCCCAACGTCGTAGAATGCGCCTGGAGCGGTGCGACACGCGCCGTTCGATCTCTTTCTCCCGGAGTGGGCAATGGACAGCACACTGACCGACCTTCGCTATCCCGTGGGCACGTACACGCTCGTCACGGTGCCGACCGGCGAGCAGGTGTCGGAGTGGATCGCGGACGTCAGCGCCGCCCCGGCGGCGATGCGCGCCGCCATCGATGGCCTCGGCCCCGCGCAGCTCGACACGCCGTACCGCCCCGGCGGATGGACGGTTCGCCAGGTGGTGCACCACCTCGCGGACAGCCACATGAATGCATACGTCCGCTTCAAGCTCGCGCTGACCGAGGATACGCCGACGATCAAGCCGTACGATGAGGCCGCGTGGGCGGAGCTGGAGGACTCGGCGACCGTGCCCTTGTCGGTGTCGCTGGACCTGCTGGACGCGCTGCACACGCGCTGGGTGGCGCTCCTGCGCTCGCTGGCGCCGGATGATCTGGAGCGCGATTTCCGCCACCCGGAGAAGGGCCGCATCATGCGGCTCGATTCGACGCTCGGGATGTACGCGTGGCATGGCAAGCATCATGTTGCACACGTCACGGCCCTGCGAGAACGGGAGGGGTGGTAGGGGCGGCTTCGGCACCTTCATTGCCTCTCGCGCACTGGACTGACCCTCCGGAGATGAACCAGTGGCAATTCCGATCACGAAAAAAGCGATGTGGGCCCTCGTCGGCGCCGGGTCGGCACTGATCGCCAGCACAGCGGTCGAGCGCGCGCTCGATGCCGGCTGGCGACGGGTGCGCGATGATGACCCGCCGCGCGATCCGAGCCTCCCGGGTTTCAGCTGGCCCGTGGCGCTGCTGTGGACCGTTGCGTCGGCGACCGCCGTCGGCGTGGCGCAGCTCGCTGCCAGGCGCGGGGCAGCGGCAGGCTGGAAGAAGACGACGGGGAGGAAACCGCCGCGGTCGCGGTAACGGCCGGCACCCAGCGAGCGCCGGATGCACCGAAGGCCCGTTGGCGCGGAGTGATCGAACCTCCTGAGCCAGCGGGCCTTCGAACGTCACCGGTGCGCAAGCGCGCCCGGTCACCAGATGCGAGGACTATTCTTCCTTGTCTGCCCTGCCCTCGTGCTCCTCGTCATCCTTGCCCTTCGGATGCTCGGGGCGGGAATCTTCCTTCTCCTTCTGCGATGCTGCGAACTCGTTTTTCTCACGGTCGAGGATCCCGGACTTCTCCTTGGCCATGTCCTTATCGGCCCCACCGGACTCGGGGCGATTGCTCGACATCGCGTGTGACGGCTTGCCTCCCATCTGTGTCGCTCCGCTAGAGTACATGGTTCCGTAAGTCAGGTTTCGTGCCGCGTCGCGGCCATTTTTCCGACCACCCGCCCGCCAAATGGCCGAACCGAAACGCGAGGTCCGCAAGCACCTGATGGTCATGGTGGGGCTCATCCTCGCCATCGATGCCGTCGCCATCCTCGTCTACACGACCCTCGGCATCGAGGACGCCCCGCGCAACCGACGGCTGATCTTCACCAGCGCCTGGACGGTGCTGAGTCTCGTCGTCGTCCTGAACGGGCTGTACCGGATCCGCATGGCGCGCAACATCGGCGCACGATCGCGACGGTGACGCCGCTTCGGGTGGTGATGGGGGCCGTGCTTCTGTGCGCCCTCGCCGCGTGCAAGCCCACGTGGACGATCGCGTTGGAGGAGACTCCTGCCGGGTCACCACCGGTGTTCTCGCTGTCGCGCAAAGGCACCATCGAGCCAGCGAATGTCTCGGTGTTCCGCGTCGATGCCTGCGCGTCGAGAGGCACCCCGCCGATCGACACTCACTGGCTCACCATGGCGCCGGACGCCAAGGGACTGCCCCCAGTCGGGCGGATCGTCTACGGCGTGCCGCCCCAACACTGGCGCTCCGCGCAGGGACCCCACCCGCTCATACCGGGCTGCTATCGGGCCGCGCTCACCAACGCCCCGCCGCTGGAGTTCGACATCCTTCCCGACGGACGCGCAACGGCGCGCCGCTAGCGATTCAATCGCCAGGGCGCGCCGTCACATCCATCGAAGGAGCGGGCGCGCGACGCATCGCGCGCGATGACGCCTAGAGCGACTCGTCCAGGTCCTTCACGTCGCGCTCGGCGTCGCCGAGCTTCTTCTGCGCGCGGCCTTTCAGCTCATCCTTCTTCCCCTTGAGCTGCTCGCTGCGATTGTCGGTCAGGTCGCCGATCTTGCCGCGAATCTTTCCGCCGATCTCCTTCGCCTTCCCCTCGAGCTGATTCTGCTCGGCGCTCTTGCGTGTCGTATCGGTCATCGAGTGATCCTCGTCACGGGTGAATTGGATCCGTCCATCCGAGGTCTGTAAATGCAATGGATGTGCCCGTCGTCGGACCAGGTTGGCCTGGAAGGCGGGACAGCACTTTACGGGCATCTATGACGAGGTTTGTTGGGATTACACGGATGCAACGGATGAAAGGGCGAACATTCCTCGCGCGCGACAACCGATGACATGGCGGGTCGAGATCCGAGTTCGTTTGCAAAGGGCAACGGCACGGACAAGGTCAACGACATTGGCGAAACAGCCACTCCTCTCTAGGGGAGATGCAGTGGCTGTTGCAGTTTCAAACAAGAGCTGATTGTCCCTGGGGTGGGGATTGTGTTACGGGCGAAAAGGTTCAGGTGGGATGCAGTTGCCCTTTCATCCGTTGCATCCGCTTGATCCCAGCACACTTCGTCATAGATGGTGGTAGAGCGTCGTTCCGGCTGCGAGCCCTTCCCGGGATCTTCTGCGGACAGCGCTTTACGGACATCTATGACGAGGTTGTTGGGATTACACGGATGCAACGGATGAAAGGGCTATCGTTCCTCGCGCACGAGTGTCTTTGCACAAGGCAATGGCACGGACGAAACAGCCACTGCTCTCCGAAGGAGATCCAGTGGCTGTTGCAGTTTCAAAGATTGATTGTCCCCGGCACAAGGCTCGTGTTACGGGGGCCGACCCATTAGTTCGGATGCAGTTGCCCTTTCATCCGTTGCATCCGCTCAATCCCAACACCCTTCGTCATAGATGCCCTTCGAGCGTCGTTCCGCAGTTGGCGACCGCTCTTCAATCCTGCCGAGTTCACCCCGGCAGCGTCGGACGCTTCAACTGGAAGCCTGTCTTCTGCTGGTACGCATTCGCCAGTGCGAGCAACTTGCCCTCGCCGAACAGCTGCCCGAGAAACGTGATCGACACGGGCGTTCCGTTCTCCATGAAGCCGTTCGGCATGATCACCGCCGGATGACCGGTGAGGTTCGTCGCCGTGAGATGACCGCCGTTCGTCGGGGAGACGAGGACGTCGACGTCCTTCATGATCTTCGCCCACTCCTCGATCGCGACGCTGCGCGCGCGGTTGGCGTTGATGTACTCGATCGCGCTGACGAAGCGCGCGTTGCGGAACGTCCCGCCCCACGTGCTCTGCGGCGTCATCTCCTTCACCTTGCCTGATCGCGTGAACTCATCGAACGCGGCGGCCGCCTCGATCCCGAGGATGAAGCTGCCGAAGTAGCGGAGCTGCGGGAGCTCCACCGGCACGAGCGTCACGCCGATCTCGCGCAGCGCCGTGAGGACGGCGACGTCGAACTGTCGCGCGGCCTTCTGGTTCGCCGTCGCATCGGCCGGGAGCTCCCGCTCGAACGAGCTCTTCGTGTAGCCGACGCGAAGCGCACTCGGCTTCACCGACGCGTCGTAGTTGAACGCCGCCGGAATCACCGAACGATCCACGCCATCGGGCCCGTAGATCGCCGCGAGCACGAGCGCACAATCCTCGGCGCTGCGACAGATCGGACCGAGCTTGTCCATCGACCACGACAGCGCCATCGCGCCGGTCTTCGGCACGAGCCCGAAGGTCGGGCGCAATCCGGTCACTCCACATCGCGTCACCGGCGACGAGATCGATCCCTGCGTCTCGCTGCCGATCGAGAACCCGACGAGTCCCGCCGCCGTCGCCGACGCAGGCCCGGCCGACGAGCCGCTCGAGCCCTGCTCCACGTTCCACGGATTGCGCGTCATGCCGCCGAACCAGCGATCGCCCTGGGCGAGCTCGCCGAGCGTCAGCTTCGCGACGAGCACAGCACCGGCGGCGTCGAGTCGCTGCACGACGATCGCATCGGCGTCGATCATCTGGTCCTTGAAGGGCGGCGTGCCCCACGTCGTCGGCGTGCCCTTCACCGCGAGCAGGTCCTTCGCGCCCCACGGAATGCCGTGCAGAGGCCCGCGATACCGGCCGCGGGCGATCTCGTCGTCCGCTGCCTTCGCCTGCGCGAGCGCGCGCTCCTCGGTGAGGTTCACGACGCAGAGCAGGATTGGATCGTACTTCTTCATGCGCGCGAGATAGAGCTGGGTGAGGCGCATGGACGACACCTTTCGCGTCCGGACGAGCTCGGACAGCTCGGTCACCGGAAGGAACGCGAGTTCCTCATCCCGCGGCACGGCACGTACCGTCGCCTTGCTGCGCACCATCTTCTTCTTCTCGGTGCTCGGCGTCATCCCCGCGGGAAGCGGATTGAACACGAGCGCCGGCGCCACGGAGTTGTCGAGCTTCACCTCGCGGAGCTGGAGGATCGACTGCCGGTGATTTCGCAGCCCGCGCGCGATGTTGGTGCGCTCCTCCTCCGAAAACTCGAGTCCCGCAAGCTCCTCCGCGCACGCGATCGTCGCGGTCGTGACCTCCGCGCCCTGGGCTGCCTGGGCCCAGAGCACACCGGGCAGCAGTGTCGAGCCGAGCCCGATGCTCGCGAAGTAGCTCATGAAGGAGCGGCGGTCGTAGGTGCTGTCGATGCTCATGGCGGGGAGTGAGCGGAGGGAGGCGCGTGCGCTGCGCGTGCTGCCGGTGAGCCCGGCGTCGGGCGGAAGCGGAAGGAACCGTAGATTGCGGGACTGCCGCGAGCCGCGCAAGCCGAGCCCTTCCGGTTAGATTTCCCCGCGAGCCCTGTCGCATCCCACCCGGAGTCATGATGCCCCGCGTCCAGTTCGAGACCCTTCCTCCGTCGGCCCGCCTCTGGGTCTTCGCCGCCGAGCGCCCCATCACCGGGAGCGCCGCCAACCGGCTGCTGAGCGCCGTGGACGAGCACCTCGACCGCTGGAATGCCCACGGGTCGCCGCTGACCTGCGCCCGCAACTGGTCGGAAGACCGCTTCCTCGCGATCGGCGTGGACCAGTCCACCGCTGGCGCGTCGGGATGCTCGATCGACGGACTCTTCCGGGTCCTGAAGGGCCTCGAGACCGAGCTCGCCACGCCCCTCGTCGGCGGCGGAACGGTCTACTACCGGGATCCCGCCGGTCCCATCATCGCCGTGTCGCGCGATGAGTTCTCCGATCTCGCCGCGGAAGGCGCGGTGCGGAAGGACACGCGCGTGTTTGACACCACCGTGGCTACTGTCGAGGCATGGAAGGCTGGCTTCGAGACGGAGACAGCAAAGTCGTGGCACGCGGGGTTGTTGCCGGAGCATGCCTAGTCTCTTTACAGATCGGTCGGGTGACCGGCGATTGGTGCTCGGCGAACGGCAGTTCGGAGTTTACGGAGGCACAGCGGGGAGAGGCACAGATACAAACTGAGCGGTGACTGCCTGTACGAAGGTGATTCAGTGACATGTCCGTTTGCAGTCACCGCCGTTAGGCGATCAGCGATCGGCGTTTTTCAGCGACCAGCGCTCAGCGCGCTCCTGAGCCCTCATGTTCGCCGTGGCAGTCACGCAGTGAGCCTGCCTCACCCTGGAAGGGCGGCCACACTCACCATACCAACTCCGGACAATGAACTTTCCGCTCGACATCCGCTTCAAGATCCTCGCAATCGCGCAGCAGATCTACGTCCACGATTCCGGCGGCCGCATCGTCGCCTACGTGAAGCAGAAGGCGTTCAAGCTGAAGGAGGACGTCACCGTATTCGGTGACGAAGCCCAGACTCGCGCCCTCTACCGCATCCGCGCCGACCGCATGATCGACTTCTCGGCTCAGTACCGCATAGAGGACACCGCCGGGGGCGAGATCGGAACGGTCCAGCGCATGGGGATGAAGTCCTTCTGGCGGTCGCACTACGAGGTTCACCGCGGCGGTGGACCTCTCTTCACCATCCGGGAGGAGAATCCGTGGGTGAAGATCGCCGACGGCATGATCAGCCAGATCCCGGTGGTCGGCCTGCTCTCCGGATACCTGCTCCACCCCGCCTACAACGTCACGCGCGCCGACTCCGGCGCGGCCGTCCTGCGCGCTCACAAACGCCCCGCGTTCCTCGAGGGCCGGTTCCAGATCGACGCCTCGGGGTCGATGAGCGAGGAGGATGAACGGCTCGGCGTGCTGAGCATCCTGATGATCCTCCTCCTGGAGCGCGCGCAGGGGTAACCGGCCTGGAGCCACGGACCTCCCGCCCTGTATCGGTGTCCGATGGCAACACGTTGCCCGCTCCTTCACCCGTGCGTCGTGAGGCACGCCCTCACCCTCGAGACATGTCCGCCCTCCGGTTCGTCCTCGCTGCCGCCGCCACCGCCGCCCTGACCGCTGGCTCGGTCGTCGCGCCCCTTCGGATCATCCGCACGACGCCCGTCGGCGAATCAGGGCCGCTCCCCGTCATCACGGTCACCTTCGATCGACCCGTTGCCGGCTCGCTCGACCGGACCGTCGATCCCGCTACGGTGCTCACCGTCCAGCCGGCGATCCCGGGACGCCTCGAGTGGCGCGACCCGGTGACCCTCCGGCTCATCCCGAGCGCACCGCTGCTGCCGGACACGCGCTACACGGTGACGGTTTCGACTGCCTTCACTGCAATGGACGGCGAACGACTGCCACAACCGGCCACCTTTTCCTTCCGCGCGCGCGGGCCCGTCCTCCTCGACGCACGCCCGATGCGCTCGCGGGAAGTGCTCGAGCACGTCACCCCGGACCAGCGCTTCGACCTCATCTACAGCGCGCCGGTGGACCTCGCGCGAATCTCGTCGGCTGCATTTCTCGAGATGAACGCGGCGTGCAGCAACGAGCGCATCATCCGCCTCCGCGCGACGGGCCAGCGCCGCATCACGGCGCAGGATGACTGGCAGCTCCGCGAGGCCGGCGGATACCAGCGTGACCGCGCGACCGACTCGCTGCGGCGGGTCATCCAGCTCGCTCCCGAGCGCCCGCTTCCGCACGGATGCGCCGGCGCACTCGCCGCACCCGCCGAGCTCACCGCGGGCGCCAGCCAGGGGCTGACGCGCTGGGACTTCCGCACGTACGGCAGCTTCCGCATCACCGGCGCGCAGTGCGAGCGGTCGGCATTCTGCCCGAAGGGGCCGGCGACGATCTCCTTCTCCACGCCCGTACGTGGCGCCGACGTCCAGCGGCTCGTGAAGATCTTCCCCGCGACGCCCTTCACGATCGACGACACGAGCGCGACCTCGGCCCAATGGACGCTCGCGGCAACGCTCGCGCCGAACAGGAACTACGCGATCGTCGCCGACACATCGCTTCGCGACACCTTCGGCCAGAAGATCACCGGCAACCCCGCCGTCGGCGTACGCACCACCGGCTACGCGACGACGATCACCTATCCGTTCGGCCGACAGCTTGTCGAGCGGAAGGGATTCCAGACGCTCGCGATCCAGCACGTCAACGCCGACACGCTCATCGCGATGATCGCGCCTGTGCCCGATTCGCTCGAGGCGAGCTTCCTCTCGAGCTACGGCTGGTCCGACAACGAGAAGTGGGAACAGGTCGCCGCGCGCGCCGAGCGACGGCGGATTCCGGTCACGGCCGGCGCCGACATATCGACGATTACCGGGCTGCGCCTTCCTGCCTCCGACGCCTCGATCACGGGTGCACCGACGCTCTTCGCCGTAAAGGTCCTGCCGACGCGACGCGGCGCAACGACCGAGAGCCCCGTGTCGCTCGTGCAGGTCACCGATATTGGCGTCACGGCGCGCATCGGCATGGAAGAAGGGATGGTCTGGGTGACGGGTGTCAGCGACGGGCTCCCGAAGGCCGGCGCTCGCGTCGTCTTCCGCGGTCCGCAGGGCCGCATTATCTCGACGGGGCAGACGGACGCACGCGGCCTGGCGCGCCTCACAGGATTCCGCTCGGCTCCGGGCGCCAGCGCCGATGACGACGACGAGCGCTCGAGTCTCGAAGGCTACGTCTCGGCGACGCTCGGCAACGACCGCGGCATCGTCGCCGTGAACCGCTACGATCCCGACCTGAGCCCCTGGAATTTCGGCGTCTCCGCGGCGTGGGACGACGCACGGTTCCCGATCGCCGGCGCGGTCTTCACCGAGCGCGGCATCTATCGGCCGGGCGAGCAGGTTTACGCGAAAGCCATCGTCCGCACCGGCAACCTCGGCGCGCTGACCCGCCCCGCGCGCACCGACTCGCTCAAGTGGATCTTCTCCGATCGCGACGGTGAGACTGTCGCGGACACTACGGTCGGACTTTCGGAGTTCGGCACTGCCGCACACACACTCACCGTTCCCGCTGGCGCGCCGATCGGCCATTACCGGGTCGCCGTCCAGATGAAGCGGCTTGGCGCGTGGCGCGAAGTCGGATCCACGGGCTATCGCATCGCCGAGTACCGGCCACCCGAGTTCCTCGTCGATGTCGGCGCAGAGCAGGCGCCATCGCATCCGGGCGAGAAGTTCCGTGTCGGCGTGCACGCGCGGTACCTCTTCGGTGCGCCTATGGGTCGCGCCGATGTGAGCTGGACGGCGCGGCAGGCGGCGGTGCCGACATGGGAGCTCGACATTCCCGGCACCGATGGCTGGCAGATCGGTGAGACGGGCTGGTGGTGGGATGAGGACAACGACGCCGACGCCCAGTTCTTCGCGAACGGCACCGGATCTCTCGACGCGCGCGGCGACCTCACGATCGAGACGACGCTGCCCGCCGCGAAGTCCACGCGCGCAGCACGCGTCACGATCGAGGCCACGGTCACCGATGTGAACCGCCAGACAGTCGGCGGCACCGCGACGGCGCTGGTGCACCCGGCGGCGTTCTACATCGCGACGAAGCCGCGCACCGAGAGCTGGTTCTGGCGCGCAGGCGAGGCGCAATCGCTCGCGGTGCGCGCGGTGCGTCCGGACGGCGCCGCGGAGAGCGGTGTACGCGTCCGTGGAACGCTCGTGCGGCGTGAGTGGCACCAGGTCCGGCGCGAGCGGAACGGGGTTGCGTCGCTCGTCGGCGACTGGGTGAGCGACACCGTCGCGCGCTGCACGGTGACGACCACCGCTGCTCCACCCGCCGATGCACCCGCGTGCGCGCTGACGCCCGCCGCCGGCGGCATGCACATGGTCATCCTCGAGGCCACCGATGCCCGCGGCCGCCGCGCAGCGACGAGCTTCGGCCGCTACGTCGCGAGCGCGGGCTTCGTCCCGTGGAGCGATGAGACCCAGTTCAAGATGGATGTCATCGCCGACCGCGACCGGTACTCCGTCGGCGACACGGCGACGGTGATGCTCGCATCGCCCTTCACCGATGCGGAAGCATGGGTCACCGTCGAGCGCGAAGGCATCATCGAGCAGCGGCGCCTGCGGCTGACCTCGGGCGCGACGACGCTGAAGCTACCGATCACCGAAGCCTACGCACCCAACGCCTACGTCTCCGTGGTCGTGGCGCGCGGGCGCAGCGCGCCGCCGTCCAAGCTCGACGATCCCGGCCGTCCGACGATTCGGGTCGGCTATGCGCAGCTCCGTGTCACCCCCGAAGTGAAGCGCCTCGCGGTGAACGTCCAGCCGCTGAGCGCCGAGTTCCGGCCAGGCGACACGGCGCGCGTCCGCCTCACCGTGCGCGATCGCCGCGGCGTCGGCGCGCGCAGCGAAGTCACCCTCTGGGCGGTGGACGAAGGCGTCCTCGCGCTCACAGGCTACAAGACGCCGGATCCGATCGCGCTCCTCTACCGCGAGCGCGGACTCGGCATGCGGCTCGCCAGTAACCTCGTCTCGGTCGCGCCACAGATTCCCGAAGGGGAGAAGGGCCGGCGCGAAGCTGGCGGCGGTGGTGGAGCCGCGGGCGCCGAAGTCCTGCGCTCGCGCTTCAAGACGACCGCATTCTTCCTCGGCTCCGTCATTACCGACGCGAGTGGCAACGCGGTGGCGAGCGCGAAGCTGCCCGACAACCTCACGACCTTCCGGGTGATGGCCGTCGCCGTGACCGCGGGCGATCGCTATGGCAGCGGAGAATCGCCGCTGCTCGTCACGCGTCCGCTCATCGCGCGTCCCGCGCTGCCGCGATTCGTTCGCCCGGGCGATCAGCTCAACGCCGGCACAGTCGTGAATCGCCGCGATGGCTCGGTGGGCGAAGTACGCGTCACATCGGCGTCCACGGGCATTGAGCGCATCGGGCCCGCCGACCGTACGGCGACACTCGCCGCAGGCAGGGGCGCCGAAGTGCGCTTCCGCTTTCGCGCCCAGCCGGGTGACAGCGCGACCTTCCGCTTCGATGTTCGCGGTGCCGACGATGCCGATGCCGTGCAGCTCCGCATTCCGATCCAGCCCGACTATCACCCACGGTCGTACACCGTCGCGGGAGTCCTGCGCGACACGGCGACCGCCGAGTTCCTGCTCCCTGCGGACATCGATCCGGCGCGGTCTCGGCTCACGCTGAACCTCGGGACGTCGCCGCTGGCGATCATCCGCGGCATCCGTCGCGACCTGCGCGTCTATCCGTACTACTGCACCGAGCAGGTCATCAGCATCGCGACTCCGATTCTCGCGCTGATGCGTGCAGAGCGCGCGACGCCTGGAAGCACCACGGGCCGCGGCCGCGCCGACATTGAGCGCGCCGTCGCGATGCTCAGCGCGCGCCAGCGCGCCGACGGCGGCATCGGCTACTGGGCCGCCACCGACTGGACGACACCGTGGCTCAGCGCGTACGCCGCTCACGTCCTCCTCGACGCACGCGAGCTCGGCGTCGCGGTGGACTCGGGCGTCGTTGCGCGCCTCGCCGAGTATCTGCAGGCAACGCTGCGCGGCGATCGTGAGCTCGCGCGCATGCCCCTGTTGTCATGGTACGAGCGCCGCTCGACGCGTCTCGCCGATCAGGTCGCGGCGGCGGATCTCCTCAGCCGTCTCGGCACCCCCGATATCGGCGCCGAGAACGAGCTCGTGCGCATGGCGGCGCAGATGGCGCGCGAGGATCGCATCCGTCTCGCCGGCGTGCTGCATCGTCGTGGCGCGACGGCCCCGGCGCGCCAGCTCATCTCCGCCGCGTGGTCGGAAGTGCGCCTCGAAGGGCGGCGTGCGTCGCTTCCCGAGGAGCCTGACCTGTTCTACTTCGAGTCCACCGTCCGGGCGGAGGCGCGACTCCTCATCGCGACGCTCGCGATCGAGCCCGGTCATCCCTTGGTCGGCCCGCTCGTCGAGACGCTCGTCCAGCAGGGACGCGTCGCGCGCAGTTGGTGGAATACCCAGGACTACGCGTTCATCGTGCAGGGGTTGGCGGAGTTCGAGCGCCACAACCGCGATGCAGGTGGCCGTGCTGTGCGTGTGCGCGGAGGAAATCGTGTCCTGCTTCAGGCGTCCAGTGCGAGCGGTGCGAATACTGGCGCGGCTCAGGGCGATACGAGCATCGCGCTCGAGGGGTTGCTCGAGCGGCCGGCGAACGAGCAGCGGGGGCTGCGCGTGGCGCTCGACATGCCGGGCGGCAGTGCCAATCCCGCGGCGGTGGCGTACTACTACCTCACCGTCACCGAGGTCCCGCTGCGTCCGCCGGTTCGTCCCGACGACAAGGGCATCCGCGTCGAGCGCTGGTACGAGCGCTACGACGATGCGCGTCCCATTACGAGTGTCGTCGAGGGAGATCTCGTGCGCGTGCGGCTCAAGGTCACCATCCCCGCGACCCGGCACTTCGTCGTCCTCGACGACGCGCTCCCCGCGGGGCTCGAGGCGATCGACCTGAGCCTTCGCACCGCGTCGGCGCTTCCCAGTCCGTCGGTGACGAGTGATGACGCTGACAGGAGGGAAGACGGCGAGTCGATGTGGGGCTTCGGGAGCTGGGACTCGGGCTGGTGGATGCCATGGGATCATCGCGAGCTTCGCGATGACCGCGTCGTGTATGCGGCGACGGTCCTTTGGCCGGGCACTTACACGGCGACGTACGTCGCGCGCGCGACGACGCCCGGTGTCTTCATCCGGCCGCCCGCGCACGCCGAGGAGATGTACAATCCCGCGGTGCACGGCCGGAGCGATGGCGGCACGTTCACGGTGACGGAGCGTCCGCCGCGGTGATCGAACGAATGCGGCGCACGGCCCGCCGTGGTGTCGGGTGGGTCACCTCCCGGCGGAGACGCATCGCTGCGTGGGCGGGCGGTGTTGTCGGGGCCGCGATGCTCGGCACACTCGGCTGGGTGATGCTGCCGCTGCCAGCGGCGCTCATCGCGCCGGTGGACTCCGCCGGCGTTCGCATCGAGGATCGGCATTCGATGCTGTTGCGGTCGACCCGCGCCGCGGATGGAACACGCACGCGCTGGGTGCCGCTCGCCGAGATGGACCCCGACCTCCTGCTCGCGTTCATCGCGGTGGAGGATGCGCGCTTCTGGGAACATCATGGCATCGATCCGCGCGCCGTCGCGCGCGCGGCCCGCGATGATCTTCGCGCGCGGCGCATCGTATCCGGCGCATCGACGATCACGATGCAGCTCGCCCGGCTGCTGCGGCCAAGAAGCCGCGGCTGGGCCTCGAAGATCGGCGAAGCGTTCTGGGCGCTGCGGCTCGAGCAGCATCTCACGAAGCAGGAGATTCTCGAACAGTACCTGAACCGCGTGCAGCTCGGCCAGGCCGCGGTCGGCGTCGGTGCCGCCGCCAACCTGTACTTCGGCGCAGCAGCCTCGGAGATCAGCCTCGGCGAGGCCGCCATGCTCGCGGGACTCGCGCATGCGCCCTCGCGCGACAACCCGCTCGTCTCCGCGAAGCGCGCCGCGAGTCGTCGGAGCGTTGCGCTGACTCGCATGCGCCGCGCTGCTGCGATCACGGGGACGGACGCGGAGCGTGCGCGCGCCGAGCCCGTCCTGCGGCGACGGATGAATGCACCCTTCCTTGCGCCGCACTTCACATCGCGACTCCTCCAGGAGCACGGGGCGCGCGATGCCATGCTCCACACGACGCTCGACGCCGAGCTCCAGCGCGAGCTCGAGGCCGAGACGCGGCATGCGGTGGAGATGCTCGCCGGTCGCGAGGTGCAGCACGCGGCCGTCATCGTGCTGGACAATCGGAGCGGCGACGTGCTCGCGTGGGTCGGGTCACCCGATTTCTGGGCCGAGCAGAACGGCCAGACCGACATGGTGATCTCCGCACGCCAGCCCGGATCCGCGCTCAAGCCCTTCCTGTATGCGCTCGCCTTCGATCGCGGGCTGACTGCGGCGACGGTGATCGCAGATGTGCCACGCAGCTACGCGACGGCGGCGGGCCCGTACCAGCCTCGCAACTACGACCGTCGCTTCCGCGGCCCGGTGCGGATTCGGGAAGCGCTCGCGAGCTCGTACAACGTGCCGGCGGTGGATGTCGCGGAGCGCGTCGGCGCCGGAACACTGCTGCGCACGCTGCGACTCGCCGGCTTCGAGTCGCTGACCCAGGATGCCGATCACTACGGCCTCGG
Organism: Gemmatimonadaceae bacterium; assembly: GCA_031426115.1. GTDB lineage: Bacteria > Gemmatimonadota > Gemmatimonadetes > Gemmatimonadales > Gemmatimonadaceae > JANPKQ01. Next base: position 2,327 of record JANPKQ010000407.1, on the reverse strand, counting down.
CCTCGCGCTCGGCAATGGTGACGTGACGCTGCTCGAGCTGGCGAACGGCTATCGCGGCCTCGCGAATGGCGGCGTGTGGATGCCGTATCGCACGCTCGCCGACGGACGCGCGAGCGCAGCGAACGGCCGGGCGATCGACAGCGCCGGAGTGACGCGTCGCTTCACGTCGCGGCAGGCGGCGGCGATCGCGCTCGACATCCTCGCCGATCCGGCGGCGCGCGTTCCCGGCTTCGGTCTCGAGACACCGTTCGACTTTCCCTTCCCGACCGCCGTGAAGACCGGCACGAGCCGCCACTTCACCGACAACTGGTCGGTCGCGACCACGGGTGGATTCACCGTCGCCGTTTGGGTCGGGAACTTCAGTGGACAGCCAATGGAAGGCGTCAGTGGCGTCACCGGCGCGGGTCCGCTCCTGCACCGCGCAGTGATGCTCACCTCGCAGCGGTATCCACCAGGCGTCCTCCCGACACCGGCCGACGTCGGCCTCGTCAGCGCGAGCGTCTGCCGTCTCTCGGGAATGCTCGCGACCTCGCAATGCCCGGCGATCCGGGAGTGGTTCGTCCCCGGCACGGAGCCGCGCGCTCCCGACACGTGGATGAGCGCGAGTCGCGTGACGTTGCCCGCGGAGTACGCCGAGTGGGCCGGGGGGGACGATGAGGTGTACGCGGGCATCGGGGAGACAGATGCGCCCGTGTCATCCGGCAGTGCGTTGCCTGCGCCGGAGCCAGCGGATGACCCGGCGCGCCCTGTCAACGTGCCGCGCGGGTTCCGGATCGTCGCCCCGCTCGCCGGCGATGTGTATCGCGTTCCACCCGGCGTGCCCGGGAGCTACGCGACGATTCCGCTGCTCGCCGCGGGGAGCGATGGGCCGGTGCGGTGGTACGTCGATGGCGTCCTGCACGAAGAGACGCGTTGGCGGCTGGCGCGCGGATCACATCTCATTCGCGCCGAGTCGGCGACCGGTGTGCGCGAGATCCGCATCCGCGTTGAGTAGGTGTCGATAGCGAGAGCTGCTGGAAAACGCTGAGGCCCGGGCTGGACAATGTTCTCCCACCCGGGGCCTGCCGTGATCGACTACCCGGTCGGCGAGAGCACGCGGTCCAGAATGCGCTCGGCCATCCCCCGGGCATCTGCGCTCGCGTCGTTGGTGAGGATGATGACCGTCGTACGCCGATCAGGGACACGCACGAATGCTGCACGCTTCCCATCCGGCGTCGCGTACGCGGCGAGGCGCGCAACGCCCCTGTACGTGTCCGCCGTCCAACCCCTGGCGTAGTCGGCGTTGCGCCAGGTGGTGGGCACCTCGAGGCCGAGGGCGATGCGATAGAGCTCATCGACATTCGACTGGACGTGCATCGAGTCGGCTGCCGATGTCTGGCGCGCGCCAACGGGACCCGCGACGCGCGTCACGCACGTCTGGAGTGGTGATGGCGGGGGCCCACCCCGTCCGCGCCCGCGACCGCCGGCCGCGGCCGGAGCTTCTCCCGGCGCAGCGGCAACAGCCGTCGTCGAATCCGGCGCGCCGCGCCCACGGCCCGCCTGTGCCGGCATCGAGGCACAGAGCTCGGTGAATACCTTCGCGATGGCACCGAGCGGGAACTGCGGGAGCGTCGTGCGCGGCATGTGTCGGGCCTGTGCCGGAATACCATACGCGTGGTCGATGAACACCTCGCCATTTCGGGCGACGAGCACCGTCGCGCCGCCTGCCGCGGGATCTGCGTACTTCGCGAAGATCGAATCGATGAAGGCCACCGTCACCGGCGACCGGTCGCGCGCGCGACTGATGACTCGCCGTGTATTGAGGTTGTACGAATCACCGGGAAACAGCGTCAGGAACGGGCTGTCCGGATCGTTCACATCCCGGCCGTTGTAGACGAATCCCTTGCTGCGCCCGACAATGCGCCCCGTGTCGCCGCGGATCACCCATGCGGTGCCTTCGTCTTCCGAGATCGCGAGCATGCTCGGGTAGCGTGGAATGATCGAGTCGGCGAGATCGGGAAGTCGGGACCGCGCGACGACGTGCTGATCAATGCCGACGTTGCGCAGGTAGCCGAAGCCCTTCGCGTACCCCGGATACTCCATGATCGTGTTGTCGTTCGACGGCGCCCCACGCACCATGAAGTCGCCGAGGATCGATGCGCCCGCGGACGAGCCGCCGACGACGCCGCCGCGCGCGAGCACGTCCATGAAGGCGCACTCGGTCTTCGTGCCGCCGTAGTCCTGGACGAGATGGAACTGGCGGCCGCCTTCGAACCACACGCCGCCCGCCTTCCGGATGACGGCGGTGAACGAATCCGTGTCCGCGATCTTCCGGTCGCGGGTGAAGA
>JANPKQ010000406.1:0-6981 GCA_031426115.1 Gemmatimonadaceae bacterium | reverse complement strand
CACAGGAGTTCGAAACGCTGACGGTGATCGCTGAGAGCGGAGGGTTGGTTGGGACTGCTTCACGGTCCCGCCTGACACCCGACACCTGACCCCTGACACCTTACTCTGGCGCCCGGTTCAGGTTTCGCGTTCTGGCGGAGGGTTGGATGCAGGGTCAGGTGTCAGGGGTCATGTGTCAGGTGTCAGGGGTCAGGTGTCAGGATCAGGCACCGCTGACTGCACGATGGCGACAGCAACGCGCTTTTGCTGCTGCCACAGAGTCGTTCTTAGAAAGCCCCAGTTCCGTGACTCCGCCTCGATGAAATAGTCTTGACAGGAGTGCCTAAATCGTTGTAGTACTTACGCTCCCGGCAGCACCCCCCGCAGGAACTTTCCCGCCCGGATTTCGGTATCTCATAGTGGGATGTGGGCGAGATCACAGCTGCACCGCCCCCAGCCTAGCACGTCCCCTGCATTAGTCCCCCGTGACCGGCCTCGACAATACGGCCGGGAATGGTGGGATCTTCGTCATCGCAGTCCGGGAGTCCGCCAGTGATCAAGCTGCTGCTCGGTGCCTTAGTCGTTACGACCCTCGGGGACGGCTTGCCGTCCAAGGCCCCGAAGGCGGTCGGCATGTCTGCCACCCGCCTCCAGGCTATCGATCGGATCGTCGCGCGCGGCATCAAGGAAGGTGGATACCCCGGTGCAGCGGTCGTCGTCGGCCGGAAGGGCGCGGCCGTGTGGGAGAAGGGATTCGGGACCCTCAGCTGGTCAAAAACCAGCGGTGGGGTCGATGCAGGCGAGACGGTCTACGACCTCGCCTCGCTCACCAAGGTCGTCGGCACGACGACGGCCCTGATGATCCTCTTCGATGAAGGCCGCCTCGACCTCGAGTCCCCGGTCGCGAAGTACCTCCCCGCGTTCACGGGCGGCTTCAAGGATTCCGTCACGATCCGTCACCTCCTGACGCACCGGTCGGGACTCCCGGCGGGACGTGACCTCTGGCGCGTCGCCCGAAATCCCCAGGAAGCGCGGCTCATGGTCATCGATGCCCCGCTGACCTGCAAGCCGGGCACCTGCTACATCTACTCCGACCTCGGCGCCGACATCCTCGGCATGGTCGTCGAGACGGTGTCGGGCATGAGCCTCGACCAGTTCCTCGGCGAGCGCGTCTTCGCTCCGCTCGGGATGACGAAGACCTACTATCGTCCCGGCGACTCGCTTCGGGCCCGGATCGCCCCGACCGAGGTGATGCCGCCGCGCGGCTATCCCCTCCAGGGCGAAGTCCACGATGAGAACGCATACGCCCTCGGGGGCGTCGCCGGCCACGCGGGCCTGTTCAGCACCGCCAAGGACCTCGCGGTCTTTGCGCAGATGATGCTGAACGGCGGCACATTCGACAGCGTCCGGATCGTTAGCGACACGACCATCGCCCTGTTCACGAGACGCGCGGCGGGCTCGCGCGCCCTCGGCTGGGACACCGCCGACGGCGATGGTGGAGCGGGACGGTACCTCACCGAGCGCGCGTACGGGCACACCGGCTACACCGGCACCTCGCTCTGGATCGATCCCGATCGCGAGATGTTCGTCATTCTCCTGACGAACCGCGTCCACGCAGCGAAGGCGCGCCGCCCCGCGACGGTGATCTCCGACGTCCGCGCCGACCTCGCCGATGCCGCCGTGCTTGCCGTCATCGACGGTCCGGAGGGCGTCCTCGCGATGCCCACCGCGTTCCGCTCCGATCGCGCCGTCGGCTGGAATCGCGCCGCGCCGTCGCCACGCCGCAGCGTCAGGCGTCCGACGTCGTCTCGCTCGCGCGCGGCGTCCTCCGCCCGGTCGGCGAAGAAGGCCCCGGCGAAGAAGCCGGCCGCCAAGCCGGCGACCACGAAGAAGAAGGCGACTCCCGCCGCAAAGCCGGCCCCTGCTTCGAGGGGACCGGCGAAGGCACCGACAGCCAAAGCGCCAGCCGTCGCGACCGCAAAGTCCCCGGCTGTCGCGCAGGCAAAGGCGCCGGCCTCGAAGACGCCGGGCGGACCGTGAGCGTCGATACATCGGCCGCCGGCCCAGCGCCGGAACCCTCTGCCCCGCCTGCCGTGTCGGCGTCCGCCGTCTCCTCCGACCAGGTGAAGGCGGCCCTGCGGAAGGTGAAGGACCCGGACCTCAACCTGAACATCGTCGATCTCGGGCTCATCTACGGAATCGCTGTCGACGGATCGACGGTGAAGGTCGACATGAGCCTGACGTCGCCCGGCTGCCCCTCCGGTCCCGAGATCATGACCGATGCGGAGCAGCAGATCCGGGCGATTCCCGGCGTCGCCGACGTCGCGATGAACCTCGTGTGGTCGCCGCCGTGGACTCCGGAGCGCATCGAGCCGCGAGTCCGGGCGTACCTCGGCTTCTAGGACCCCGCCCCTTGCCCCCAGCGCGGCGCGCGCCGAACGTACGCGTTCGGCTGTCCCGGTGACGGCGCGGAATCTCCTCGACGGATAGAGGGAGAATGGCGGAGGGTACAATGGCGGCGGTGCAGCGGCGGCTCACCGACGACCTCGGCGGCACCTATCAGATCGTCCGGCTGCTGGGGCAGGGCGCTTTCGGTGCCGTGTATCTTGCCCGCGACCGCATTCTGCACCGTCTCGTCGCCATTAAGGTTCTGCGCCTCGAGCGCGCGGCCAGCGAGACCGAGCGCGCACGCTTCCGCCTCGAGGCACGAACCGCGGCCCTGCTCGACCATCCCAGCATCGCCCCGATCCTGAGCTTCGTCGAGACTCCGACGACGCTGTACATGGTCATGCCGTACATCGGCGGCGAGAGCCTCGCGCAGCGCCTTCAGAAAGCGGGGCGCCTCGCTCCCGTGCTCGTGCGCCACGTGTTGCGCGAGGTTGCAGGTGCGCTCGCCCATGCGCATCGCATCGGCGTCGTGCATCGCGACCTCAAGCCGGAGAACGTCCTTCTCACCGCCGGCGACGACGTCTCACCTCGCGGCCCGACGGCACTGCCGCGCGTGCGTCTCGTGGACTTCGGGATCGCCGCATTTCCCAACCGCGACCTCGGTGCGGGCACGGTTCGCGAGCACGGTGGCACCCCGAACTTCATGTCGCCGGAGCAGGCGCTCGGCGAGAGCGACTTCGGCCCGAAGACCGATGTCTACGCGCTCGGTGTGCTGGGATACCTGATGCTCACCGGAAAGCTGCCGTTCGTCGGCTCGAGCCTCACGGCGCGCGTCGCGGAACAGCGGAACGGACCTGCCATTCCACTTGCTCGAGCCGCGCCGCGTGCGCCATCGGACCTCGTGGTCGCCATCGACAAGTGTCTCGAGTTCGATGCGATGGACCGGTGGCGGAACGTGCGGGAGCTGCATGCCGGACTTTCGACGGACCTCGTCTGGCAGCGCAGCGGTCCGCGCGCGCTCGCAGCGCGATTCGTCGCGAAGATGCGCGGGCGCCAGGCGCTCGCCGCCGGCCTCGCCGACACGCCGCAGGACGGCGATGATCCCGCGCCCCGCGCCAACGTCAGCCAGGTCGGGCACCCGGACCTGAACATCAGTCAGGTCGGCACCGATTCAAACGTCAGCCAGGCTGGCCGCCTCGATGCGAACATCAGCCAGGTCGGCCTGGGCACCGATGGCGGCGTCGGTCTCGATCCAGGTGCGAGCGCCGCCGGGGGAATCGGCCCGGATGTCAGCGGCGGGGCGCCGATGGATCCGAACGTGAGCCAGACGAGCTCGAACCTCCTGCACGCACCGGGACCGCGACCGCTGTGGCGGAAAGATAAATGACCGGTAGGCCTGGAGAATTCACCGGTGCTCAGCGCAGGATCTGTCCCGGGCCGCTCCCGAATCGCGGGTTCACGATCGAATTGAAGATCGACCCGAAGGTGTAGCTGAAGCCGACGTACAGGTCGAACCGGTAGTTGGTCCGCAGCGCCCGCGACCGCAGGAAGATCTCCTGGGGGGTCGCACCGCGCTTCACGAGCGCGAGCTGATCCTTCACGTACGCCGCGCTGGCACCGACATCGAGCGAGAGCCCCCGGAACAGTCGGATGTCGATCTCCGCGCCGAACTCGACGTGGTACTGCGTGAAATCATCGAGAAAGCCGGCGGTCTCGAGTTGCGCCTCCGCCGAGCCCCACGGCTGCCGCATATCGTATCCGATGACGAGAGCGTGCGTCGGACGCGTCTCCGAGAACCGTCCGTAGATCGTTTCTTCCCGATAGTTGAACGCCGAGACACCGACCGAGTACTGGAACGCGAGCTGGCGTCTCGTGGCCTCGGCGTATGGCCAGACGCTGTACTCGATGGCGGGCGCCGCACGGATGGCGAGCTCGGTATTCTGAAACGTCGAGGAGCTCGCCGATGCTTCCGCGCCGGCGGCCCAGTGCGGGCCGAGGCTCTTTACGACGACCGCACCGCCGCTGTAGTTCTCGCGCGTGTCGATGACGGTGATCCGCTCACCGTCCTCGACACCGCTGAAGCGATCGCGATTGAACTCCGCGTCGGCCCCGATCCCGATCTTCCATCGCTCGGTGACGCGCCGGACGCTGATCGAGGATTCGATCTGGAGATCGCTCTGCTGCTCCTCGCGATCGAAGCTTCCGTCCGCACCGACCTCGAACACCCACGCATTCCACGGATCGCGCTCCCCTGCACGGCGAGGACGCTCATCCTCGTCAACGTCCTCCATCGACAGCCTCAGCATGCGTCCGTTGGGCGTTTGCAGGACGTACTGCACGAGGCCAAGCTGGATCGCGCGGACCACGTTCGACCGAACAAAGTCCTCGGACTCGCCCGGCTGCGTCACGACCTCGACGCTGTCGGACCGGCCGGCGAAGGCACCGAGACCGAGCAGGTTCAGCGTGTAGCGTGAGCCGCCGGCGCCCGTCTCGATGCGCGTTCCCAGAATGTGAACGTCGGCGACCGTTCGATCGCGAACGTAGTCCACCCACGGCATCTCCGTGCGGAGATGATCGAAATCGCAGAACTCGCAATCGAGGAACACGCGGAGCGCGGCACCGGAGTCGCGGGACGCGATCGGCACCTGCGCCACCACGGATGGCGCCGCGGCGCACAGGAGCGCGACCGCGAGAATGCCCGTGCGCAACGCGGGCGCATCAGTCCGCATATGGCGAATCGCTCGATGCGGCGCCTGTCGGCACCGACGGCGCGACGGTCGGGGCGCCATCGCGCGTGAACACCCTGACGAAAGGCTCGCCCAGTTCGGCGATCTGCCAGCGGCGAAGGTCCTTGATCTCGGACAGCCGATCCACCGATTTCGGCTGCATGCGCGCGATGATCTCCAGCCGCTCGCGGGAGCAGAGCACGCCGGGATCGAGGTCGAGCCGCGCCGCCGCCGCATCCCTCGCCGTTCGCAGCCGCGCGACGTTGTCATCGAAGTCCGGATCGCGCTCGAAGCGCGGCGCGCGCGGAAAGCGTGGCAGGTCGGCATCGGCGACGAGGAGTCCTCGCTTCACTGCGTCGACGAGCTCTCCGCCACGCCGCTCGAACAGGCTGCGCGGCATTCCCTTGATCGCTCCGATTGCCTCGCGGCTCGCCTCGGTCAGCCGTGCGATCTCGAGCAGCACTTCGTTGCTCATCACGCGAAAGGTCGCCCGGTCGAGCTCCTTCGCCACGGAGTCCCGCCACGGTACGACCTCGCGGAGCACGGCGAGCTCGCGTCGATTCAGGTCCCGCGCGCCCTTCATGCGAAGGAAGGGCGCGAGCTCCTCGTCCGGCGTCCAGCGCGTTCCCTCGAGGCGACGAAACTCCTCCTCCGCCCATCCCCAGCGGCCCGCCGCCTCGAGGGCAGCGCGCATGCGATTGCGCAGCTCGATGAGGTAGCGAGTGTCCTGCGCTGCGTAATCGAGCATGTCCTGCGTCAGCGGCCGCATCGACCAGTCGGCCCGCTGGTGCTTCTTCTCGAGCTTTACATCGAAGTAGCGCTCGAGCAGCGCGGCGAGACCGAACGCGCGGATCCCGAGAAGCTGCGCCGCGATCCGCGTGTCGAAGATGTTGCGGACGTTCCAGCCGTAATCCTGGTGGAGGAGCCGAAGGTCGTAGTCGGCATCGTGAAAGATGACCTCGACGGCCGGACTCTCGAGAATGGCACCGAGCCCCGGTGGCGCCTCCATGCCAAGCGGGTCTATGATTGCACTGCGCTCGGTGGTGGACAGCTGGAGCAGGTAAATGCGGTCGATGAACCGGTGAAAGCTCGCGCCTTCGGTATCGAGTGCGAGGATCCCGGCATGCGCGATGGAGCGCATGAACTCCTCGACATCGCCCGCCGTATCGAGGTACCGGAGGGGCGCTCCAGGCTCGGGAGTCATCGCCGCTGCTGTGGTTGCATGGCGGTGTAATGTAGCGATGTCCACGGCTGGGCACCTGCCTTGCCTAACGCGGAGTCCATGGAAAACAAACCCACGTCCTCGGGCGCAAGCCGGCCGGCGCCGAGCGACCCGCAACAGCATACTCAGCCCGGATCAGCGGCCGTCCCGCCGCCCCCTGTACATCGCGAGCGGCGAAGCCGCAACATGGGCTGGCGGACGTCGGATATCCTCCGAGCTGCCGCCGTTGTCATCGGGATGTACCTGATGATCCGGCTGCTCTGGTTCGCGTATCCGCTGGTCTTCGCCTGCTTCCTCGGCGTGCTGTTCGGCCTCGCCGTTTCGAGCGGAGTGGACTGGCTCGGCCGCTTCCGGATTCCGCGGGGCGTGGCGGCGGCGACGATCGTCTTCGGATTCATCGGCCTGCTCGCCGCCCTCGTGGCGTGGACCGCCCCAATTCTCCGCGAGCAGTCGCAGGAGCTCCGGGTCAAGCTGCCGCAGGCCATCGACAACATCGACAAGTGGATGGCCTCGAATCGAGGCGGCGTCATCGGGTCGATGCTCTCCGGTGGCCAGGCGACCGCGCAGTCGGCCGACGCGGTCACACCCGACTCTCCTCAAGGAGGCGCTTCAGGTGGGGCGCGAGGTGGCGCGCCGGGGGGCGCCGGGGAGGCGGCGGGCGGGAGC
>JANPKQ010000405.1:0-1845 GCA_031426115.1 Gemmatimonadaceae bacterium | reverse complement strand
CGGGTGAAACCCTGGTCACCACTTGTCCGTCTAGTGGTGCGTGCCTATCTTCGCCCAACCACTGGACAGACCAGTGGAGCCAACCCCGCGAGCCATGACCCAGCCCAGCCCACAGCTCCTCCCCGGCACCCTCGACCTCATCGTCCTCCAGCTCCTGCATGGCGAGCCGACCAACGGCTACGACCTCACCCTGCGGATCCAGGCGACGACCAACGATGTGCTGAACGTCAACGCCGGCTCGCTCTACCCGGCCCTCTATCGGCTGGAGCAGAAGGGCCTGCTGCGCGCGGCGTGGGCCGAGTCGGATAGCGGACGCCGCACGAAGGTCTACTCGCTCACCGCCGCCGGCCGAAAGCACCTCGCCGAGCAGCGGCAGAGCTGGGAGCGGTTCTCCGGCGCGCTCGCGGCAATCCTTCGCGCCACATGACCGGCACGCTGACCCGTGCGCGCCTCTGGCTCCGCTCGCTCTTCTTCCGACGGCGACTGGAAACCGAGATGCAGCACGAGATGGCCGACCACATCCACCGCGCGACAGACCGGCTGGTCGCGCGCGGTCTTTCCACCAGCCAGGCGCGCCATGCCGCAAACCGGGAGTTCGGAAACATGACATACCTCAAGGAAGAAGGACGGCAGGCACGCGGCACCCACTGGCTCGAGGCCCTCACCGCCGACTCACGGTTCGCGCTGCGACATTTCCGCCGGAATCCGGGCGCGACACTCACGATGATCGTCGTGCTCGCGATCGGCATGAGCTTCGCCACCGCCCTCTTCTCGTTCCTGTACGCCTACGCCAATCAGCGTCCGCAAGGCGTCGCGGCGTCGGACGATCTTGTCCGCATCCGTGCATGGACCCAGGGCCTTAACCACAGCGTACCGATCCTGCGACACCAGTCGCGAGAGGAGCTCGAGGAATACCAGCGCCTGACCAGCCACTTCTCGGCGGTGGCGGGGTACGCAGAGCACGGGGCGACCATCGAGGTGAACGACGATGCCGCCAACGCCGCGCCCGGGTCGGCAACCTTCGTAACGCCGAACTACTTTGACGTCCTCGGGGTGCGTCCGACGCTCGGCGCTGGCCTTCCGCGAACAGAGGCGAACGGGAACCAACTGATTGCCGTGGTCAGCTACGGCCTCTGGGAGAAGTTCTTCGCGCGCGATCCGCGCGCCCTCGGCGCGACGATCATGGTGGACGGTGTGCCCGTGACGATCGTTGGGGTCGCTCCGCTCCGCTTCTCCGGACTCGGCGAGTACGAACCGATCACGGTCTGGATGCCGATCGCGAGCCGGCCCCTCGTCATCCCCCGGGTGAAGTCCGAGATCGGGACCTTTGCCGCCGCGGCGCGGCTCGCTCCCGGCATGACTCCGCAGCGCGCCACAGCGGCGGTCGACGTCATCGGCAAGCGGGTGACCGCGGCGATCGACAGGACCACGCCCCCCCCGGAGGAGCGACGCGCCGGCGCGGATGTCGTTCCCATGCTGGCAGTGAACGAGGATCCGCAGTTCGATGGCGAGAAGTTCGGCATGAGCGTCGGATTCGGCCTGCTGGGCACCCTTGTCCTGCTCGTCACCTGCACGAACGTGAGCGCGCTCCAGACCGGCCTCGCGATGATGCGACGGCGGGAGATCGCGATCCGGTTGTCGATGGGTGCCCCTCGGCGGCGGATCATTCGGCAGTTGCTGACGGAGACGGTACTCCTCGCGACACTCGCCGCGAGCGCCGGCGTCGGTCTCGTGTGGGCGATTCACCGGTTCATGATGGCGGCCCCACTCGGCGAGGGAATCGAGCTCGCCGTGAACGGTCCCGCGCTGGTGTTCGCCTTCGGGCTCTCACTGGTGGTCGGCGTG
>JANPKQ010000404.1:0-9280 GCA_031426115.1 Gemmatimonadaceae bacterium | reverse complement strand
CCGCGCTCGGCGAAGAACCGCTGGTAGCCTTCGAAGTACCACGGGCCGGCGAGGATGCCGTGGATGAAGAGGATCGGCGGTCGCGTCGCGGCGGGAACGCGCGCCTCACGGACGGCAATGTCGCCGACGTGCGTGTCTATGATCATGGGCGCATCGCGGGAAGTCGGCGCATGAGCGGAAAGATAGGTTACTCGCCGCGTCTGCGGACCGCCCACGCTGTATGTTCCGGGTTCACGGAACGCGGGCGACCATCCTGACACGTTTCAAGCGCCCGTCGCGTTCACCCGCCATGCCGCCCGACTCCCGCCCGCTCATGGAGCGCTACCGCCGACACGTCCTCATTTGTGTCGGCGGGTTCTGCTCGACCGATCGGCGGGGACGCGCTCTCTACGCGCACCTCGCCGCGCTGCTGCAGCGCGAAGGTCTCCTCTTCGGGCCGCAGCGGGTGAAGCGAAGCGAGACGCCCTGCCTCGGCGTGTGTGGTGGCGGTCCCATCGTCGCGGTCTATCCGGAAGGCATCTGGTATGCGGGCGTCACGCCGGAGCTGCTCGAGCGGATCGTGGTCGAGCATCTTCGCGATGGACGGATCATCGAGGACGCGGTCTTCCACCGACTCGGCGGCTGACGGACGGCTACCCGCGCTCCGTATGCGGTGCGCCCGCTAGCGCGGCCGGCCGAAGGAATAGACGAAGTTCACGATGGGCAGGCAGCAGCCGCCTCCATCGGGGCCGACGGCAAGGCCGAGACCCGCGTCGGCAGACAGCCGCTCGCCGAAGAAGCGCACTCCGCCGCTGACGAGCGCCCCTGATTCACCAGGGACAAAATAGTTTTCGGTGATGAACTTGGTACGCTGGGACATGCGCGCCTCGCCACCAAGCATCACGACGATGCGGTCCACGAAGTCCTCGCCGCCGGTGATGAACGGGAGACCCACCCCGACCGTGAGCGCTTTGTCAGACGAGCCGAAGGTGCTGACACCGTAGAAGAGTCCAAGCGAGACGTCCTCCTCAGGCACATAGAACGCGAGCACTCCCGCGGCGAGGTCAACTCCCGGCCTCGAGACGACCGTGACCTTTGGTGCGACATACATGAGCTCACCGATCAACCCCGGGATCACGGGCGTGCCGCCGGAGATGGAGATCCGGTCGGTTATCCCATAGGAAAGGAACGGCATCAGCAGCTCGTATACGGCGAAATACCCCGTGCCGCGGCCGATCGCGCGCCCTGTCGGGCCGAAGAACAGCCGGGTCGCGTTGGGATCCTCGGTCCAGCGCTCGCCATTCACCAGCCGGGACGTCGATGCGCGCACGGACGCAATCTGCGACCGACTCACTTCCGTGCGGGCGCCGCTTTCAGTGGCAATGGTGATCCGTTCGCCATCCGCAGCAACGATCCGACCATAGAGAATGGAGCCGTCGACGAGACGGATCTCCATCACGGTGTCGCTCACGACGACGGCCGGCGGCGTCTGCTGCGCCTCGGCCCCCGGTACGACCGCGGCCATCCCGAGGGATAGCACGACTGCGAGCCGCGCGGAGAAGGCGGCGATGCAGGAGAGAAACGGGCGCAGCGCTGACGGACGGCAGGTGTTCGAAGTCGGCATCATCGGGGGATAGGGTCTGGAGGGTGGTGTGACGACCCAAATGTCGGCCGCTGCGCCGGTGCAGGGCATACGTCGTCGTACGTAGTCGCCCGCTCGCACATCCGGAAGGGGCCGATGCACGACGGGGCGCCCTCCACACGGACGGCGCCCCGCCGGTCGTTGCTCCGTCGATCGATCAGGCAGCGATACGCATCGCCGAGAGACGTGCTACCCGCTCCGCCGTCGGCGGGTGCGTCGAGAACAGCTTGCTCATCCCGCCGAGCGCCGAGAGCGGGTTCACCTGGGCGAGGGGTGCGACGGCAGGCGAAACCTGCATCGGAATTCGATGCGCCGCCGCATCGAGCTTGGTCAGTGCCCCAGCGAGCGCCATAGGCCGCCCGGAGATCTCGGCGCCGACCGCATCCGCCTTGAACTCCCGCTGGCGGCTGATGGCCGTTTGAATCAGCGTCGCCGCGAGCGGCGCGAGGACCATTGCCAGCAGTCCACCGACCGGGTTCCCGCCCTCTTCGTCGTTGCCGCCCATGAACATGCCGATGAACGCGAAGTTGCTGATCGCCGCCGCCATCGTCGCCGCAATGGTCTGGAGCAGCATGTCGCGGTTCTTGATGTGCGCCAGTTCATGCGCGATCACGCCCTCGAGCTCGTCCTTCGACACGAGGCGCATGATGCCTGCTGTCACACACACGACGGCATTCTCGGGATTCCGGCCCGTCGCGAAAGCATTCGGCTGCTCGTGCGGCGCGATCGCGACCGTGGGCATGGGGAGCCCGGCCCGCTGGCGCAGTCGGTCCACCATTTCGTACAGCTCCGGCGCCTCCTGCGCCGTGACGACCTGCGCGCGATACATGCGCAGGACCATCTTCGCTGACGAGAAGTACATGAAGAAGTTCATGCCGGCCGCGACGACGAGCATCGTGACCATTCCCGTGCCGCCGCCGAACGCCATGCCAAGCATGCCCAGCAGGGCCGTGAGCCCCGCCATCAATCCGAAGACCTTGATGTTGTTCATTGCGTCTCCTCCGAGGTTCCAGATGCGCGAAAGGCGAGCCCCTCGCGCGGCCGGCACCATGCCAGCCTTCGCGAAGGTCTCGCCTGATCGAAATCGATCCCGACCGAACCGTGCGCCCGCTTCGAATGCGACGCAGTCTTGACGATTCGGCCGCGCGGTAATGGCCCGCGTGGCTACTCCCCTTCTACAGAGTGAATCTAGTCGGTCGGGGGAGCGGACTCAAGGGGACGGATCGAGAGCTCACAACGAAGTTCACGGTGGTCAGTGGTCAGTTGACAGTCATCGGTCGGCGCGGGTCGTTGTCGTTACCAACACCTGAACCTGAAAACCGAAAACTGAACACCGACAACTGAACACCGTCGACTGTCCGAGTCGTCGTCAGGTCTCAGTGCCCTCCCGTCGCCGCTCCCTCGCCCGGATCTCCTGCTCGACCGCGCGCAGGTGCCTGGGCCATACGTGCCTCGCGAACCGAAAGAAGTTTTCTCGCGCCACGGGCGACTGCGTGAGGAACTCGCTCAATCTCCGATGACCCTTCAGTACGTTGCAGCCCGTGCAGGCAGTCACTAGGTTGCCCCCGGACCGGTCGCCGCCGCGGACACGCGCCTGAACGTGATCCACGGTGAGCTCCTCCGGCGGGAAGCTCCCGCCGCAGTAGACACACCGGAACTCATCGCGCGCGAAGACGAGCTCACGCTTCAATGGTGAACCCCCTGGATCCCCGGCGGTTGATGTTCGGAGCCGCAAAGCGGTTCCTGCTCGACTCGGCCGAGGCGGATCCCGCGGCGGCCGATGAGCCCCCCCGACTCACTCCCAGAGCCATCGAGAGGACCCGCATGTCCCGCTCCCGCGAACGTATCCTCAGTAACCTCGAAGACATGTACCGCGAGGGATTCGAGCGCGCAAAGGCGACCGGCGATGCGGCCCAGATGGCAGCGCTCGACTTCGCGTATCGCCGCGAGCAGCTCTACTTCGAGATCCTCCTGGACGTCCGCGACGCCGTCGAGCGTCGCGGCTGACCGGGCGCCCGGCCGCTGACCGCTACGCGGTCGGCCCGGGGGGACCGCCGCCGTCGTTCAGCGTCCCGAAGATGGAGCCCGTCGTTCCCTCGATCTTCGCGACCGGCGGCGCTGGGATCAGCAGTGATGCGACGATCGACACCGCGAGGGCTCCCACAATGACGCCCAGGGAGACGAGGATCGGCACGTGGAACCAGGCCGCGCCGATCATCTTCGCGCCGACGAACACGAGGATCACCGCGAGGCCGTACTTCAACAGGTGGAACTTCCCGACGACGCCCGCAAGGAGGAAATACAGCGAGCGAAGGCCGAGGATCGCGAAGATGTTCGACGTGTAGACGATGAAGGGGTCGGTCGTCACGGCGAAGATCGCCGGGATCGAGTCCACCGCGAAGATGAGGTCGGTGAATTCGACCATGATGAGGACGAGGAACAGCGGCGTCGCCACCCGGCGGCCGTTCTCGCGGGTGAAGAACTTCTGGCCATCGTAATTGGCCGTGAAGGGCAGTGACCGGCGCGCGAGGCGATACACGGGATTCTTCGCCGCGTCGAACGCCTCGTCGTGGCGGATCGCCATTCGGATGCCCGTGATGACGAGCAGTGCGCCGAAGATGTAGATGATCCACTCGAAACGCTGGAGCAGCAGCGATCCCAGCGCGATGAACGTCCCGCGCATGACGAGCGCGCCGACGATTCCCCAGAACAGCACCCGGTGCTGGTACTCCTTCGGCACGCCGAAGTAGGAGAAGATCATCACGATGACGAAGATGTTGTCGACGCTGAGCGACTCCTCGATGACGTAGCCGGTGAGGAACGTCAGTGCCGTCTGGGCATCCTGCCAGATGTAGAGACCGAGGGCGAAGACCAGCGCGAGCGTCACCCAGACCCCGGTCCAGATGGCGGCCTCCCTCGCCCGCACGACGTGGGCGCTTCGGTGGAACACCCCGAGATCGAGCGCGAGCATCCCGAGCACGAAGCCGTTGAACAGCACCCAGAACCAGATATTTGTCGCCACGAATCCTCGTGAAAGCAGTCAGCGGACAGCAGAAAGGCGAGCCCCTACGGCACTCGCGTGACGTAGTGGTCTCGCCTTCGCATTCGGTCGACCGGGGATGCTGCGCACCCCGTATTGACGATCGACCAGACTGGGCCAGTCTTGCGCCCAGCAGGCTACTCCCCACCGTGCACGGATGATGGCGACCTTCGACGTCGCCAGTCAAGCGCCCACCCGACATTGCGCAATGGACGAATGTGGGAGTAGCATCGCCAGCGATGATGTCGATCGTCGATTCCGATGGGGGGCCCGAGCTGGCGGTTCGCGCCGTGTGCCGGCCCACGATCACTTTCCGCTGACGCCCGTGACCTTCATGTTCCGCTCCCGATGGCCGGCCGCGATTCTCGCGGCATTGTCGCTCACGTCCTGTCGCATGTCCCCTCCAGCAACCGCCGACACTACCGTCTCTCTCGCTGTCGTGAACGTGCGCGCCTGGACGGGTGATCCGCGGAATCCGTGGGCCGATGCGATCGCCGTCGCCGGAAGCCGGATCGCCGCCGTGGGATCCAGCGCCGCCATCAGGAAGGCCGCGCCGCCTGGGGCGCGCGTCATCGATGGCCAGGGGCGCATGGTCGTCCCCGGCTTCATCGACACGCACATTCACTTCCTCGATGGCGGGTTCGGGCTCGCGTCGGTCCAGCTGCGCGATGCACGGACGCCGCAGGAATTCATCGCGCGCATCAAGGCCTTCGCCGCGTCCGCCCCCGCCGGTGCGTGGATCACGGCGGGTGACTGGGATCACGAGCAATGGGGCGGGGAGCTTCCCCGGCGGGACTGGATCGACTCCATCACGCCGAACAATCCGGTGTGGATCAACCGGCTCGATGGACACATGCGGCTGGCGAACGGCCTTGCCCTGCGCGCGGCCGGTGTTACCCGCGCCACGTCCGACATCGATGGGGGAACCATCGTCCGCGATGCCACCGGTGATCCGACGGGTGTCCTCAAGGACAATGCGATGTCGTTGGTGTCTCGCGTCGAGCCGCCTCCCACCGATGCGATGGCCGATCGCGCATTGGATGCCGCAATGCAACATGTGCTCGCTCGCGGCGTGACCACCGTCCACAACATGGGAAGCTGGAGCGATCTCGCGGTCTTCGAGCGCGCGCATCGGGCCGGACGCCTCCGCACTCGGATCTACGCTGCAGTACCGCTCGACTCGTGGGAACGACTGCGCGATACGGTGGCGGCTCGCGGCCGCGGCGATGAGTGGCTCCGCATTGGTGGGCTCAAGGGATTCGTCGACGGCTCGCTCGGCTCACACACGGCGGCGATGCTCGAGCCATTCACCGATGCGCCGGCGGATACCGGTCTGCTCGTGAACGCACCGGACGACCTCCGACGCTGGACCACGGGCGCCGACGCCGCGGGCCTGCACGTCATCGTCCACGCGATCGGCGATCGCGCCGTCCGGCTCCAGCTCGACATCTTCCGCGACGTCGCCCGCACCAACGGGCCGCGCGACCGCCGCTTCCGGATCGAGCACGCCCAGCACGTCGCCCCTGCGGACATTTCCCGGTTCGCCGAGCTCGGCGTCATCCCGAGCATGCAACCGTACCATGCAATCGACGACGGGCGTTGGGCCGAGCGACTGATCGGCCGTGAGCGAGCGAAGACGACGTACGCGTTCCGGTCGCTGCTCGATGCCGGCGCGCGCGTCGCATTCGGAAGCGACTGGTTCGTGGCGCCGCCGACGCCGCTCGAAGGGATCTACGCGGCAGTCACCCGGCGTACCCTCGACGATCGCAATCCCGGCGGCTGGATTCCCGAGCAGCGCATCACGGTCGAGGAGGCGCTCGTGGCGTACACGAGCAGCGGCGCCTACGCGTCCTTCGACGAGAATGAGAAGGGCCGTCTGGTGCGTGGCACGCTCGCCGACTTCGTGCTGCTGGACCGCGACCTCACCCGCATCCCGCCCGAGACGATCCGCGATGCGCAGGTGCTCATGACCGTGGTCGGCGGAAAGATCGTCTTCGAGCGCCCGCCGGCGGACCGTCCCGACGGCCAATCCCGTCCGTGATGTGACCATGCATGCGCGACGTGAGGTCCCATCCGATGTCACTCCATTCACAGGAGCCGTAATGCACTTCATCCGTCTCGGCCTAGCGCTGCTCGTAGCAGCGGCCGCGTGCGCGAAGCCAACCGCGGACGACACCGCATCCAGAGACGCGGCTCCTCCGCCTGAGCAGGGGGCACCTGCGCTCCCTGCGGCTGATACCATGACCGACCCGGCGCTCCGTCGGCTCGAGCGGGAGGCAATCGTTCTCGCGAACGCGGCCGGATGCAACTCCGTGGAGCAGTGTCGTTCGGCGCCCGTCGGCAACCGGCCGTGTGGAGGGCCGCGGTACTACGTTCCCTACTGCCCGCTGACCACCGATTCCACCGCGCTCTTCGCGAAGCTCGCCGAACTATCGCGCGCCGAGGGTGAGTACAATCGGAAGGCGGGACTCGCATCCACGTGCGAGTTTCGCATGCCGCCGGATCTCGCGCTGGCCGGCGGATCCTGCCGCTTCAGGTAACGGGCCCAGACCGGGGGAGGCCGCTCAGTACTTCGCGATCTCCTCGTACGCCCGCGTGAAATCCTCGACCTGCGGCAGGATCGCGTCCTCGAGCTGCGGTGCGTAGCCGACGAACGTGTCCGTCGAGGCAACGCGCTTCACGGGCGCGTCAAGCCACGCGAAACACTCATCCGCGATCGCGGCCGCGATCTCGGCGCCGTATCCCCACGAGACCGAGTCCTCGTACGCGACGATGACGCGCGACGTCTTCCGCACCGACTCGAAGACCGTCTCGCGGTCCCACGGCGACAGCGTCCGCAGGTCGATGACCTCGACGTCGATCCCGCGCTCGGCGATGTTGTTCGCCGCGACCAGGGCGCGCTGTACTGTCGCACCGTAGGTCACCACGGTGATGTCCGCGCCGGTGCGGGCGACCCGTGCCTTCCCCAGCGGAATCATGAAGTTCGGGCCCGGGTACTTCGCCTTGTTGTACGTCTGCCTGTACAAGTGCTTGTGCTCGAGGAAGATCACCGGATCCTCGGAGCGAATCGCCGTGCGAAGCAGGCCGTTGGCGTCGATCGCCGTCGCGGGACACACGACGCGAAGCCCCGGACAGTGCGTGAACAGCGACGCTCCGGTCTGCGAGTGGTAGATCGCCCCGCGGATATAGCCGCCGTACGTCGTCCGGACGACGACGGGTGCGGCGAAGGCGTTGTTCGACCGCCAGCGCATCGTCGCGAGCTCGTCGCGAATCTGCATGTACGCTGGCCAGATGTAATCGAAGAACTGGATCTCGACGACCGGCTTGAAACCGCGCAGCGCGAGTCCGATCGCGCGGCCCATGATGTTTGCTTCGGCCAGCGGCGAGTTGAACACCCGGGTGCCGCCGAACTCCTTCTGGAGGCCCCACGTCACCTTGAAGACGCCGCCCTTGCCCTTCACCTTGCCGAGGTGCTGCTCGCGCGAGACGTCGGCGACATCCTCACCGAAGACGAGGATGCGCGGATCGCGGCGCATCTCATCCTTCATCGCGGAGTTGAGGAGGTCCACCATCGTCGTCTCTGCGCCGGTGAACCGCGGATCATCCTCGGTATCGAACTGCTCGCTCGTCGGATCGACATCCGGGGAGTAGACGGCGAAGTGCACCGTGTCGGCAGTGGGCTGTGGCTGCGCGAGGGCGTCGTCCGTGGCCGCGAGGACCTCGGCGTCCACCTCTTCGAGGATGCCCTTGAGCTCCGCCTCGTCTGCGTATCCTTCATCGATCAGCCAGCGCGGGAAGACGGTGATCGGGTCGCGAATGGCGTCCGCATCGCGCTCTTCCTGCGGTCGGTAGTGGATCTCCTCATCCGACAGCGAGTGCGAGTACGGCCGGATGACCTTGGCATGCACGAGCGTCGGACCCTTCCGCTTCCGCGCATAGGCGACTGCGCGCTTCATCACCTCATAGCTCGCGACGAAGTCACACCCGTCCACCTCCTCGACCAGGAGGCCCGGGAACGAGCGCACGAGCTTCGAGATCGACCCGCCGGCGGTATTGACCTCGACGGGGACGGAGATCGCGTAGCCGTTGTCCTCGACGACGTAGACCACCGGCAGCTTGAGGTTGCAGGCCGAGTTCAGCGACTCCCAGAACTCACCCTCGCTCGTCGTGCCATCGCCGGTGGAGACGTAGGTGACTTCGTCGCTCTCGAACCCCTCGCTGATCTGGAGGAGCTTCGCCCGCATCGACGCCTCGGCGCATCCGACCGCCTGGAGGAACTGGGTCCCCGTCGGCGATGACGACGAGACGATGTTGAGGTCCTTGTGGCCCCAGTGGCTGGGCATCTGGCGGCCGCCGGAGCTCGGATCCTTCGCCGCGCCAACCGCTTCGTACAGCATCTCCGCCGGGGTCATGCCGAGCTGAAGGCAGAGCGCGCGGTCGCGATAGTACGGAAAGAACCAGTCGTACTTCGGCTTCAGCGCCATCGCGGCGGCAGTGAGGATCGCCTCGTGGCCGGCGCCCGAGATCTGGAAGAAGATCTTGTTCTGCCGCTTGAGCTGGATCTCCTTGTCGTCCAACCGACGCGACAGGAGCATGTTGCGGTACGCGGCGAGGAGCTC